>DATHQG010000243.1:0-3604 GCA_035483075.1 Edaphobacter sp. | reverse complement strand
CATGCGACGTATTTTGGAGTGGACAACTACAGGGTCGGGATTGAAGCAGGAGAGGCGTTGGCCGCGCATGCGACTGCGAACTGGGACGGTCAGGTGGACTGGGTGATCGGGCTCGACCTTCCGGAGGCGGGGCAGCTGGTGCAGAGCCGAATTACCGGTGCGTTCGAGGGTGTGAGGGCAGGCCATCCGGAGCTGCCGGTGGAGGCGTTTGTGCGGATCGATGGGCGCGGGATGCGGGACCGGAGCAAGAAGCTGGTGTCGGATTTTCTGCAACGGCATCCCAAGGACAAACATATTTTGATTGCGGCGGCGACGGACTCGAGCGGGTTAGGTGCGGTGGACGCAGTGCGGGAGCAGAAGCGCGAGCGCCACGTGGCGATTGTGGGTCAGGATTGCATCGCTGAGGCGATCCAGGAGATGCGGAAGGACAAGTCGCCGCTGATTGGGTCGGTTTCGCATGAGACGAGTTCGTATGGGCCGAGTCTGATCCATCTTGGGCTCTCGTTGCTGAAGGGGCAGACGGTGCCACCGTATAACTATGTGGCGCATCGGATGGTGACGCGGGAGTCGTTGCTTAGTTAGGGTGCGGCCCTTTGTTCGCGGACCGACTATTTTCACATTGGAAATAGTTGCCGTATTGGTGTTGCCTGTGGAATGATAGTCGGGGCTTGATTTGGCGACGACAGAGGTAGACACATGACAGCACAGAGGAGCGGCCTTCGGTTCCTGGAAGATCGGTGGGACGAGTTGGTTGCGGCGAAGCTGGATGCACCGGAGTTGCTGAGGTACCGATCGAACTTGCTGGGGTCGGACCTGCGGATTACGAACTTTGGCGGGGGGAACACCAGCTCGAAGCTGGAGCAGGTCGATCCGCTGGATGGAAGGACGAAGCAGGTCCTTTGGGTGAAGGGGAGCGGGGGCGACCTGGGGAGCATCAAGCGGGCGGGCTTTGCGACGCTTTATTTGGAGAAGCTGCTGGCGCTTGAGAAGACGTATCGCGATGTGGACCTGGAAGACGAGATGGTGGATATGTATCCGCTGTGTACGTTTGGGAACAATCCTGTTGCGGCTTCAATCGATACACCGCTGCATGGGTTTTTGCCGTTTCCGCATGTTGACCATCTGCACCCGGACTGGGGGATCGCGCTGGCGGCCTCGGCGAACGGGAAGATCAAGATGGAGGAATTCAATAAGGAGTTTGGGCATAAGCTGGCATGGCTGCCCTGGCAGCGGCCCGGGTTTGAGTTGGGCATGATGCTGAAGAAGATCGTCGCAGAGACGCCGGGATGCGATGGCGTTGTGCTGGGTGGGCATGGGCTTTTTACGTGGGGGAATACGCAGCGTGAGAGCTATCTGAATACGATTACGATCATCGACCAGCTGGGGCAGTTTATCGAACGCCATGGGTCGACTGCGGGGCATGCGCACTTTGGCGGGGGAAAAGTGAAGGCGCGGGAGGACCGCGCGGAGATTGCGCTGCAGATCATGCCTTATCTGCGTGGCGCAGTTTCGAGGAAGCAGCGTTGTATTGGGAGCTTTTCGGATTCGCCGCAGGTGCTGGGGTTTGTGAATTCGGCGCAGGCGGAGAAGCTTGCGCATCTGGGGACTAGCTGCCCGGACCACTTTATCAGGACGAAGATCCGGCCGATGTTCATCAAGTGGAACCCCGCTGGCGAGCCTGCTGAGTTGAAGGAGTTGATCGAGACAGCGCTTGAGACTTACAGGGCCGAGTATGCGGAGTATTACAAGAAACATGCGGTGAAGGATTCGCCTGCAGTGCGCGATGCGAGTCCGACGGTAGTGCTGTTACCCGGTGTGGGGATGTTCAGCTTCGGGAAGAACAAGACCGAGTCGCGGATTACCGGTGAGTTTTATATCAACGCGATTGGTGTGATGCAGGGCGCGGGTGCGCTTGGCGCCGGCGTGGACTGCAAGGAGATTCCGCAGGCGGGGCCAGCGGCTTCGGCGAACCAGTTTACGGTGCATGCAAACTATGTGGCGCTGCCACCGAGCGAGGCGTTTCGGATTGAGTACTGGAAGCTGGAGGAGGCAAAGATCCGCAGGCAGCCTCCGGAGAAGGAACTGAGCCGGCGTGTTGCGCTCGTCGTTGGTGGAGGGAGCGGGATTGGGCGCGAGGTCGCTCTGCTGGCGGGGGAGCGTGGAGCGCACGTGATGGTGGCGGACCGCGATGTGAAGGGCGCAGAGGCCGTGGCTGAAGAGACGAAGGCGATTGCCGGAAAAGAAGCGGTGGGCTGGACGAGCATCGACATTCGTGATCGAAAGGCGATCAAGGCGGCGCTGGATGCGACGATCAAACAGTTTGGCGGGATCGATATTCTGATCAATACGGCGGCGCTGTTTCCTTCTTCGCCGGACGGTGTGATCAGCGATGCGCAGTGGGCGTTGACGCTGGAGGTCAATGTCACGGCGAACTATTTGTTGACGGACGAGTCCGCGAAGATCTTTGCCGAGCAGGGGATCGATGCGAGCGTTGTGCTGACGAGTTCGGCGAATGCAGTCGTCGCCAAGCGTGGGAGTGAGGCTTACGACGTGAGCAAGGCGGCCTTGAGTCATCTTGTTCGCGAGCTGGCGGTCACGCTGTCGCCGAAAGTGCGGGTGAACGGGATTTCGCCGGCGACCGTGGTCAAGGGTTCGACAATGTTCCCGCGGGACCGCGTGATTGCTTCGCTGAAGAAGTACAAGCTACCGTTCGATGAGAAGGACACAGACGATGGGCTACGTAACGAACTGGCGAAGTTTTATGCGACGCGAACTTTGACGCATCAGCCGATCGATCCGAAGGATTGTGCGCAGGCGATCATGTTTCTGGCCGGTCCGCTTGCCCGATGCACGACGGGGCATTTGATTCCGGTCGATGGTGGATTGACGGAGGCGTATCTGCGATGAAGAAAGATTTCAGATGAGGAGGCGAACGCCTGAGATGGCGCTGCTGCCTGCAGATGTACGGGCTTCGATCGCGGTGGACCTGGGGGCGGAGAGTTGCCGGGTGTCTCTGTTGCGATGGGTTGTGGGTAAGGCCGTGGTTACGCTCGTGCATCGGTTCGCGAACGCTCCGCGCGAGGTGAATGGCGGGCTGCATTGGGACCTCGAGATGATCGAGGCGGGGCTGGAACATGGGCTTCGGCAGTGCGCGGCAATCGCGAAGGAAGGGGTCCGCTCGATTGCGGTGGATGGATGGGCGGTGGACTATGTGCGAGTGGATGCGGAGGGGAAGGCGCTCGCCGATCCGTTCTGCTATCGCGATGAACGCACCATCAAGGCGGAGCGGGCGCTGCATCGCAAGATAAGCCCGGAGAGGCTGCGTGAGCTGACGGGGATCCAGCTCATACGGATCAACACGCTATATCAACTTTATGCAGACCAGTTGCAGGGACTGCCGGAGGGCCGGCAGTGGCTGAATCTGCCGGAGTACGTTCTTTCGCGTTGGGGTGGGGCGCGGGTGTCCGAGCATACGAATGCGACCCATTCGCAGATGGTGGAGCTGTATCAGCGGCAGTGGTGCAGGGAGATCTTCGGTGCGGCGCATCTTGATCTGGCCGGTGCGCCCAAGCTGGTTCCGCCGGGGACTGAGATAGGAAGACTG
>DATHQG010000242.1:0-11391 GCA_035483075.1 Edaphobacter sp. | reverse complement strand
TGTGCGCCAATTGATATAAGAGAGGGCCCGCCAATAGGTGGAGGCTGTATGTTAGCGGCCATCTTGAAAATAACGAACTGCCTGCAGCCATCAAAAATCGTTTTCTAGATATATTCTCTAAAATTGAGCCGGATTCCGTGTACAGCGCAGACAAATGTCTATACTGTGTCCACCGGGGGCTCCTTATGCTCAGTCGTTTTGCCTCTCCAAGGATGAGCTGGCCCCTGTCTGCACTCTCACTTATTTTTTTGTGCCCTGTCGTGCCTTGTAGCGCTCAGCATTCGCCGGACGAAAAGCAATACCGCATCAACCCTCAAATTCCGCTCCAGGCCGAGCTCCTGATCCCTCTCAATGCGGGCAAACTCGCTCGCGGAACCCCTGTTCTCGCGAAGACGCGGCTGGATTGGCAGGGTCCCACCTGCCTGCTCCGCACCGGCGCCCTCGTTTCCGGTCGCATCGTCGACTTCGAGCGGAGATCCAAACAGAACAAAGGCTCCAGCCTTACTATTCTCTTCGACCATGCTAACTGCGACGGACACTCCACTCCGGTTGACTTCACTCTCGTTGGTCTTATCGTCACACCGTGGAGGGATGAAGAACGCCCGTACCTTGATAGCGGCTTTGTCAACGGGTCGGCCGTCCAAACGATCCCCGGACACTCAAATAACATGCCGCAGTCACGGCTCGATCTCAGTGGCGCTATGATGGCGAGAATCGGAGAATACGGCGCCGCAAAAGGCCCCGGTCAGATCGCGGCCGGCTCTGTTATCGGCCTCAACAAGGTAACCTTGAGTGTAGGAACGGGGCCCGGCGGCTCCTCCGTCCTGACTGCCGTCAAAGGCAATATTCTTCTCGAACGTCAAACGACTCAGCTCGTCCTTATGCCCAGTGCGGCTGCGGTTTCCGGCGATGCTTCGACCGCCACCGCCAGGGCCGAACCTCCGAGCTTGCCCCCGGCGCCAATCTCCATCGGAGTTCCCAAACCCGAGCCCGCGCCTGCTGCCCCGCCTGAGGCAGATGAAACTGAGATCTGTACCGCGCCTTGCAGCGTCGTGCCTTCGACCATCGGCCACGAGCTGTCCCGTGCCTCAGGCACGCTCTCTGCCGCGCAATTCGGCTACATTCCCCACGATCATCGCGAATACCAGGCGTTCGACTACGAATCAACGCTCATCTATCTCGACTCTGACAACCTCCTCTTTACCTTCGACCCTCACACCCTGCGCCAGCGCTACGCCAGCGGCGTTCATAGCGAGACCATGCGCACCGTGCGCGCCATCCTACTCGACCCCCGGACGCTTGCCGTCAAGCGTGCGCGGGAATGGCAGGTACAGGGGGAAGGCCAATATATCTGGCCCGCCGGCCCCGGCAAGATCCTGGTGCACCTGGGACATCAGCTACGCTTGCTTGGTCCCGACCTCGATGTCGTCCGCTCGGTCGCCCTCTCGGGCCGGCTCGCATTCGTCTCCGTATCTCCTTCCGGCGACCGCATGGCTGTTGGAGTTCTGCATGAGCGCTATGCCAAAGAGATACATGATCTACTCGTTACCGCACTCCATGTGGAACCTGAAGAAGATGTTGATATTCAACTCTTCGACCGTGACTTCAATGTTCTTCTTACGTCTCGCCAAAGCTCCACGCAGCCCGCACCTATCCTGTCCGACGACGGCGAGATCCGCGTCACCTCTGCTGGCAACGACCGCTGGCGCATTAGCGAACACCTCTGGAACCACACGGACCGCACCGTCGCCACCACCATCTCCGGATGCCGCCCTAACGTCTCCACGCCGCTGCCGAAGTTACTCTTCCTTGTGGGCTGTTCGTCCTCCGGGTTTGAGAACTGGTATCGCATGCTGAGGCTCGACGGGCACCCTATCCTCCAGGGCCATGGTTCGCCCCATGAGATCGAGCAGTCTTCGAGCAGCAGCACGCAAGGTGAGTTTGTCGTCCGTGTGGTCCACGCTGGACAGCCCCTCAACAACGGCGACCGGTTTCATAAAGAAGACCTCACTGAGCAGGATTTCAGCGTCTATCGCGCCACCGATGGCAGACGCCTCTTCCTCGCCACGACTCCCGGCGTCTCGCTGGTCGAACAATCCTTCGCGCTCTCTCCTGGCGGCAACCAATTGGCGATACTGAGTAACGCAACGATCTCTTTTTACCCGATCGGAACACCCGCTGAATCGAAGAGCGACCGCTAGTCCCGCCCAGCTTGCTCCTCCCGAGAGGCGGTGGCCCAGATCTGAAATTTGGGTGGTCGGGCGGCCAGGTTGCGGTTGTGGGGTTTTCGGCTGTGGTGACCTTCACGCTACCGCTTTGCCATGATGGGGGTCAGCACGAAGAGGAAGATGTCGTTAGAGCGCAGAGGCACAGATCTAGAGAAGTGGCCGGACGACACCTTGACCTTCGACTGGCTGACCGGAGCGCCGGCACTCGAGGCGTTCAAAGTGCTGACCTGTTCGCGGGTCAACTGATTCGGAGCCCCTAGATCGAGGTATGCAGTGTAGGCGTCGTTCTGTTTGTAGCCGATCTGATAGACCGCTAGCGAGTAGTCGCCATCGGGAACGTGCGAGAGGTCAAGCTCGAGCGAACCCTTGGAGGTTGGAGGCAGATTCTGTTTGTAGAAGGTCTGGTCTACCTTTCCCGGGGGTGGCACGACGGGAGAGTAGTCCCATACGAGCGCCTGGACGGAACCGTCGGGCGATTTTGTCACCCACGACTGCGCGTCATCGGATTGGACGTCCTGTTTTCCTAACTGGGCGAGGAACTTGAAGGCATAGAACGAGGGTTTTTTGATGCCTTCGAGATTGATCATGCCGAAGCCGCCGTGAAAGGGTGTGAAGCGCGGCCCGTTTTCTTCGAAGATATCGGTGAAGGTCCAGTACGACATGGAATCGACGTAGGGCGTGGCGCGGCGGACCTTGTCGAGGATGAAGCTGGCCTGGTGGTATTGGTCGTGCATGTAGTCGGTGGGCGTGTAGGCGGAGCTCCACTCGGTAAAGTGCAGTTCGAGGTTGGGGAGGGCCGAGGCCTTGATGAGCTCGCGTGAGTGGTGCATGCGACCGCTAACGGAATTTAAATCCGGATCGAGAATGGTGCCAGCCGTGCCGTCGGTGTCGAGAAATCCCTGCTTGACGCCGTAGGCATGCACCGCGATGAAGTCGACCGGCTCGCGGTTTGCGGCGACCCACTTCTCGAACTCTTCCTCTGCCTTGTAGGGAATGGCCGACGCGGGTCCGCCAACGCGACAGGTGGGGCATTCCTTTTTGATGGCTTCTGCGGTGGTCTTGTAGAGCTTGAAGTACTCGTCGAGCGGATAGGGCCAGAAGCCGTGGATGTCGGGCTCATTCCAGACCTCGTAGTACCACTGAGTGATCTCGGCTTCGCCGTAACGCTGTTTCCAGTGATCGATGAGAGCGCGGATGAGCATGGCCCACTTCTCGGGGTCTTTGGGAGGTGAGGTATTGCCCTTCCACCAGAAGATTGTGTTGGTGCCGCTGGCGAGCTTGGACGGCATGAAGGTGAGCTCGACAAATGGACGGACGTTCAGCTTGAGAAGCGCGTCGTAGAGGGAATCGATGTACTGGAAGTTGAATTGAGGATTTCCCTGCTTGTCCTCGGTGTAGACACCCATCTCATCGTTGAGGAGGCCATGCATGCGCAGGTAGTGGAAGCCGATCTCGCTTTGCACGGTAGCGAGCTGCGCCTGCCAGTCGGCACGCAAGCCCTCGGCCGCGCGGCCTGCGCCGACAACGCGAAGGGGAACATCGCTGTGCGGCCCGGTCACCTGAGACAGATCGGAGTGAATGGACCGGGTTGTTTGGGCAAGGGCCGATGTCAGGCACAGAACAGTGAGGCAGAACAGGCTGGAGAGAACAAAGCGGCGATGAGATGCGTGCATGCAAACACTGTATCCCGTTTGTGACTCTTACAAGCTAGATGGCGGCCGGCACTGGCACTTCCTGTTTTTTGAGGCGGGCCTGATTGGATTGGACTACAGCAAGGGCCGAGCCAAAGCCTACATGCTCATCGGCTATGGGTCTTGTGCCGGTGCGGACGCAGTAGACGAAGGCGCGTGTGGCTGCCGTTGTGGGGTCTTCCGCTGTGGTGACCTGGACAGGTTTGCCGGGGCCGCGGTAGGGCATCTCTCCGTGTGGGTTGTAAGAGGCGCTGGTGGTGACGGCCTTGCCGTTCCTCGGTTGAACGGATATCTTCGCAATGGGTCGGGGCTCGTAGAAGAAGGTCGCGTCTTCGAGGGTGAGATTGAGCGAGCCCTTGGTTCCGTAGAGCCAGAGTTGGTCGCCCATCTTGGCGTTATCTGTCATGGAGGTGAAGATGAAGCGGCGTCCACCGGAGTAGGAGAGGATGGCCTGAACGTTGTCGTCGGTCTCGCGCCCATCGTGGTAGTAACAGATCGAGCCGGAGGCAAGGGCCGCGGTGGGCGTGGATCCGAAGACCCAGTTGGCGATGTCCATGTGGTGTGAGCCTAGTTCGGCGAGGAGCCCGAGTGACCACTGGTTGTAGAGACGCCAGTTGATGAGGCGTTCGAGTGAGGGGTCGGGGACGGGGCGGCGCCAGTTGTTGTTGCGGTTCCAATAGGCGAGGATATGGGTGACGTCGCCTATCTCGCCCTGCCGGACGCGGGCGACTGCGGCGCGGATCCAAGGGGAGTAGCGATACTGGTGGCCGACCTGGAAGATACGTTTGTGTGTCGCGGTGGCGTGCACAATCTTTGCGGCGTCCTCAATGGTGTAGGCCATGGTTTTTTCGCCGTAGACGTGGTGGCCGGCTTCGAGCGCGGGCAGGACGTGCTGGGCGTGGAGCCCGAGCGGCGTGGCAACGATGATGGCATCGAGGTCTTTCCGATCGAGCAGGGCGCGATAGTCGGCGTGTGAGGCGACCTGGTAGCCGCAGGCTTCGTTCAGTTGGGCGAAGCGTGGGGGGTAGACGTCGGCAGCCGCTACAACCTTGACACCGGGGACGCGAAGGAAGCTGCGCACGAGTTCGTTGCCGCGGCTGCCGGGGCCGATGACTCCGAGCCGGAAGGGTGAGTTGTCGGTGGCGCGGGCGATCTGGCGCGCTGCTTCGGTGTCGGCCTGCGACGCCTGGGCGAGGGCGGAGTCTGTGGCAAGAGTGGAGGCAGTGGCAACGGCGGCGGAGAGGCCACGGACAAATAGACGACGATCAATCATGATGGGGTCCTTCAGCGGTGATGGAAGATGTTCCGCAGGGTTCGCCTGACCAGTTTATGGCGGTACAGGACGGGCCGGAGGATGGTTGGTTGAAGATCAGTGCCTGTGTGTTGGGCAAAGAGGCGAATAGTTTGCGGGACGCGTCGGGGCCGAGGACGAAGACGACGGTAGAGAGCGCATCGCTGTCTGTGGCGCTCGGGTCGATGACGGTCGTCTGCAACATGCCTTCGACGGGGCGCATGGTGCGCGGATCGAAGATGTGGCAGTAGCGATGACCGTTTTTGATGAAGAACTTCTCGGTGCAGGCGCCGGTGGAGAGCGAGGTGTCTTTGAGCAGGACCGAGGCGGCGATTTTGCCCGGGATCCGCGGGTCGGGAATGTCTACGGGCCAACCTGCGGTGCCTGGGACAGCTCCGATTGCGTAGAGGGTGCTTCCTCCGGCCGAGATGAAGGCCGAGGTGACGCCCTGGTTGCGAAGAAGTCGGGCGACGCTGTCGACAGCGAAGCCTTTGCCGATGCTGCCGGGATCGAGCTCCATCGCCTGATGGTTGGTAAAGGAGACGGTGCGGGTCTGTGGGTCTAGAGCTATATTTTTCCAGCCGACTTTGTCTCTCAGTGCGTTGAGTTGGGCCTGCGAAGGGACCCGTCCCTTATGGAAGAAGAAGCCCCAGGCGCGGAGGAGAGGGCCGACGGTAATGTCGAATGCGCCGTTAGAGACGCGGCTCCAGTAGATGGAACGGTCGAGGAAGCGGAAGGTTTCGGGGTCGGTGACGACGGGTGCGGTGCCGGCTTCGCGGCCGATGCGGGAGAGTTCGCTGGATGGACGATAGTTGCTGAGAAGAGCCTCGAGGCGATCGATCTCATCGAAGGCCAGATCCATGTCCTGTTCTGCTGTGGCCTGGTCGCTGACGTTGAGGTCGATGGTAAAGATTGTGCCCATGGCGGGGTGGGTTTGATGGAAGCGCTGAGGCGGGGGCTGCGCACTCGACGAGAGACTGCACACTGCTGCGAGCAGGAAGGCCTTGACGGGTTGACGAAGAAGTTGTTTCCAGTGCTTTCCCAAATCTCCGCACTTTCGAGTCAATTGTCCCTGGTTGCATTAACGCGCAGCCTTTGCTGGAACAGCAGCAATGATACGGATTTCATGGGCTATCGGCCACCTTTATGGATGCGGCGGCGAGATGAGGCTGACGCGGATGCGGTCGATGCGGCGATCGGTGCTGGCGAGGACTTCGAGGCGGAGACCGTCCTCTTCGACTACTTCTCCGGGGAGGGGGATGTGGCCGGCGATCTCGGAGACGAGGCCGCCGAGGGTGGTGGATTCGTAGTGTTCGGGGATACGGAGGGCGGTGGGGTCGTCGCGCGTGTCGCGGAGGTCGTACTCTTCGGCGGAGTCGGCGGGATGGGGTGCGGCGACTTCGCCTGCCTCTGGTTCAACTGCAGGGCGGCGGTTGGCGGGCTCGAACTGGTCGGCGAAGAGGTCGCGGAGACGCGAGATTTCATAGGAGCCGGAGACGACGTAGGCGCCGTTGTGCTCGCGGATGGGGGCGTCGTCGGCCTCGGGCTCGTCGTGCTCGTCGGCGATGTTCCCTACGATCGCCTCGATGAGGTCTTCGATGGTGACGAGACCGGCGACGCTGCCGTACTCGTCGATGACGACACGCATGTGCTGCTTTTCGCGCTGCATCTCGCGGAGGAGCTCGGCAACTTTTTTTGTTTCGGGGACGAAGGCGGCGGGACGCTGAATCTGGGCGACGCTGCGGTTGCCGGCGTCGGCGTCGAGGACCTTGAGGAGGTCGCGGGCGAAGGCGATGCCGGTGATGTTGTCGAGCGAGCCGGAGAAGACGGGGACGCGGGAGAAGGCGTGCTCGTTGATCTCGGCGGTGAACCTGCGGAGGGATAGGCTGCCGGGGACGGCGAAGATCTCAGGGCGCGGAGTCATCACCTCGAGGACGACCTTGTCGCCGAATTCGACGGCGGAGCGGACGAGTTCGCGGTCAGACTCTTCGAGAATGCCTTCTTCTTCGCCGGCTTCGAGGAGCGCGTCCATGGCCTCGGAGGGATGGTCCTCTTCGGTGCGGTCCTCGGGTTCGGCGAGGGCGGCGATGGAGAGGAGCAGTTGAAGCAGCATGGTGACGGGGAGGATTAGGTAGAAGAGCGCCTGCAGGACGGGAAGGATGCGGGCGATCCAGAGGCCTCGGGTGCGGCTGAAGAGAAGTTGGGGGAGGAGGCGGTCGAAGATGAGGATGAGGATGATGAGTTCGCAGGCAGCGCGGACGACCTCGCTTGTACTTGGAGTTCGGGCCAGCGATGGAATGAGGGTGGAGTGGGTGTAGAGGCGCAGACCGGCGAGGAGAGCAAGCGTGGCGAGGGTGAGCTGGCGAAGGACTGAGGCGGAGAGGGCAATGGATTCGCGACCGAGGCGGAGACGAGGTTCGACGACCTGCTCCCAGGAGTCGATGTTGTCCTGGTACTCACGGGAGAGGAACTTGCCCATCTCGAAGTAGATGCGGTCGACGTAAGCGGAGAGGGCGAGGACCGCGAGGAGAAGGAAGAGGGCGATGGCGTAGGCGTAGGTGGCGGTCATTTGCTGCCTCGCTTGGTTTTTCCACTGCGGGCCTTCGAGGTGGTGCGAGCTAAGTGCGGGGGACGCTCCACCGCGACGGCAAAGGACGTCGCCTTCGGTCGGGATGACGACTTTCTTGATGATGTTTTTTTGGGTGAGGCTGTCGCTGTCCTCTCGATAAGGGTGGCAGGGAGACGGAGTTCGTGGCGGAGAGTGGCTTCGCGGGTGGCCATTTCTCCGTTGTCTGCTTCGTGGTCTTCGCCCGAGAGGTGGAGCAGGCCGTGAAGGATGAGGACCTTTATTTCATCGCGGAGCGTGTGACCGTAGGTGGTGGCCTGACGGGCGGCGGTTTCGAGCGAGATGGCGAGATCCCCCGCGTGTTTTTTTGCAAATTCAGATGGTGCGGGGAAGCTTAGGACATCGGTGGGTTTGTTTTTGGCGCGAAAGGTCTTGTTCAGCTGGCGAAGGGTCGCGTCGCCGGTCAGGAGCACGTCGACTTCGCCGCGGAGGCCGACGGCGAGGCGGGCGCGGTTGAGGAAGCGCGAGAGGCCGGAGGTCGAGAAGTCACCGTTTGCCGAGCGAGGCGCGAGGTCGATGGTGATCATGGCTGACCCTGCATTGCGGCTAGCTTGGGTTTTTTCGACGGAGGATTTCTTGAGTAGACGCGGACGTAGTCGACCAGCATCTGCTGGGGGAACTTCGTGGTGTCGTCGGGGTCGCCGGGCCAGTTGCCGCCGACGGCGAAGTTGAGCAGAACGTAGAAGGGATGGTCGTAGACCCATTTGGCGCCGGGCGGAAGGTCTTCGGGCGTGCGTTCGACGATGAGCTGGTCGTCGAGGAAGAACTTGATGTTGTCGGGAGACCACTCGACTTCATAGAGGTGGAAGGCGTTGTCGATCTGCTGGCCGGTGGGGAGGACGTACTTGGTCGAGGGACCTTTGGAGCCGCTGTAGCCGGGGCCGTGGATGGTGCTGTACATGGTGTCGAGCGCACCGATGGTTTCTAGAATGTCGATCTCACCACAGTTGGGCCAGTGGTTGGTTTCGTGGTCGTCACCGAGGAGCCAGAAGGCAGGCCAGATACCTTTGCCGACGGGGAGCTGGATGCGGGCCTCGAAGCGGCCGTATCTCTGGGCGAAATGGCCCCTGGTGTTGAGGCGGGCGGAGGTGTAGTGGCGAGAGACGCCGTCAGGGCCGGTGAGGTCCTCCTTTTGTGCGGTGATGACGAGGTTGCCGTCTTTCTGCTGCACGTTGGCAGGGCGGGCGGTGTAGGTTTCGAGCTCGTTGTTGCCGAAGCCCTTGCCGCCGGTGACGATGTTCCATTTTTTGGGGTCCGGTGGGGAGCCATTGGGGCCGTTGAACTCATCGCTCCAAGTGAGATGCCAGTTTGTTGGCTGGGTCTGCGCCGCGGCCACGGCTGGAACCGCGCAGAGAATGAGAGCGAGGCAGGCGCGGGTGAGGATGCGCTTGAGAACAGGTGCTGAGAGCGCGGGGTTGGGGCTGGTACCTGGGGGTTCTGTGGTGATCATCGGGCGATGTGGCCGGCGAGAGGGCCCGGGCGACTGAGTTTGATTCTAAACGGTCGGGATTCTGAACAGCTGCCTGGGCGTTAATCGTTGTCTCGGTAGCCGATGAGGGGTTTCTGGGTCAGGGGGATGGCGGACTCGTAGGTTTTGCCCTGGAGTTGTTTGTGGAAGTCCTGTTGGGCGGCGGCTACGAGGCCGGGGGTCATGAAGAGATCGACGGCGGTGAGGGCGAGGGCCTTGGAGGCGATGACCATGCCGTCCTGGCCAATGCTCATGCCGGCCGAGGCAGCGGCCTGCCAGGTGTGGGCGGCTACGCCGGGGACGAAGGTGGCGGCGCCGAAGCCGATGGTGGGGACGTTCCAGCTGACGTCGCCTACGTCGGTGGAGGCGGAGGGGGCGTTGGGATCGAAGGGATGCAGGGGAAGGACGATGTTGGTCTGGTCCAGGCTGAGTGCACCTCCCGGGGGGAGGGACTTTTGGAGATTGGTGGCGAATTCGATTTGGGTGGCGTCCATCTTGTAGCCGCCGACTAGTTCGAGGTTCTTCTGGGCGACCGGGGCGAGGGCGTCGTTGGGGATGATGTTGGCGTCGGAGCCGATGTTACGGACCTCGACGGTGGTCTCGGTCATCAGGGCGGCCCCGTTGGCGATCTTGACGATGCGTGCCCAGATGCCGTCGAGGGTCTCGTTGTAGGGACTGCGGGCCATGAGTTCCATCTCGGCGAGGTCGGGGACGACGTTGGGGGCGACGCCGCCTTTGGTGATGATGTAGTGGATGCGGGTGTTGGAGGGGACGTGCTCGCGGAGGAACTCGATGCCGTTGCCCATGAGCATGACAGCGTCGAGGGCGGAGCGACCGCGATCGGGCGCCATGGCGGCGTGGGCGGCGACTCCGTGGAAGGTAAAGCGTGCGGAGGTGACGGCGAGCGCACCTCCGTTGTTGACGGCGTTGCGGTCGGCGGGGTGCCAGTGGAGGACGACGTCTACGTCTTTGAAGAGGCCGGCGCGAACCATATAGATCTTGCCGGAGCCACCTTCTTCGGCCGGCGTGCCGTAGTAGCGGAGGGTGCCGGCGATGTGGTGTTCGGCCATGAAGTCTTTTGTGGCGACGGCGGCGAGGGCCGCACCGGAGCCGAGAAGATTGTGTCCGCAGCCGTGGCCGGGAGCTCCGCTGACAACGGCTTCGCGGGTGGCGATGGCTTGCTGGGAGAGGCCGGGGAGCGCGTCGAACTCGCCGAGGATGGCGATGACGGGCTTGCCTGAGCCGTAGGAGGCTACGAAGGCAGTGGGCTCGTCGGCCACTCCGGCCTGGATGGAGAAGCCGGCTTTTTTGAGTTGGTCCTGGAGGAGGGTGGAGCTTTTGTTCTCGTGGTAGCCGAGCTCGGCGTAGCCCCAGATCTCTTTAGAGACTTGTTTGTATTGGGCGGCGTTGGCGTCGACAAGCTTGATGATTTGGGTGCGGTCGGCGGGGGTGGGCTGGGCGATCGCGGGGATGGCCAGGAGGAAGACGACGGCGGTGCGGAGGGACATGGAGGCTCCGTGGGGCGGTGAGGATTTGGGTTTTTTCTAATGTACCTTGGGTGGGCTTGGTTATGAAGGGAGAAGAATACGGAATCGGTCACGTCTGAAATTAGCTTGAAGAACTTCTAGGGCCATTTCAGGCGTGAGAGCATTACCGCATGGTGCATAAAAGGGACAAAGCTCAAAAGGCCCGGATTGCGATTCTGGCTTTTTCTCTTTTAATGTTCGTGGTTCTCGATTGCGGTTTTGTCTACTACGGGGCAATATACCTGTGACTACTGATGCTCAGACTGATCAGGCCGCTATTACTTCTTTCCGCTATGACATGGACTGCCTACAGGGCGCTTCGGCGAAGAATGGCCCCGCCAACTCAGTAAATTCAAGCTTGACCACTACCAACATACCCCAGGGGCTAAAGCCCTTTCTGCCGTGGGCAAGAGAAGCGCAAGGCTGAAGCCTTGGGGTACCTAGAAGCGAAGGACTTCAGGCAACGAAGCCTTTGTTGCCTGAAGTCCCTTAATTCGGTGAGGAGGTCACTGAGTTTTTGGAATTGGTTGCAGAGGCGCCGGGAGAGCAGGGTCGGTGACA
>DATHQG010000241.1:0-17852 GCA_035483075.1 Edaphobacter sp. | reverse complement strand
GCGCGACATGGCACCTGTCCCAAAGTGCGCGATGGATGGTTAGATTGGTGGATTGCGGAGAGGAGTCAAAGGCGGGGCGGTGGTGAGGAGATAGTCGAGGTGGAGAAGCAGATTTCTCCACTACGCAGCTCGCAAAGTACGCGAACTGCTTCGGTCGAAATGACGATTTTGTTCGATGGTGAACGAGAGCGGAGAACAACTTTGGCTGGTTCAGTGATCGGTGTGCAATTGGACATTGAGAAAAAGAAAAGGGCTGAGATTGGTTCTCTCAGCCCCTTGAGTTTGAAAGCTAGTTGTTAGCGATGACCGCCGCCACCACCACCGCCGCTCATGCTGCCGCCGTGATAGCCGCCGCCGTAGTTGCTGGCCGAGGGTGCCGAGTAGCTGCGCGCTGCGCTGTAGCTTTGGCCGGGGGCGTAGCTGCGTGCGGCAGTGCTGTAGTTGGCTCCGGTGTAGGAGCGGGCGCCGCTGTAGGCCGAGCTGGTGTAGTTGGATCGGCTTGCGCCTTGAGCGTAGCTCGCGGTGTGGCCGTTGACTGCGGAACCACGAAAGGCCGTTGAGCCCGCTCCACGATTGGCGGCTATTGCGGTGCTATGAACGAAGCTCGCGCCGCCGGGGTGTCCAGAGTAGCCATTGTAGGAGCGGCTATATGCGTATCCGCCATGGTAGTTGCAGTATGCGTGGTTGTACCAGAAGTGGCCGCCGCCCCAGTATCCACCGTAAAAGCCGATGCCGAAGTAGCCGAAGCCGTAGTTGATTCCGCCGTAGTAGCCGACATATGGGCCCCAGTATCCGACGTTCCAGAAGTAGCCGCCGTAGCCGTAGCCCCAGTAGCCGGGTGTCCAGAGAGCGCCGGTGTAGGGAGCCGCGACCCATGCGCCCTGGATCCACTCGTAGCCGTCACCTGTCCATGCCCAGTAGCCGGGCGTCCATATATAACCGTCGCCGGGAGCGGGGGGTTGTTCGTAGTCGGGGATTGCGGGAGGCGCCTGTTGAATGCCCTGAGGCGCGCCATTCTGCATGGCTGCGTCCTGCTGCATTCCCGCCTGTGGATCATATTGATTGCCGTACTGGTCGGGAGGCGGAGGAGCGGTGTCCTGTGCCTGTGCGGCGATAGGGGTGACCACAAGGGCCGTGGCCAGCATTGCGGTTGCGAGCGAATTTCTGAAGAGACGAGTGGACGTCATGGCTTTGCCTGCCTGCTCGCCTTCGTTTGTCCGGGGAGTGCGTCGTTCGTCCGGACTTCGCGGCGAGCAAGGATGAGTTCCAGCCGGGCAGGTTCGCCTCGGTCAAGTGCTCAGTTGATTAGACACGAATTTGCGCCATTTGTTGCAGGAATGCTACAGCGTTCTTTGGTAACCGTTTGCTAGTGAGAGGTTGCCTGAGTGGTGAAGAGAGCCTTGGGACACATGACGTGGACGCCGCTCTTGGTATCAACGAGTTGGGTGATGTCGACGTCGCAGGCAACGGAGATGAGGGCGTAGGCGTCGTCGCGGGAGATGTGGGGGTGGTCGGGATTCTGCTCGGAGAGGAAGGTGATCATGTTGCGGATGGCCATTTCGGTGGCAGTCTTGAGGTCTTCGTCGAAGCCCATGGCGATGTATTGGGTGGGGGTTTCGGCGCGGGGCCAGAGTAGGTGTTGGGCGTTTTCACCTGGCGAGGCCTTGTGAACGATGAACTGGAAGGTGCCCGTAAGCTGGGTCTCGAGGGCGGTGATGTCGACTTCACCGTTGCCCTGACCGGCATGGCCGTCGCCGACTTCGAAGTTGGCGCCTTTGGAGTTGACGGGGAGAAATAAGGTGGTGCCGGCGACTAGTTCTTTGTTGTCCATGTTGCCGCCGTGCATCCAGGGCGGGGCGGAGTTGTATTTACCGGGTGAGGCGGGTGCGATGCCCATGCTGCCGAAGAATGGACGCAGAGGAATTTCGATGCCGGGGGCGAAGTGGCCGATCATTTTGTCGCGATCAAGGGGAATGATGCGTGATTTGCTGTAGGGGAAGTCGTTGGGGAGAAAGCCGCGGCCGGCGCCGAAGGAGTTGCAGGCCCAGGGGACGTCTATGTCGATCTTCTGGATGCGGACTTCCAGGACGTCGCCGGGTTCAGCTTCTGAGATGGCTACGGGGCCGGTGAGGATGTGGCCGCCGGGGCCTTTTTCGCTGGCGGGGACTTTGGTGTAGATGTCGGAGACGTAGGGCGGGACGTCGGCTTCAGCGACGCCCAGGGACTTGAGGCGCTCGGGTGCGCCGCAGGTGGAGAGGGTCTGGATTTTGACAGTGTCACCGGAGTGGATGGTTAGGACGGGTTTGGCTTGCGCGGAGTAGTAGCCCCAGGCGACGGTTGTGGGAGTGGCGAGGAGGGTCTGAGTGGCTTGCTGGGCGCTTGCGGCGGGGATGACGAGGAGTGCAGCGGCGCAGAGTGCGGCTGAGCGGGCAAGGTCGGTGGGCATGGATTTTATATATCACAGAGCCGGGTGGCGAAGAGATGACGCTGATAAAGTGAGAGATTAGTGCGTGGGCGAATCCTTGTTCCCCTCCGGAGTGAGTCGTAGCGTGACACAAAGGCATACCCCAGGGGCTAAAGCCCCCTTATATTTGGGCTAGAGAGACCCAAGGCTAAAGCCTTGGGGTACCCAGAAGCCCAAGTGCGAGACCCAAGGCTAAAGCCTTGGGGTACCCAGAAGCCCAGTGCGAGACCCAAGGCTAAAGCCTTGGGGTACCCAGAAGCCCAGTGCGAGACCCAAGGCTAAGCCTTGGGGCACCTAGAAACCAAAGTACCGACTCGTCATTCGCTACTTGTGTGTTGTTCGAGTTCGACGATGAATTGTAGAAAGTAGAGATACCAGTATGTTTGTGCCTGGACACTTTTTGTTTGCGCCGTCGCAGCGGATCCATTTCATTGGAATCGGTGGGATTGGGATGAGTGGGATCGCGGAGATCCTGTTGACGATGGGGTATTCGGTGTCGGGCTCGGACTTGAAACGTTCGGCGGTGACGGATCGGCTGTTGGGTATGGGTGCGCGGATATTTGAGGGGCATGCGGCGAGTAATGCGGCGGCGAGCGATGTGGTGGTGACCAGCTCGGCGGTTGCGAAGAACAATCCTGAGGTGATGGAGGCGAGGGAGCGGAAGATCCCGGTGATCCAGCGGGCGGAGATGCTGGCGGAGTTGATGCGACTGAAGTACGGGATCGCAGTGGCCGGGATGCATGGGAAGACGACGACGACTTCTATGGTGGCTGCGGTGTTGGCTGGCGGAGGGTTGGATCCTACTGTTGTTGTTGGTGGACGGGTGAATGCGCTGGGATCGAATGCGCGGCTGGGGAGTTCGCAGTACCTGGTGGCGGAGGCGGACGAGAGTGACCGGAGTTTTTTGAAGCTGTCTCCGGTGTTGGCGGTGGTGACGAACCTTGATCGCGAGCACATGGATTGCTATCGCGATATGGAGGACGTTGAAGGGGCGTTTGTAGAGTTTATGGATAGGCTGCCGTTTTATGGTGCGACTACGGCTTGTATCGATAATGCGCTGCTGCGGGCGGTGCTGCCGCGGGTTAGGCGTCGGGTCTATACGTATGGTGAGAGTGCGGACGCGGACTTTCGGTTGGAGATGCTGGCGAAGGAGGAGGGCTGCAACTCTTGTTTTGAGGTGAACTACAAGGGGCTGGTGCTGGGAAGGTTTCGCCTGCATGTTCCGGGGCGTCACAATGTTTTGAATGCTACGGCGGCGGTGGCGGTTGGGGTGCAATTGGGCGTGGCTCCGGACCAGATTGCGGTGGGGCTGGAGAGCTTTCGGGGAGTGGACCGGCGGTTTCAGGTGAAGGGTGTGGTGGGGGGAGTGACGGTGGTGGATGATTATGGGCACCATCCGACGGAGATTGTGGCTACGCTACGGGCGGCACGGGAGTGTGGGTTTGTGCGGGTGCATGTGCTGTTTCAGCCGCACCGATTTACGCGCACGCGCGACTTGATGACGGAGTTCGCGGGGGCGTTCAAGGACGCCGACACTGTAGAGGTGTTGGATATTTATGCTGCGAGCGAGGAGCCGATTGAGGGGGTGAACGCTCGGGCGCTTGTGAGGGCAATGCGCGGGGTGAGTGGCTGTGTGGTGGAGTATGCGGCTTCGGCGGCGGAGGCGGTGAAGGTGCTGGTGAACAGAGCGAAGGCAGGGGACGTGATTTTGACGCTGGGTGCGGGGAGCGTGTCGCAGGTGGGGGTATTGATGCTGGAGAGTCTGGCGACGAATGCTTAACACCGATTTGCACCGATGACACCGGTTTTAATGACGTGAGGCCCATATGGGCATGGAGAGGGCCGCGGTAGAGAAGCGGATTTCTCCATTACGCTGCGCTCCGGTCGAAATGACGAAGTTTGGAGAGGGAACGGGACGGGAAGGCTGGGTGAGTTCCTGAAAGGGTACATGCGGAAGAAGTTGGGCGGCTATGGGTGTGGGGCGGGTTATTCTCAGGATGGCGATTCTCGCGGCCTTGCTCAGGCTTGCGACAAAGCGACGTGGTATCGAAGCGCGGGACAGCGGTGCTAGAGGCGCCTGAGGAGAGGTTTGCCTCGGGGTCCGGGGGCCCACGGCGGGTGTCGACCGCGCCGAATAGAAAGCTGCGCCGCGATCTGAGCGAAGACTTTGCGGACGATTGGTTTGAGGACGATGATGCACCGGTGGGACGACGGAAGGCCGGGGTCCGGGTCAGGTTTCGTGGGTTGCCCACGACAAAGTGGGGCAGGATATTTGCAGGTTGTGCGCTGCTGGGTTGCCTGGGGGCGGTGGCCGCTGTGTTCCTAATGGCGAAGAGTTATTTGTTGCATGATGAACGGTTTGTGATTCCTTCGTCCTCTTCGATTGAGTTCGAAGGGAACGCGCATGTGACGCGGGCGCAGCTGCTGGGCATCTTTGGCGAGGACGTGGAGCGGAACATCTTTACGGTTTCGCTGGAGCAGCGGCGGGCAGAGCTGGAGAGGCTGCCATGGGTGTCGCATGCGACGGTGATGCGACTGCTGCCGAACCGGATGAGGGTGTCGATTGCAGAGAGGACGCCGGTGGCGTTTGTGCGGCAGGGGGGCCATATCGGGCTCGTGGACGCGAACGGCGTGTTGCTGGATATGCCGGTGGATGCGAAGGCCAGCGAGCACTACTCGTTTCCGGTGGTGACGGGGATTTCGGTGGGGGAACCGCTGTCGACGCGAGCGGCGCGGATGAAGATCTATGAGCGGTTTACGGCGGACCTGGATGGATCGGGCGAGAAGATTTCGCAGGAGTTGAGTGAGGTCGATCTTTCGAACCCCGAGGACGTGCAGGCGTCGATTCCGGACCACTCGACGGAGATCCTGGTGCATTTTGGCGAGGACGATTTTCTGGAACGGTACCGGAGGTTCAAGGAACATCTGCCGGAGTGGCGGACTCTTTATCCGAAGCTCTCGTCGGTGGATATGCGGTATGAGCGGCAGGTAGTGTTGCAGATGCCGCCCGCAGCTGGTGTTCCTGCGGCATCCTCTTCTAATGCGTTGGGTGTCGATTCGCATGCTGCCTCTACGCCGGCCCCGGTCGGAGCGGGTGATGCGGCAACGCCGGTGGTGAGACCTGGCGCCAATGCGATTGGGAAGACCAACGCCAAACCCAGCATCAACGCTGCGGCAAAGACGCCGACCGTGGCTGCGTCGCATTCTGTGGCGAAGAAGCCTGCGGCGCATGTGGTCGCGCAAAATAGTGTGGCTTTCGATGTTCCAGCGAAGAAGAGTGCACCGAAGGCCAAGCCCCATGTCGTGGCCACGAAGCACCCGCCGGCGGCGACCAAGCCTCCAGCAAGCACGACGCAGTATCATCCTCCACAGGTGGTCCATCCATGAATCAGAAGCAGGACAATCTGATCACCGTGCTTGACGCGGGCAGTACCAAGAGCTGTGTACTGGTCGCGGAGCTGCAGGACGGTGTGTTGCGGTATCGGGGACACGGTATTGAACCGTCGCGCGGGATGCGGAAGGGCTTGATTGCCGAGTTGGGGCCGGCGGCGGAGGCGATCAATCGAGCGGCGTTGACTGCAGAGCGGGTGGCGAAGGTAGGGATCGAGACGGCGGTGGTGGGGATCGGCGGGACACATGTGCGCGGCATCAATTCGCGGGGCGGCATAAGCATGGGCAGCCGAATGAGGGAGATTACCCGTGAGGAGGTGCGGGCGGCGGTGGACAGGGCACGGTCGGTGGCGCTGCCTCCGGACCGCGAGGTGCTGCATTTGTTGCCGCAGGAGTTCATTTTGGATGATCAGTCGGGGATCCATGATCCGGTGGGGATGGTGGGGAACAAGCTGGAGGTGAATCTTCATCTTTCTACATGCTCGGGTGGTGTGGCGCAGAGTGTGATCACGTGTGCGAACCGGGCAGGGCTGGAGGTGCAGGACACTGTGTTCGAGGGGATCGCCGCGGCCGAGGCCGTACTGAGTGCGGACGAACGCGAGTTGGGCGTTTGTATGGCGGACATCGGCTCGAGTACGACGGAGCTTGCGGTGTTTTTCGAAGGGTCGATTGCGCATACGGCGGTGCTGCCGATTGGCGGAGACCACTTTACGAATGACCTGGCGGTTGGGCTGCATGTGACGGTGGAGGAAGCCGAGTATTTGAAAAAGATCTATGGGCACTGCGTGGTGACGGCGGTGCCGCAGTTGAATGAGATTGAGGTTGGGGGAAATCTTGCGATCTCCGGCGGGCAGCCGGCGCGGATGGTGCGGCAGCGTTTTCTCGCGGAGATTTTGGAGCCTCGCGCGCGTGAGTTGTTTACGATGTTGCGGGACAATCTGCGGCAGGGTGGTGTGTTGGAGGCCCTGGGTGCTGGCTGCGTGTTGACGGGTGGCGGCGCGACTATGGCTGGACTTCTCGATAATGCGGAGAGTCTGCTGCGGGTGCCGGCGCGGGTGGGGTATCCGGTACCTTTGTCGCGGATGCCTGCGGAGCTGGCTACACCGGAGTTTGCAGTTGCGATTGGGATGCTGCTATATACGCACCGGACGCAGGTTCGGCGGGCTAGCGAAGAGCAGGGGCTGCGGGCGAAGTTGAAGGCGATCTTCGCTGGCAGTTTTTAGGCGTCTTGTGTGGTTAATTGGCAAAACGGGAGTATGGGGCGGGCTTTCAGCCCTTTGAGGTTGGGACATGGCCTGAACCTGGGCCGATGGCCCAGGCTGGTATAGAGGCGCGCCGTTGGCGCTTTGCTTTCGCACGCGGCTTCATGGGACGACTTCGGCTGGAGGTTGACGCGGCTTAGTGAGAACGGCTTCTACGAGAGGGTCTTCACTTCGCTGGATGTGCCTCCTGCGGCGGGGACGTAGCACTTCAAGGTGTAGTCCATGACCATGCGGTCTGCGTTGAAGCGCCAGCCTAGTGTGCGGATGGTGCGCTTCATACGTTTGATCCACCCTCGGGGCAGGCCGTCCTGGTCGCGCTGGTAGTAGAGCGGGATCAGTTCCTCGCGAAGGACACGGTAGAGGTCTTCGCCGTCGCGGCTGTCGTGGACGTCCATGTTGGAGTGGGTGCGGCCGGTGCCGATGGCAAAGCCGTTGAGTCCGTCGTAGGCTTCGGCCCACCAGCCGTCGAGGACCGAGAGGTTGAGGCCACCGTTGAGAACGACCTTTTGGCCGCTGGTGCCGGAGGCTTCGAGGGGGCGGCGAGGGTTGTTGAGCCAGACGTCGACTCCCTGGACGAGGTGACGGCCGACGTTGATGTCGTAGTCCTCGATGAAGACGAACTTGTCGGCGAACTCGGTGTCGCGCATCATCTGGGCGATCTGTTGGAGGACGCGCTTGCCGGGTTCGTCGAGGGGATGGGCCTTACCGGCGAAGACGAACTGCACGGGACGCTTGGGGTCGTTGACCATAGAGGCGAGACGCTGGATGTCGGCGAGGAGGAGGTTGGCTCGCTTGTAGGTGGCGAAGCGGCGGGCGAAGCCGATGGTCAGCGCGTCGGGGGTGAAGAGTTTGCTGAGGTGCTGGAGGATGGCGGGGGATTCGTCGCGGCGCTCGGCCTGCTCGATGGCGCGGCGGCGGACGAATTCGAGGAGGTCCGATTTGAGGCTGAGGTGGGTCTCCCAGAGTTCGCCGTCATCGACGGTTTCAATGGCCTCCCAGGTCCTTGCGGCGCCGCTGTTGCTTTGCCATCCGACGCCGAGATGGCGGTCGTAGAGGCGGCACATCTGTGGAGCGAGCCACGAGGGGACATGGACGCCGTTAGTGATGTGGCCGATGGGAACGGCGTCCTCGGGCTTGCCGGGATAGAGATTGGTCCACATCGCGCGTGAGACTTCGCCGTGCAGGGAGGAGACGGCGTTGGCCCGACGGGAGAGCTTGAGACCGAGGACAGTCATGCAGAACTGCTCGGCGCGGTCGGAGGGGTGGACGCGGCCGACGGAAAGGAGTGTGTCTGGCGAGAGACCGAGCTGCTCGCAGAGGGGGCCGAGGTGCTCTTCGATGAGCTCGGGGCTGAAGCGGTCGTGGCCGGCAGGAACGGGAGTGTGCGTGGTGAAGATGACTTCGCGAGGGACCTGGCTCGCCGCCTGGTCGAAGGTGATGCCCTCTTCGATCATGCGATTGCGAATGGCTTCGAGGACTGCGAAGCCGCTGTGACCTTCGTTGAGGTGAAGGACTCCGGGGGTGATGTCCAGGGCCTTGAGCGCGCGGAAACCACCTACTCCGAGGAGGAGCTCCTGGCGGATGCGAGTGCGGCCGTCGCCGCCGTAGAGACGCGAGGTAAGTTCAAGGTCTTCGGGGGCGTTGCCGGGGACGTTGGAGTCGAGGAGGAGAAGGTCGCAGCGGCCGACCTTGACTCGCCAGACCTTGGCGCGAATGATGCCGCCGCGGGTTTGGATTTCGATGACGACCCGTTCGCCGTTTGCACCGATGGCAGGTTCCATGGGCAGCTGGTTGACGTCGGTCTGGAGGTAGTCTTCGCGCTGCCAGCCTTTGTCGTCGAGGCGTTGGAGGAAGTATCCCTGGCCGTAGAAGAGGCCGATGCCGACGAGCGGGATGTCGAGGTCGGACGCGCTTTTGATGTGATCGCCGGCGAGGACGCCGAGGCCTCCGGAGTAGATGGGGAGGGACTCGTGCAGGCCGAACTCGGCAGAGAAATAGGCCACCGGACGGGGGCGAAGGACGCCTGCGTTGGTTGCGCCCCAGGTTCGGTCGGCGTTGAGGTATTCCTGCTGGCGACGGTAGGCGTAGTTGATTCGTCCGTGGAGCATCTGCTCCGCAGCGCGGCGCTCGATCTCTTCGAGAGGCATCTCGTTGAGCAGGGAGATTGGATTCTGGTTGGTTTCACGCCAGCGAGTGGGGTTGAGGGCGCGAAAGAGGCTGACGCAGTCGTGGTCCCAGCTCCACCAGAGGTTGCGGGCGAGAGACCAGAGACGCTCCTGCGAGGGCGCGATAAAGCGGTCGAGGGTGCGGGCGGCGCTGACGACGGGCGCAACCTGGTTGGCCGCTTCGACGAGCATTCGGATCTCTGCTTCGGTGAAGACCCGCGGCCCTTTGGTCTGCACGACGAGGACGCCCTGCAGGATGCCGCGGTCGATCAGGGGTACGCCGAGGAAGGAGTTGTAGGCCTCTTCGCCGGAGTCCTTGAAGTATTTGAAGCGCGGATGGCTTGTTGCGTCTTCAACAGCGACTGGTTTCACCTGTTCGGCGACGAGGCCGGCGAGCCCCTCGTTGAGCGCGAGGCGTAGCGTGCCGATGCAGCGAGGGTGGAGGCCCAGGGTCGCGGCGAGGACAAGGTTCGACCGATCCGGCTCGAGCAGATAGGCCGAGCAGACGTCCGTTTTGAAGCGCGTCGCGATGAGCGCGACTACGTTCATGAGAGTGTCGATGGGTTTGCCGCCCTCCTCGGTGAGGCTGGTGATTTCTTCGAGCGTCAAAACGTAACTGGCGTCAAGTTCTTCGTAAGACTGGCTCATAGGCATGGCCTCACTTTTCGATGTGGTCCGCAAGATGGGGTATCGACACCTGTGCCTGCCTGCAATGAACAGATGCAGCGTAATTGGGACTCAAAGAGCTGAAGTTTGAAGCTACTGGTCGTACAAGCGACTCGATGACGGGTCTAACTGTTGGGGCCCGGGGGAAGAGTTCGATGATATCGCCAATCGGCCTGAAGGCGGGAAAATTTTGACGACTGACGCTAGCGCCCTGAGGTTTCGACAGACGGAGTTAGCTGGTGAATGGGTAGAAGCCCGACGAAGAACTTAACGGTTGATTTTTCCAAAGCACAGAATGTGGGTTGCGTCCGGGTCGTTAATGGTGGAAAAGCCGATTCTTTCGTAGAGGCGTGCCGCCTCGTCGTTCTCGGTGCGCAGGCGGATGCAATGGAAGTTCGTGCGGGCGTGGTCCACGAGGGCGGTTACGAGCGCTCTGCCAACGCCTTTGTTTCGCCACGCAGAGCGCACGTAGACGCGTCGGATGCGAGCGGTGTCCAGTTCGTTGACAAAAGGGTCATGGGTGAGTCCGCCTACGGCGACCAGAAGACCTTGATCGAGATATCCGCAGAGGACCTCTCCGGGCGCGTCGAAGCGGTTCTTAGCGCTTGTCCACTCGTCCAGCAACTTATCGACGAAGCGATGGCCCTGGTTGCGCGCTTCTGCGCTCAAGACGTCCATTCCGGGGACCGGCAGCCTGATCTTCTGTACCGAGACCATGGTTCTATTTTAGTTATTTTGTCCGGACTCCTTGCCGATGTAAGAGCGGCGCCAAAGCGTCACATTTTCAAAAAATCTTGATTTTGGGCTTTACAAATTTTGTATTTAACATTATGGTTATTTAACCAAGAGGTTTATTACAAAATGCACGACCAGATTAGTTCGACGTTTTCAGCACTGGCTGACCCTACGCGACGGGCGATCCTTGCACGGCTCGCGCTGGGGGAGACCTCAGTGACGGACCTTGCTTCGCCGTTTGAGATGAGCATGCCTGCGATTTCGAGGCACCTTAAAGTGCTCGAGAGGGCGGGACTGATTGCGCGAGGGCGGGAGGCGCAGTGGCGGCCCTGCAAGTTGAAGGCGGAGCCGCTGAAGCAGGCGGCGGATTGGTTGGACGAGTATCGCCGGTTCTGGGACGAGAGCTTCGATCGGTTAGGCGAGTATTTGCAGGAGTTACAAGCGAAGGAGAAGAAGCGTGGCAGGAAAGAAGAATTGAAGCCAACGAGCGGCGAATGAGGGAGGAGAAACGGACTCTCTTGGAACCGGCGAACTACTTATCGGCTCGCTTAACTGCGAGAACAAATGGAGGATTGCAATGAGTACAGCGACTATGTCTTCGACTGCGGCAGCGCAACATGAACTCTACATTACACGTGTCTTCGATGCGCCACGCGAGCTGGTTTGGAAGGTGCTGACTGATCCGGAGCATATGAAGCATTGGAGTGGGCCACGCCAGTTTGAGGCGAGGCATATTACCAACGATCGGCGACCGGGCGGGAGGTGGCGGCTTAGTCTCCATACCGACGGATTCGACACGGGGGACGGCCAGTTGCGGAGGTTCGACCTGTGGCAAGGTGGTGAAAACCTTGAGGTGGTCGAGCCGGAGCGATTGGTCTACACGTTCAAGTGGGACGACAATCCGGGTCTTTCGGCGAATGTTGAGACGGTGATTACGCTCACGTTGGAGGAGCATGACGGAAAGACGACGATGAACTTTCGCCAGGCATTTTTCGTAACTTCTGGAGACCGCGATGGACATGTGCGTGGATGGAACAGCAGCTTCGACAGACTGGATGATTATCTGGGCGAGATAAAGAGGAGGTCGCATGGGGAACGGTAGAAGCGTAGTAGAGGACGGTCTGCTGGAGATGAGCCTTACGCGCAGGTTCTCGGCGCCGCCGGAGGTCGTGTTCCGGGCGTGGACCGATGCGAAGCAATTGGCGGAGTGGTGGGGCCCCAAGGGGTTCACGAATCCGGTTTGTCAGGTAGATATGCGTCTGGGCGGGGCGATCTACATTCATATGCGCGCGCCGGATGGTGTTGTGTATCCAATGACGGGACGATTCATGGAGATCGACCGGCCGCATCGTCTGGTGTTTGTAACAGCGGCGATCGACGGCGAGGGCAGGCCGATGTTTCACGTGCTTAACACGGTCATCTTCACCAGAGTCGATGACGGAACGGAGATATCCCTGGTTGCGCGGGTGACGATGACGACCCCGGCGGCGCCGCAGTACCTCGCAGGCATGTCACAGGGTTGGCGCCAGAGTCTGGATCGGCTTGCTCCACTTGTTGTAGAGCTTTCGATATGTGCGGTAGCGAGCTAAGACGCCAGCGCAGCTTCGAGAGTCGGATCGATGGGCAGTATGGAGTCGGTGTGGGTCAATTTGAGGACGTCGAGTACTTTGGCGCCGGGAGCGACGATGCGGAGCTGGCCGCCGCGGACCTTCATATTGCCGTAGAGGATCATGAGGACGCCGAGCCCGGCGCTGTCGAGGAATTCGATGCCGGAGAGGTCGAGGATAAGTCTTTCAGTGCCATTGTCGGCGACATCGCTGATCTTTGCTTCAACCTCGCGCAGGCGCATGCCGAGGGTCATGCGACCGGACAGGCGAAAGACAGCAGTGATGGGATCGACATGTTCGAGTTCCGCTTCGAGAATCATGGGGCAGGGTTCTCCTATGTGCCTGCAAGGATATCGCAGATCCTGTTAGGAACCTTCGTGCTTCGCTCCTTGGGGTGTTTGGGTTAGCTCAATCGCTGTCAGGGCGCCAGGACCGCGCTGAACCATTGATGGTACGGGGAGTGGAAAACGAGGGTCGTGCGTTACGTCCTTAGATGGGAGAATTAAAAAACCTTAAGGAGTAACTGCTGCCATGTCTAATCTGCCGAACGACGACCTTCGTATCCACTACCACGATGAGATTCCGCATGGAGCGCGAATCAAAGTGATTGGTGTAGGTGGCGGCGGAAACAACGCCGTGAATCGTATGATCTCGGCGAATGTCGTGGGAGTTGAGTTCATTGCGGCGAATACGGACGTGCAGGCGCTGCAGGTATCGAACGCCCCGGTGAAGCTGCAGCTTGGAGTGAAGCTGACGAGTGGGCTGGGTGCGGGGGCCAATCCTGATGTGGGGCGCAGGGCGGCGCTGGAGGATTCGGACAAGATCATTGAAGCGCTTGAGGGCGCGGACATGGTTTTTGTGACGGCGGGGCTAGGCGGTGGGACGGGGACAGGCGCTGCTCCGGTGATTGCGAGCCTGGCGAGTGAGATGGGCGCGCTGACGGTGGCGGTGGTGACACGGCCGTTTGCGTTTGAAGGCAAGCGGCGGATGATGCAGGCCGAGCGCGGGATGCAGGAGCTGCTCGAATCGGTCGATACGGTGATCGTGATTCCGAATGAGAAGTTGCTGGCGGTGGCGAAGGACGCCGGGTTCTTTGAGAGCTTTCGGATTGCGGACGACGTGCTTCGGCAGGGCGTGCAGGGGATCTCGGACATCATCACGATTCCTGGTGTGATCAACCGCGACTTTGCCGACGTGAAGACGACGATGGCGGGGATGGGTTATGCGGTGATGGGGACGGCGATGCGGTCGGGAGCTAACCGTGCAGTGGAGGCAGCGGTGGCCGCGATGGCTTCGCCACTGTTGGAGGCGGGAGCGATCGACGGGGCGCGCGGGATCCTGATTAATATCACTGGGTCGAGCAGCCTGAAGTTGAGCGAGGTGAATGAGGCTTCGGGGATCATTCAGAACGCGGCGCATGAGGACGCAAACATTATCTTTGGCGCGGTGCAGGACGAGACGATGGGCGATGAGGTGAAGATCACAGTAATCGCAACGGGCTTCAAGCAGCAGGAGATGCCGCAGCGGCGAGAGCGCATGCTGGCGGAGTCGACGCTGCCGACGATGCGGTACGACGTGCCGATTCAGCCGCGAGTGGTGACGCCGCGACCGAGTCCGCGATTTGCGAGTGAGACCGAGGCTGAGCCGATGAGTACGACTGGCGAGGGAAGGGAGAAGAGCGCGAGTGCCGGGCCGGGCGCTCCGCCGGAGCTGGTTCCGGTGAAGGCTTCGGTGTTTGACGACGACTTCTTTCGAGCTTCGACGTCGCGGGCGGAGCTGGCTCCTGGGACGGAGCCGACCCGCTGTTCTTCGCCAGTGCGCGTCCAACAGGAAGAGGTTAGCAGTGTGACGGAAGAGGTTTTCCCATTGGAGGCCTCTGCACGGGTGCCGTCTTTCGGGGCAGGGACGGCCGCTGTGGCCCATTCTGAACCAGACGAATTGGACATTCCGGCCTTTCTGCGGCGTGGAAATTGATGGATCTATTGCTCTTTAAGTGACGTTGGCACGAAAGTGGGACGGCGCTGTTGTGTTTTATAGTGTTAAATAAAGCTCTATTAAGTTAGATCTTGGATCAATGGCACTTCGATTGCACTCAAATCAACAAGCGGGAACACCCGGGTTGGGGATAAGTGAGCGGGTTTTGACTCGATGGCAATTCGATTGCAAGATATCAATAAGAGGGAAGGCCTAATGTCGGGACAAATGAAGATTTGCGGCGCGGTCCTCTTCGGCCTTGTGTTTTGTGCTGGAGCGGGTGCAAGCGGAGCAACGACTACAAGTGGAACGACGCCTACCGGGAGGATCAAACACCACTCCTCGGGGACGGCGCATGTTTCGACGAAGTTGGCCGCGCACAGCAGTGTTTCGCATACGAGCGTGAAGTCTGCTACGGCGAGGCACACCGTCACGACGACCAAGGTGGTGGCGCACGGGAGCGGCCATGGGGCGCGTCCTACGCTTGCGGTGCGACGAACGCGTTATCACGAGCATTTTTCTGCGAGTTCTTATGCTGACAATCTGACGTTGGGTGATGTAGTCGAGGGGGAAGATCCGGTAGTCCGCGCCGCGGCGATCGAGGCGTTGGGAAATATGAATGGGACGGCGATCGCCATCGATCCGTCCACGGGGCGCATTCTGGCGATGGTGAACCAGAAGCTGGCGCTGTCGCGCGGGGCTGAGCCCTGCTCAACCATCAAACTTACGGTTGCGCTGGCTGCACTGGAAGAGGGGATCGTCCAGCGAGATACTCCGGTGAACCTGGGTGGGCATTATCACCTAACTATGACCGAGGCGCTGGCGCACTCGAACAATCTCTATTTTGAGACGCTGGGACGGCAGTTGGGGTTTGAGCGCGTGAAACATTACGCGAATGAGTTTGGCCTCGGGGAGCTGGCGGGGTATCACATTCAGGGAGAGCAGTTGGGGACGTATCCAGATGAGGAGCTGCCGGCTTCGCTGGGTGGTGTAGGCCGGATGTGTTCGTTCGGAGAGAGCGTGTCGATGACTCCGCTGCAGCTGGGTGCGCTGGTAGCGGCGATTGCGAACGGAGGCACACTCTACTATCTGCAGCATCCTGAGACTGCGATGGATGTGGCTGCATTTGAGCCGAAGGTGAAGCGGACGCTGGATATCGCTCCTTTGATTCCAGAGATCTCGGTAGGTATGGAAGGCGCTGTGCAGTATGGGACTGCGCGGTCATTGCGGGCAAACTTCAGTGAGTTTCCTGTGATGGGTAAGACGGGGACCTGCTCGAACAATGGGACACGGTTTGGCTGGTTTGGGTCGTATGCGGACACGCCGAACGGAAGAATCGTAACTGTGTTCTTCCTCGAAGGCGGACGCCCCACGTTTGGACCGAAGGCGGCTGAATTGACCGGAGAGTTTTACCGCGCGCTATGGGACAAGAGCTATTTTCTGCAGAAGACGACGGTTGCTGCTGATGGTGCTGTCGGCGCCAACGATTGAAGGGCCCCGCCGGGCTGGAGGCTTCAGTGGCTGGGCAGCGCGCTTGTTTCCGGTGAAGAGATTTCGCATCAAATTCTATAAAATTGTTTCTTCCTGCATCTGAATGACAGCGACCCCCGGGCCCATGTTGGGCGGCGGCGCGAGTGTCGGAGCGCGAGTTCTTGGCTAAACGCTGCGGATTCGGGTAGAAGGGAATGATGCAGATTTTGACGGCAGAAGAGATGGTGGCGACGGACCGGCGCACGGTTGAGGAGTTTGGGGTCCCACTGGAGTCGCTGATGGAGCGTGCCGGGGGCGCTGTCGCGGCGTTCTGTCTGCGGTGGTATGGTGCGGCGTCGCAAGTAGTTGTGCTTTGCGGTAAAGGAAACAACGGGGGTGACGGATTTGTAGCCGCACGTGCGCTAACGCAGGCGGGGCAGACAGTGCGTGTGGTCCTGCTGGGGCGGATCGATGAGGTGAAGGGCGAGGCTGCGACGGCCCTGAAGCGACTTCGAAGTGAGGCTTCGACTGTGATTGTGGATGAGGCCGTGGATGAAGCGACCCTGACGGCCTGTGTGCCGATGATTGAGGACGCAGGTTTGCTGATCGATGCGGTGGTGGGAACAGGATTCAAGCCGCCGCTCCGGGGGCTTGCGGTTTCGTTGCGGGAGATGGTGGAGAGGCTCGATGTGCCAGTGGTGGCGGTGGACCTACCCTCGGGGTGGGACGCGAATTCGATGGCGCAGTCGGCTGAAGGGGCGTTTCGCGCGGATGCAGTGGTGACGTTTACCGCGCCCAAGATGGCGCATGTGTTTGGGCACCTCACTCGCAATGAAAAGACCGGAGGGACGTTTGGGCCAGTAGTGGTGGCGGAGATTGGATCACCGGCAGACGCGGTTGTTTCGGGTGGCGGGTTGACGTGGACGGGGGCTTCGAAGGTGGTGGCAGAGAAGGCCCGGGACGTGAACTCGAATAAAGGCAAGTATGGTCATGTGTTGGTGATTGGGGGGAGTTACGGGAAGGCCGGGGCACCGGCGATGGCGTCGCTTGCCTGCCTGCGGGCGGGAGCAGGGCTGGTGACGGCGGCCGTGCCGAACAGCATTGTGGACACAGTCGCGGCAATTACGCCGGAGTTGATGATGGTGCCGATGGCCGAAGGATCCAAAGGTGCGGTGTCGTTCAAGAACCTTGATGGGGCGAAGCTGGACGCGTTGGTGAAGCAGATCAGCGTGGTTGCGGTGGGGCCGGGACTTTCGACGGAGGGGGACGCGCCGGCGTTTGCGCGGCAGGTGGTGGAGAAGACGACCGTGCCGGTCGTGATCGATGCGGATGCGTTGAATGCGTTTGCCGGCAGGTCGCACGAGTTGAAAGGAAGAGGCAGGGTGATGGTGTTGACGCCGCATCCGGGAGAGATGGCTCGACTCACAGGGTTGACGGTGAAGGAGGTCGAGGCGGACCGGTTGGGGTTGGCACGGCGATTTGCAACGGAGCACAAGTTGACACTGGTACTGAAGGGTTGGCGCACACTGGTTGCGCATCCGGACGGTTCGATCGCGGTGAATACGAGTGGGAACCCGGCGATGGCAAAGGGTGGAAGCGGAGATATTCTGACGGGAATTGTGGCGGCGATGCTGGCACAGTTTCCCGGCGATGTCGCGCGGGCAGTGGAGACGGCTGTGTATCTGCACGGACTGGCTGGGGACTTTGCCGCGAAGGCGATGGACGAGCATACCGTACTTGCAACCGATACGGTTACACATCTTTCGGACGCGTTTCGATACAGGGTCAAGGACGAGGACGGGTTGACCTGGATCTGCGGGCTGCGGGGATGAGGGAGAAGCGGTTCAAGACGCGGAGTGAGGCGGGGACACTGGCGATGGGTGAGAGGGTGGCGGAGATGCTGCTGCCTGCCCCGAAGCTGATCGTGCTGCGGGGAGATTTAGGTGCGGGGAAGACGACGCTGGTGAAGGGGATTGCTGCATCGCTGGGCGCCGCGGAGGCTGAGGACGTGACGAGTCCCACGTTTACGCTGGTGCATGAGTATGTTGGGGCCAAGGTGCGGTTATATCATCTTGATCTTTACCGGTTGGAGACGGAGCGGGAGCTGTTGACGCTGGGG
>DATHQG010000240.1:0-3027 GCA_035483075.1 Edaphobacter sp. | reverse complement strand
CTCCAGGAGGTGATGACCGACTTCTGGTTCAATCACTTCAACATCTACATCGGTAAAGACTCCGACCAGTGGTACACCACGGCCTACGAACGCGATGACATCCGCAAACACGCCTTGGGCAAGTTCCGCGATCTCCTCCTCGCGACCGCTACCAGCCCGGCCATGATGGTCTATCTCGACAATTGGCTATCCATCGGCCCGGACTCCATCGCCAACGGAGTCAATCCCGGCAACCCCAATTCGAAGAAAGGCAACCGCGGCCTCAACGAGAACTACGGCAGGGAAGTAATGGAACTCCACACCCTCGGCGTCGACGGCGGCTACACCCAGTCCGACGTCACCGCCCTCTCCGCCATCCTCACCGGCTGGACGGTCGATCGACCCAACCAGGGCGGCCCCTTCACCTTCGACTACAAAAAGCACGAGCCGGGCCCCAGGCAGTGGTTCGGACACACCATCGGAGCCACCACGCAAGCAGAGCTGTCAGCCATTCCCGCTAACATTCCCACGGGCATGAACGAAGGCATTGAAGCCCTCACCCTCCTCGCGGCCGATCCGCACACAGCGCACTTTATCAGTTACAAACTGGCCCAGCGCTTTGTAGCCGATGACCCGCCGCCCGCTCTCGTCGACCGCATGGCCGCGACCTACCTCGCCACCGATGGCGACATCAAAGCTGTCCTTCGCATCCTCGTCCAGTCACCCGAGTTCAACTCCAGAAAATATTTCCGCAACAAAGTGAAAACTCCGATGGAGTTCCTCGCCTCGGCCTTTCGCACCACCGCCACCGATCCCGCGAACCCCGGCGCTCTTGTCAACACCATCAACACCATGGGCATGCGCCTCTACTACGCGCTCCCGCCCACCGGCTACTACATCACCGCCGATCACTGGATGAACTCCACAGCTCTCGTTGACCGTCTCAACTTCGCCTACGCTCTGACCGGCAGCAAATTCGCGAACCAGAAGTTCGACTCTGCCCACGTCCTCGCCCTCGGGCTGATGGCCCAACCGGCGAGTCCCGCCGCAAATCAAACCGCGGCCACAAACTCACCACACGCGAAATACTCCGAAGCCATTCTCACCACTGAACTCAACACGAGCGTCCAGCAAAGCGGCGCGACTGGCCAGGACATCGCCCTCCACGTCCTCGAGACCTCCCTGATCGGGGGCGACGTCTCAGCCCAGACCAATCGGCTCATCCACAAACAGATCGCGGACCTTCCAGCGGCCAACTCCACCGACACGCTCAATCTGCTCACCGCCCTCGTCATGGGCAGCCCCGAGTTCCAACTCCGGTAGCCCCAGGCATTGAATGACCATGGATCCGATCAACCGAAGGCACTCTGGCGAAGCGTTAGCGACCTATGGAAACAGCCGCTCCTTGCGCCATCGGTCCCCACTCCTCGAAAACAAAAAACGGTCATGCAGCCGCCCCTCGCCACTCTTCCAGAACTCAATGCGCTCCGGCCGTAGCACATATCCTCGCCAATATTCCGGCCGCGGAATCTCTCCCGGAAACTCCTCTTCCAACTCCTTCACTCGGGCGACAAGCAACGCTCGACCAGCCAATACACGGCTCTGTTGCGAAGCCACCGCCCCCAACTGACTCAATCGCGCTCTGCTATGAAAATAATCGTCTGCCTCCGCCGCAGACAGCTCCGTCACCGTCCCCGAAATTCGCACCTGCCGTCTCAGCGACTTCCAGTGAAAACACATCGCGGCCCGCGGGTTCTCAGCGAGTTCCAGCCCCTTCTGGCTCTCAGAATTCGTATAGAAGCAGAACCCGTGGTGGTCCACACCTTTCATAAGCACCATCCGCACACTCGGCGCTCCGTCCCCCGTCGCCGTAGCCAGCGCAACTGCGCTAGCGTCATTCAACTCACTCTCTTCGGCCTCCTGCATCCAGCTGCTAAACAGCGCAATTGGATCGGGCCCAGTCTCTGCGTCCATCTCATCCATATCCATCACCGCTTCGTAGAGGAAGCTAACTCAATCCTTCGAACAGGTCCGTTCCCTGATGTGCAGCCTGCGGCGGAGCCGCAGCCACCAGGGCATAAAACTCTTCCGCCCCATACTTCGCGAAGTAGTCCCTTGTCCTCTCCATCAACGGGGCCTGCGAAACATGCTGCCGAAACGCTTCGCTCTTCCGCTCCCGCACCGAGCGAATATCCAACCTCACCGTCCACGGCATCGTCATCGCAGGAGGTCTGTCCGGTATGTTGATGTTTGCCGTCAAGTAATATAGCCGCTTCGCCTTATGCGGACTCCCCGCATCCGTATACCGCTTCGTCTGCCCTGCCCAGTGGAACGCCGCCGTCGTCAGCATCGAAGCAACCATGTGGTCCGCATGTGTATTTTGGCCGCCGTCCCCGCCAAACGTAATCACAACGTCTGGCCTGAATTGCCGTATCCGCTCCACCAGCCGCCCCGCAGCTACCGGGAACTCGACAAGCTCCAGTCGCCCGTCCTGGTAGTCCAACAGTTCATTGTGCGTCACACCCAGCACCTCGCACGAACGTCTAAACTCCTTGCGCCGCATCTCCCCCAGCTCCTCACCTGTCGCCGCGTCACCCCGATTCGATGCTGCTTGTCCATCCGTCAGGCAGATCACATACGTCTCAATGGCACGGTTGGCCGACAGGGCCAACGCTCCACCAAACGCAAAGCACTCATCATCAGGATGCGCCACCACGCACATCAACTTCAACCCCACTCAGCACCTTCCAGGTCTGCGTCCTCGAACAGCAGCTCCGCTGAGATCTCGTCCATCTCAGCATCTGGATCGACTCCACGCACGGGCGCGAAGCTTCTGCGATGCAGTGCGCAGGGGCCGATCTCGGCCAATGCTCGTCTGTGTGCCGGCGTTGCATAGCCTTTATGCGAGGCCAGGCCGTAGCCAGGGTGTAGCGTGTCCAGCTGCCGCATCAAGGCATCGCGGTGCACCTTGGCTACCACCGAAGCCGCCGCAATCGAGAGGCTCAACGCGTCGCCGTAGATAAGCTTCGTCTGTCGGCATGGGTGGTC
>DATHQG010000239.1:0-4592 GCA_035483075.1 Edaphobacter sp. | reverse complement strand
ATCTAAGCGGCCGCAACGACCTCGCAGAAAAGCTCCTCGGAGCCCCCTGCCCCAAGCTCCGGCAACACCCCGAATCCGACATCGGCGCCAACATCGCCAGCGGCAGCTACCCCACCGACGCGATGATCATCCTCCCCTGCTCGATGGGCACCCTCGCCGCCATCGCCAACGGCCTTGCCGCCAACCTCATCCAGCGCGCCGCCGACGTCTGCCTCAAGGAAAATCGCCCCATCCTGCTCTGCGTCCGCGAGACCCCCTTTAACCGCATCCATCTCCGCAACATGCAACTCGCCTCCGACGCAGGCGCCACCATTTATCCCGTAATCCCAACGCTTTACAACCACCCTCAGACCACCGAAGACATGGCCCGCCAGTTCGTCCACCGCGTCCTCGCCCACATCGGTCTGCCCCAACCCGGCGCCTACCAGTGGCAACCCGACTAATTCTTCACGGCCACGTACGGAAAAGTCCTCTCCCCACCTTGCATAGGCGGCTCGGCCCGCAGGAACTCCACCGTCCCCTCGGTCACCGGCGCCGCGCACTCCGATGGCGCCAGATGCCCGCAACCCTCAACAATATCGAGCACCGAATGTGGCACGCTCTTATGAATGGTCTCCCCCACTGAAAGCGGAATCAGCTCATCCTGCGCCCCCCAAACGATCAGCATAGGCTGCGAGATTTGATACAGCCGAAAGTCCAGCAGGTCCCGGCCACTCGTCATCGCCGCCATACTCCGCCTGACCACCCACGCATTCGCCTCCAGCCTCCGCACCGCGTCTTTAGCTGCAAACTCCGGCACATCGAATGGCTTCGGCGAAAGCATCGCATGCAGCTTATTCAACTCCGCCACATTGGTAGGCATAAACAGCTCCGGCCCAAACGTTGCGGGAAAATAAGTCCCCGCACTGTCGTAGATCACCAGCCGGTCGACCATCTCCGGATGGTCCAGCGTCAGCTTCATCGCGACCCATCCGCCCATCGACCACCCACCGACATCTGCCCGCGGAACATGTACCGCCTGCATAAACTGCGCCACCGTTTGCTCCTCCAGCGAGATCGAGTAATCCACGTTCGGCTTCTGCGACCGCCCATATCCCAGCAGGTCCGGCACATACACATGAAATCCACTCGCCGCCAGCGCCGGCATCATCGCCGACCAGTTCTCACCCCGCGCACCCAACCCATGCACCAGCACCAACGGGGTCCCGCCCCCGTCCGCGGGCGACGCCTCAAAGTAATGCAACCTGTATCCACCCGCTTCGACATACTCGCTCTTCACCCCGGCACGCCACAGATGAAATCGAAGCTGCTTGTCCGCCACCCAAAGCGGACGCTTGTAAAACACCAGTCCCGCCGCGACGGCAATCAACACTAGAAAAGCAACAACGCGCAGTGCAAGCTTCATGGCCTGGTCGTCTCCGTTGCCGCTACTTCAGTGGTTTGCCGAACTCTTCCCCGAACACAGTATGCCCCATCTCGAAGCGCCCGCCGTAGAACTTGTCAGCGCCCTTTGCATGTCCAATCGCCAGCAGCGCCACCACCCAGTAGCTCAGCGGCAACCGCAACACCTCATGCACCTTGTCCTGTTCGAACCCTTCCATCGGCGCCGTGTCGTACCCCATCACCTCCGCCATCAGCAGCATATGTGTAAACGCGAGCATCACCTGCTTGTTCAGCCACGTCTGCATCTGTCCGCTGCTGAAGCTCGAAAGATAATTCGGGACGCTGCTCTGGGCCTGCGCCGCATAGCTCTCCGGCATTCCGCCTTTGCGCCCCAGCTCCAGCATCAGGTCCAGGTCCTTCCGCCATCCGTCTGCATCGCCACAGGCCACAATCACCGCCGACGCCTCTTCCACCTTGCCCTGGTTGTAACTCGCCGCGCGCAGCCTCTTCTTCTGCTCCGGCGACTGCACCACCACAAACCGCCACGGCTGCATGTTGTATCCGCTCGGAGCATGCAACCCTGCATCGAGTATCTGTCTCAGGTCTTCGGGAGGAATTGGGGCCCCGTCAAAGCTGGGAGTCGCTCGTCTCTCCTCGATTGCCTGGCTCAATGTCTTTTTTATCTTTGTCATCGTTTTGTTTTCTTTCTAGCTTGTCTGCAAATAAGACGTCAGTTCAACACCTGGAAGTCGTTACAAATACGCTCAACCGTTATCGTCATGCCAAAACGAATCTCAAGATAGCATTACCTGATCAAACGGTCATCAGAAGACCTGAAAATGTGTCGTCGAATTAATGGATATCACTCATCGCCTGCTCCGTCGCAAACGGGTTCTGCCCCGGGACCTCCGCGACCATCCAAACACCATGGAACGGCTTGCGCATCTCCGGATACGCAGCCAACAGCGCAACCATCGCATCAGAATTTCGTTTACGCGCGGCGACTGGATCGCCAAGCTGGTCGACCTTCAAGTGCACCGTAATGTCTATCTTGTCCTTTGCCAGCGAATCATCTACTCCCAGCGCGGTAAAGTGATACTCCACTCCGTCCGGGCCCTTCACCACCAGCGGCGACTCGGCACTCACGCCCTCCGACAACGCAGGCGGCGCCGCCGCACTCGTCTCCGTCCTCAACTTCTCAAGATGCGTACTCTGGACAAAGCTCACCGGAGTCAGGAGGCTCTGCGCCTGCTGGTAGTAAAGCCACGCGTTCCAATGCTCCTTCTGCGCCGTCATCGTCCGTGCCTGCGTCCAATACCACAGGCCATCGTGGCCAGCCGCCGTCATCGGCTTCGGATAGAAACCCGCCAACGTCCACTGTCCCTGGTCCTGCCTCAACAGGAAAGACAACCGCCAGGGCGAACTGCCATCAGTAACATTCGCAATCGCAAATCCGTAGCGTCCAGGGTCCAGTCCTGAGATCGAAAAATCCGCCTCCGCCATCGACTTGTTCAGCGAACAGAAGAACTGTGCGTCCGGCATTGACCCGTCCGCCCCGCGCTTCAACTGCGTCGCATCCAGCAGATAGACCTGCTCCACGGTTACCGTACCGCCCTTCACCTTCTCGGCCGTGCTCCCCACGACGGGCCCAATTCCGCTGAAGTCTTTCGCATAAGCAGGCGACGTCGCGGCCTGCAACCCACTCACGTCGTTGGCCTGCACCTTCGCCGCCAGACCATGCGCAGCCGCCGCCAACGCGTCCCTGTCCGTCGCCGTCATCTGCGACTGCGTCGTGCACACCTCGGCCGAAGCAGCAACAGCCACCAGCATTCCCGCCGCAAGCAACCCTATCTTGGTTCTCATCATCGCGCCCGCCATCGGCCCGTTACGATGCCTCGCCCACTGCATACGAAGCCCTTCTACGGACCTCTGCCAGTCTAGTACAAACAGAGTCGACACAGCACTCGACCGTTCTCTTGCACCGTCGAAAACCCGCGCCGTCAAACTCTGAACGTTCCACAACCCATAATTCGCGGTAGACTGATCGCAGCAACGTGTCGTTGCAACGGGTGACCTCCGCTGCTGCAGCGCGTCCTATAAGCCAGATGCACAGCTTCGCGCCAATCCGATTTGCCGCTGTCGCAAGCTTGGCCTTCTCAGCATCGCTGGGCGCGCAATCGCCGCAAGCAGCGCCCCAAGCCCCAACTCAAATCTCATCGACACTGCCGGCCACGCCACCCACAGCGCCCTCACCGCCTCTCACTCCATCGCAGCGGCCGCCAAGCCGCGCACAGATTACCTATACAAGCGGCACGCTCTCCGTCTCCGCCAACAACTCCAGCCTCAACCAGATCCTCCGCCAGATCTCCAGCGAAACCGGAATGAAGATCATCGGCGGCGTCACCGATGAACGCGTCTTCGGCCAATACGGACCCGCCACCCCGGACCAGGTCCTCTCTGCGTTACTCGACGGCACCGGCAGCAATATGCTCATCGTGCATCGCGACGGCGACGCACCCGCCGAGCTCGTCCTCACCCCGCGTCAGGGCGGACCAACGCCCCCCAATCCGAATGCGATCGCCAACGACGGGCGGCCCGAGCCGCAAGGCCCCCAGCCCACCCAGGCCGATCAATCCCTGCCTGCACCTGCCCCCAACGTTCCACCCGTTACTCCAGCAGCCAACCCAGGCGCGCCGGCGGGTAGCGCCCCGGCCGACGGCTCTCAGCCAGACTCCCCTAACGGAGTCAAGACGCCGCAGCAGATCTACGAGCAGCTCCAGCGCATGCGCCAGCAGCAACAGCAGCCCCCCCAGCCCCAATAGACTGATTTAAGCCAAAAAAGAGGGGCAGCCGACAGGCCTGCCCCCAGTAAATTCAAATCAAAATCTAGCTCTTGACCGCGTGGGCCGGTGCCACCACCCGCCTTGATCTATTCCCGGCCGCCACCTGCCGGACATGCATCTCGAACACCCTAAACATCGCAATACAAACGCCGTAAGCCACCAGCACCCCAACTGCCAACGAAGCCAATACCGCACAAACCAACATAATCGACGAATTCACAACAGCTCCTGAAATTCAATTGGCTCCCTGACCCTATCTACGGGCGGAAAACCCCTGCGAGGCAGTCGCTATTGTTACAAATCCGTCAGCAATTACAATGACCCGAACGTGTACCCTATTGCTCCATCAGATACACGTTCCCACTC
>DATHQG010000238.1:0-5326 GCA_035483075.1 Edaphobacter sp. | reverse complement strand
CCGAGGACGAGTAAGAGCAGAACGAGCGCGCAGGTGAAGACTGTCGAGTTGATGGGAGTGCGATAGCGTGGGTGGAGCCGGGTGAACCAGGCCGGGATAAGGTGGTCCCAGCCGGCGGTCATGGGGAGACGGGTGACTCCGGTGAAGATAAAGCTGGAGGCAGCGATGAGACGGAATTGCAGCAGGAGGATGGCGGTCATCGCGACGAGGTTGGCGAGGCCGTTGTTGCCGAGGGCGTAGCGGAGGGTCTGGGGAATGGGGGCGATGAAGTCGATGTGGCCGCGGGAGAACGCGACGACGGAGCTGGTGCCGAGAATGAACATGGCGCAGATGACGGGCGACGAGATGACGACGGACCGGCCGATGGATCTGGTGGCGTCCTTGCTTTCGCCGGCGAGGATCGCGATGTACTCGAGGCCGCAGAGGGCGCCGAAGATCATTTGGCCGAAGAGGGCGAGGGAGATCAGATTGAGTTTGGGGAGTTGGATGGGCAGCGGCTCGTAGTGGATGTGCATGTGCTGGGACAGTGCCCAAAGGGGTAGCAGGACCAGCGCGGAGTAGACGATGAGGATGGAGATGCCGCCGACGTTGTGGATCCATTTGCCGAGTTCGAGGCCGCGGGCCGCAGCCGCCGTGATGCCGACGGTAATGATGGCGGGGATGGCGAAGGAGGCGAGGTGGTTTTCGGGCAGCCACACTGCGGAGGGTCCGATGAAGTAGGAGAGTTCGGTGGGGATGGCGTAGAGGATGGCGGCGGTGATGGCGATGCCGTAGAACCAGAGGTTCCATGCGGTCATGAAGCCGCCAAGGTCGCCGAAAGCGGTGTGGGCCCAGACGTAGAGGCCGCCTTCGAGTGGCATCTCACGATTGAGGTAGATGACGGAGACGGCCATGGGCAGGTAGAAGACGACCATGGCGGCGATCCAGGTGAGGGCCTGGGCGCGGCCAAGCCCGGCAGCGACGCCGACCCAGGCGCTTCCGACGACGCAGAGTATCTGCGTGAGAACAAGGTCGCGGAGACGGAGCCGGCGGTGAAGGCTGGCCGCCGGTGTGGGTGGACTCGAGGCCATGTGCTGGGTATGGTCGCACAGAGTGGCGGAACTTCCACCATTTTTCTGCGGCCATCGCTGCCTTTGTTTTCTTGCCCTGCCCGGTGCCATGGATATAGGCTTCAGGGCATGAGAAAAACCAGTCTGAGAACGGCCCGGATGGCGGCTGGGCTATGCGCCGTCGCGATGAGCTGTTGTGTTGCGAGCGCGCAGATGGGGGAGATGGACGGGATGCATCATCATGATGCTCCGGCGGCTGGCGAGAAGCTTGGGTCGGTCTCGTTTCCCGTGTCGTGCGAGGCTTCGTCGAAGGTGCCGATGGAACGAGGGATCGCGTTGCTGCACTCGTTCGGCTATGAGGAGGCGGAGGAGCAGTTTACGGCGTTGACCAAGAGCGATCCGAAGTGTGCGATGGCCTACTGGGGCGTCGCGATGAGCGTGTTCCATCAACTATGGTCGGACAAGGCCGCGATGGACAAAGGCTGGGCAGAGATGCAGCAAGCCCAGAAACCCAATGCGAAGACTGATCGCGAACGAATGTACATTGCAGCCTTGAGCAGCTATTACGACCCGGCGAAGCCTAACCATCAGGCCCGGGTGGACGCTTACACGGCGGGGATGCTGGCGCTGCACAAGGCCTATCCGGCCGACGTCGAGGCATCGGCGTTTTATGCGCTGTCGCTGCTGGCGGACGTCGCACCGGGCGACACGAGTCTGGTGAAGGAGCGTGCGGCGCTCGCGATACTAGTGCCGCTCTTCGAGCAGCACCCGGACCATCCCGGGTTGGCGCACTACATCATTCACACCTGCGACACGCCTGCCCTGGCCCAGCAGGGATTGGCGGCGGCCCAGAAGTATGCGCAGATTGCATCATCTTCACCACATGCGCTGCACATGCCGGGGCATATCTTTGCACGGCTGGGAATGTGGCAGGAGGACATCGATTCAAACCTGGCCTCAGTCGCGGCGAGCAAGAAGGCGGAGGCCGCGGGCGTGCCCGGCGCGCACCATCAACTGCATGCGGACGAGTTTTTGCTGTATGCGTACTTGCAAACGGGACAGGATGCGACGGCGAAGCAGATGGTGGATGGGATCAATCAGCTCGCGGACCGGCTGGATGCGATGCAGGGCATGGACGACATGAAGGCGAAGACCGGACTTGTGCGGAACGAGTTTCCGGCCATCTATTACCTGGAGATGCGGGACTGGGCGGGCGCATCGGCAGTAAAGGTCTATCCAGCTACGCCGTCGGTCTTTACCGTCGATGCGATATGGGCGCGAGGCATCGCGAACGGCCGTTTGAGACACGCTAAAGACGCGGCCGCGGACCTCGCACAGTTCGACGGGGTCCTCGATGCTTACAAGAAGACAAGGCCAGGTGTGCCGACGCCTGGATTAGACATCTATCGCAATGAGATTCTGGCCTGGCAACAGTACGCCGAAGGGAACGACGCCGCCGCAGTGGCGACGATGCGCAAGGCAGCGGAGGAACAGGACAAGCTCGGGCAAGCCGAGGTGGACCTTCCCGCAAGAGAGATGCTGGGTGACATGTTGATGGACCTGAAACGTCCGAAGGAGGCGTTGGTGGAGTATAAGGTCGCGCTGACGCTCAGTCCCAATCGGCTGAATGGACTGTATGGAGCAGGGCGCGCGGCGGAGGCGCTGGGGATGAAGAAGGAAGCCGGCGAGTATTACGCGGTGATCTTGAAGAACACGGACGATGGAGCGCACTCTTCGCGGCCTTCACTGGCGCATGCGAAGGCCTTTGTGGCGGGGAGTATGGTGGCGGCGGGGCACTAGTTGTAGTTAATGGTCGTTATGTTCTCGGTGGCCATTTGGTTTGCGGCATCATGCAGTTAGGTGCCTGCGCAGATCTTCCGGGTGGTAGCAGTGCGCGTGGGCCGTTTCGCGGGAGATGCGTCCCGTGCGAACGAGCTCTGCTAATGATTGCTCCATCGTCAGCATTCCATCGGCGCGACCTGTCTCGATATTGGCGCGGAGTTGGTGGTCATCGCCGCGGCGGATCAGATTTCGCGTTGCGGAGGTCGCGACGAGAATCTCCACGGCTGGATAACGGCCGGCGCCGGACACGGCGGGCAGGAGTTGCTGGGAGATTACGGCGAGAAGGGCCAGGGAGAGCTGCTGGCGTATCTGCGATTGGTATCCGGTGGGGAAGGTGTCGAGGATGCGCGAGACCGTCTGCGCGGCATCATTAGTGTGCAGGGACGAGAGCACGAGGTGCCCGGTTTCAGCGGCGGTCAATGCTGCGGCCATGGTTTCACTGTCGCGCATCTCGCCGACCATGATGACGTCGGGGTCCTGCCGCAGAACGGCGCGCACTGCCTGAGCGAAGTCGGGAGTGTCGCGGCCGAGTTCGATCTGTTCGACGAGCGAGTTGCGATTGTTGTGCTGATACTCGATTGGATCTTCAACCGTGATGATATGGTCGCGGCGGCGCGTGTTGACGCGGTCAACGAGGGCCGCGAGCGTCGATGTCTTCCCGCAACCGGTGGGGCCGGTGAGGAGAACGAGCCCCTGGCGGCGCTCGGTTAACATCGCGAGCGCTGGAGGCAGGTGAAGCGATTCCAACGACGGCACCTGCTCAGGCAAGACGCGGATTGCGGCCGCGAGGGTGCCGCGCTGATAGTGAAAGTTGGCGCGAAATCTTCCGATGGACGGGCGGACGAAGCAGAAGTCCAGAGATTTGCGCTCCTGGAGTTCGGTTAATCGCTCGGGAGTGAGGGCCGGGAGCAGCATGCCTCGGATATCTTCGGCCGACAGAGGTGGTTCGCCGTTTGGCGTTAGAGCGCCGTTGACTCGCAGCGTAACCGGCGAACCGGTCACGAGAATGATGTCGGAGGCGTTTCGCTGAAATGCGGCGGCGAGGATCGGATCGAGCGATTTTTTCTCGCTGAACTTTGCGTTGGTCGCTGAACGGTTCAGTTGGTCGACGAGCTTTGAGAGCTCGTTCTCGGAGTCACCCATGGAACGGTCCTCGAGCGAGGCCGGTGGCGCGGGCTATGCGGAGGTCCATCGTCTCTCCTGGGGACGCGATCACGAGTTTCTGGAGTGTGAGACGGTTCGTGGTTGCAAATGTGATCGATGAGAGCTGGTTAGAGATTTGATTGAAGAAAAGAGGCAGCCATGGGCGGCTGCCTCTTTTCTTGTAACTGTGAAGGTGGCTTATACGCCGACGGGTTCGGCGACCTTGACGTTGACCGGCGTGAGCCAGTTGTGGCGGTCTGGGCTGGTGCCGTTGACGATGCCGAAGAACTCATCGTGCAGGGCCTTGGTGATCGGTCCCATCGTGCCGTCGCCTACCAGGATCCGGTCTACCGAGCGGAGGTGTGTGACCTCGGCGGCTGTACCGGTGAAGAAGGCTTCGTCGCAGATGTAAAGCATCTCGCGGGGAAGCGCCTGCTCGACCACTTCGATGCCGAGCTGCCGCGCCAGCGCGAGTACTGAGCTGCGGGTGATGCCGTTGAGCACGGAGTTCGCGAGGGGCGTGGTGTAGAGGACGCCGCCGCGGACGAGGAATAAGTTCTCGCCGGAGCCTTCGGAGAGGTAGCCGTTGGTATCGAGCGCGATGCCCTCGGAGTAGCCGTTGATCTCGGCCTCCATGCGAATGAGCTGCGAGTTCATGTAGTTGGCGCCTGCCTTGGCGAGCGAGGGCATGGTGTTGGGCGCGAGGCGGCTCCAACTGGAGACGCAGACGTCGGCGCCTGCGGTGCCCGCGACGTATTTACCCCAGGGGAAGTTGGCGATGTAGACCTCGACCGGGCTCTTGAGCGGGTTGACTCCCATCTCGCCGTAGCCGCGGAAGGCGACGGGGCGGATATAGCAGGGAGCAATGCCGTTAGCTTCGACCACATCGACGACGGCGGAGGAAAGCTGTTCGGCGGTGTAGGGCAGAGGCATGCGGTAGATCTTGGCGGAGTCGAGGAGGCGGGCGCTGTGCTCGGGAAGACGGAAGACGGCTGCGGCCGGCGCACCGGAGCTGCTGGTGCCGGGCTGGGCGTAGCAGCGGATGCCTTCGAATACTGAGGACCCGTAGTGGACCACGTGCGACATGACGTGGATATTGGCCTTGTCCCAGGGGATGAGGTTTCCGTTGTGCCAGATGTTTTGAGTGGACTGGATGGGCATCGTTCTCTCCTGTACGAAAAGTCGATTATAACGGGGCTTGTGTTGGGGCGTCGATGAATGTGGGGGATGCGTGGGAGAATGAGGGGTGATACTTGATCCTCATAGTGTGAGTCTGGCGGGGCTGGAACGGT
>DATHQG010000237.1:0-10748 GCA_035483075.1 Edaphobacter sp. | reverse complement strand
TTGTTCTTCGACGAGGATGAGGGTGCGGAAGTCGAAGCTCTGGACCTCGGATTGCGATTCCATGTGGTTGCGGGTGATGGCTCCGCAGAGGGTGGTGACGAAGGTTTGCGGGTCGACGGTGTGGTTGGTGGTGGGTTCGGCGTGGCCGTTGGTGAGGGGTGGATTGGGTGCGCCGATGGGGTCGTTGGGAAGGGGAAGAATTTTCGTTTCGAGGTTGAAGCGGACCTTTCGCGCGTTTGCTGCTCGGGCGGCGGCGTCAGGGTGGGACTTGCCGGGGCCTTTGCTGTAGTAGTCGGCGTAGAAGCGGGAGAAGAGGAAGAGCTGCTCGGCGTGGGTGGGGACGTAGGGGCTGATGAGATGTTCCTGTTTGGCGAAGGCGACGGCTACGGGTGAGAGGGCGAGGTCGTTCTTCTGGTCGGGGAACTGGGGGTGGAGCTTGTCGCAGATGAAGGTGCTTTGCGCTTCGGCGAGGGAGATGTCTCGGGTGTAGACGCGGTTGTCGAGGGTGTAGGGGGCGCCGTCGGCGCGGCGGCAGGACTCGGGGTTGAGGAACTGATCGTGCCAGATGAGGGAGACGTGGTCGGTGGTGACGCCGGTGTCGGTTTCCAGTTCGTTGGCGAGGTGGTCGAGGCCGTCTTCGAAGGAGGGGAGGGTGTTTTCGGGGCGGAGACCGCGGCCTCCGCGATGGGCGGAGACGATGAAGGTGGCGAAGTAGTCGGCGGCTTCGGGGTGGGCGGCCTTTTCTTCGGCGACGACCTGCTGGAGGATGTCGGGACGGTCGGAGATGATGCCGTCGACGCGGAGGTCGATGAGTGCGCGCATCTTTGCGGGGTCGTTGGTGGTCCAGGGGACGACCTTGAAGCCGGCCTTGTGGAGCTCAGCTACGTTGACGGGTGGGTTGGGGCCGAGAAGGGTGGCGTCGACGGGAGAGAGCGTGGGAGTGAGGGCGCCGTGGGCTTTGGCGTGGGCGTTGGCGGCGAGCATGAGTCCGAGAAAAGGGTTTTGCATGGGTGCCTGCTGGGCTGTGGCGATGGCGGCGGTGAGTAGGGTGGCGGTGAGGACGCTCGTTCGAATGGAGGTTAACATGACGGGCAATGATAACTGGTTGGTGGTTGCTCGGGAATCAATTGGGAGTTTATTGCAACGGGTGGATGGTGGTGTTGGACATGCGTGGGTCCTGGAATTCGGTTTGATCGCCGGGCTTCTTGTTTTGTACGGGGAGTAGGCGGGCGGAGAGGGGCTTGTTCCATTTTGTGGCGAGTGAGGCTACGTCGCTGAAGATGCGTTCGAGCTGCTCGAGGCTGATGTCGCCGGGGAGTGGGATGGTGTCGAGGCCGGTGCCGCAGACGGCGGAGTAGGCGAGGACGGAGTCGGTGTTGTAGGTGTTTTCGGCCCAGCGTTGTGCGAGGAGTTTGTCTTCCATGACTGGCACCATGAGGCCGGAGTAGCCGATTTGTTTTTGCGGGACGGCCTTGACTGCGGTGGTGATGATCCGCGCGGCGGTGAGGGTGCCGCTGGAGCCGAACTTCGCTCCGGTAAAGGCTTCGATGGCAGCGCCGATGGAGATGTCGCCGAGCGGGGCCGGGGTGGGATCGACTCCGGCGTAGGTCCAACCTGTTTCGGCGGCGACTTTTTTGCCGATGGCTTCGGCTACGGCTGCGTGTTTGGTGAGTGCGGCGGTGAGGTCGGTGATGGCGGCTTCGACGTTGCCCTTGTCTTTGGTGAAGACGCCGAGGACGACGTTGGCGCCCTGGAAGCCGATGGAGAATTGTTTGCCCGCGCCGGTGTGGTAGGAGCCGGGGAAGAAGGGGGACAAGGGCTTCACCATGGCCGAGGCGGTGAAGTTGAAGTTTCCTTCGCCGCGTGGACTGTGCCGGCTGACGTATTGAACGAGTTCGGCGGTGCGTTGGACCGTCTTCCAGTGGATACCGGATTCGTCGGCGATGATGCTGCTGGCGTTGATGTGTTCGAGGGTCGAGAGCATGCGTTCGAGGAGATGCATGGTCGCTGGATCGTCGCTGTCGTGGAGCATGGCGGGGCCGACGTTGGGGATGAATTTTTCTTTGATGGCGAGCTGGTCGAGTTGGGCGAGGAAGGCCAGGGACTGGTCTTCGGAGAGGCCGGCGACTAGTTCGGCCAGCGGCTGCGTTGTGATTCGCAGCGATTGGACTTCGTAGCCGGAGGATTCGAATTCAGATCTGGCCCTGCGCAGGACGATGAGGGTGTCGGCGATTTGTTTTTGCCAGGTGGTTCGATCGAGGCGGACGAAGGCGGTGACGGTCCGGACCTTGGGACCCGCGGGAGGAGCGCTAATCTGGGCGGTGAGTTGGATCGAAAGAAACAGAACAACAACTACGAGGGCGAATCGCTTCACTCAGGTCCTCCGGTTGGAAGATGGGATGAGGGGAGTATAGCGTTTTGGCGGTGCAGGAGATTTGGCCCGCATTTGGTCCTATCATGAAGTGCGATCACGCTGTGGGTTTGAAATAAATCTGAGGAAGGGCGTTTCAGGGGAGCGGTGAGCGCCGTCAAACATTGAGAAGGAGACGTGGGTGAACAATAGGGTCCGATATGTCGCTCTGATTGTGGCGTTCGCTTTTGTGTCCAGCGTGCATGGGCAGGAGACATGCAGCGAAGAGGTGAAGGTATTGCTTTCGCCGACACAGGTGCAGGCGGCGACTCCGGCGCTTCAGGCCCGGGAAGAGGTGCGTGGGCGGGTCGATTTTTATGACACGCCTGGGCTTGATCTGCTCGCGCAGGGCGTGATTCTTCGTCTGAGGGAGCGCGAGGAGATTGATATTACGACTAAGTTGCGGCCGGTTTCGGGTGAGAAGATTGTTGACCCGTCGGGTGGCCGAGAACGATACGACTGCGAGATCGATTTGAATGATGGCGTGGAGGCCCCGTCGTATTCGGTGCAGACGAAGTATGGTGCATTGAAGGCGCCGGAGACAGGTGAAGGACTGTTTCAACTGCTGAGCCAGGGACAGAAGAGGTTGCTTGATGAGTCGAAGGTGTCGATTGATTGGAAGCGAGTGAAGCGTGTTGCGGCGATTCGCTCGACAACTTGGAAGGCGCGAGGCGAGGCGCCGCTGGGGAAGTTGAGTCTGGAGCTTTGGGAGTGGCCGGGCGGGAGCGTTCTTGAGGTGTCGACTAAGGTGGCGACCGACGAGGGGCAGACCGCTTATCGCGAACTGCGGGAGCTTGCAAAGAAGAATGGGTTGGCGTTGAGTGCGGACCAGCGATCGAAGACGGCGATTGCTTTGAGGGCGATTAATGGTGGGCATTGACGCAATGGCCGCTGCAAAATGCGGTCCCTTCGCTGCTCCCAGCAGTGATGCCAACGACAAGCAAAAGCAACGGCCTGGTAGTGGCCGTAGCGGCGAAGAATCCTTAGAGGGACCTAAGCGTGGCCTGCGGAGAGCCTGGGTAGAGAAGCGGATTTCTCCACTGCGCGACGTACGGTGGGACTGTCCGTCGCTTCGGTCGAAATGACGGTTTCGTGGGATGGGTTTGAAGAACGGACCACTACAGAACAAAAGCAACGGCCAAGACTCCCCCTGCGGCGGCAAAGTACGCCGCCTTCGGTCGAGATGACGATTCTTAGGGGTGGGCGAAGGGCCGAGTTTTGATCAGGAGCGGAGGAGGGCGGAGAGGTTGCCGTTGTGGGTCTTTAGCTTTGCTTCGGCGGTGGGGCGGTCGATGTTGAGTTTCTGCATGGCGATGGCGGTTTTTACGCTGCCGGATTGTTTTAGGAGTTCTGCGGCGGTGGGTTGGTCGACGCCGGTGGCGGCCATGATGATGCGCTGGGCGCGGTCGATGAGTTTGGCGTTGGTGGGTTGGAGGTTGACCATGAGGTTGCCGTAGACGGCGCCTGTCCTGATCATGATGCCGGTGGAGAGCATGTTGAGGACGAGCTTGGTGGCGGTGCCCGCTTTGAGACGCGTGCTGCCGGTGAGGACTTCGGGGCCGGTGAGTGGAGCGATGGAGATGTCGGCGAGGGTGGACATTGCGGAGTCGGGGACGCAGGTCAGGGCTATGGTGAGGGCGCCGAGAGGGTTGGCGTGCTGGAGGGCGCCGAGGACGTAGGGGGTGCGGCCGCTGGCGGCTATGCCTACGAGGGCGTCCTGGCCGTTGAAGCCTGAGGCCGCGAGGTCGGCAGCGCCCTGTTCGGGGGAGTCTTCGGAGTGCTCGCTGGAGTTGCGGAGGGCGGTGTCGCCGCCGGCGATCAGGCCTTGAAAGAGAGTTGAGGGGACTGAGAAGGTCGGGGGGACCTCGCTGGCGTCGAGGACTCCGAGACGGCCGCTGGTGCCGGCTCCGATGTAGAAGACGCGGCCTCCGTCTTGTACGCGTTGCGCGATTTCATCGATTGCTTTCGCGATTTCGGGGAGGACCGCGGCCACAGCTTGCGCTACCTTTGCGTCTTCGTTGTTGATGAGGCGGAGCATGTCGAGGGTGGGGAGTTGGTCGATGTGCTCGGTTGCGGGATGGCGGGATTCGGTGAGGAGGGTGGCGAGATCCATGATGGTATCCATGATGCATGATGCGGATGGTGGTGTGTGGAGGAAATCGGTTCGCGCTGCCGCGCGAATGCCCACCTTAGGCGCAAAAGACGGCCGAAGATGGGGCACCCGACGCAGAGGGGCAACCGCAGATTCCTCCGCTACGCTGCCGGATGACAAACAAAAGGACAAGCAACGGCAACCGCAGATTTTTCCGCTGCGCTGCGGAATGACAAACAAAAAGGAGCCTAAGGGAGGATAACTACAGGGCCGTTGGCGGTTTCGTTTTTTACGGCTTGAAGGGCTTCGTTGGCCTGGTCTAGGGAGAAGACCTGGGCCTGCGGTTTGATGCCGATTTCTGCGGCTAGTTCGAGGTAGTCTGTTGCGTCTTTGCGGGTCATGTTGGCTACGCTGCGGATCTGGCGTTCGCCCCAGAGGAGCTTGTCGTAGTCGAAGGCGGGCATCTGGTCTAGGTGGATGGCGTTGATGGCGACCACGCCGCCTTTGCGAAGGCTTCCGAGGGCGCTGAGGACGACGGCACCGCTGGGGGCGAAGGTGATGGCGCGGTCGAGTTCTACGGGAGGTTTGTCGTCTTCGGTGCCGATCCATGTTGCGCCGAGTTGCGCGGCTTGATCGCGGTGGGATTGGCCGCGGGTGGAGACATAGACCTCGCAGTTCCAGTGGCGGAGGACCTCAATGGCCTGTGAGGCGGAGGCGCCGAAGCCGAAGAGGCCGACGCGTTCTCCGGGTTGGGTGCCGGCGACGCGGAGGCTGCGGAAGCCGATGATGCCGGCGCAGAGAAGTGGGGCTACGTGGGTGTTGTCGAGGGTGACGGGGAGGGGGAAGGTGAAGTCTGAGCGAACGAGAGCGTAGTCGGCGTAGCCGCCGTTGACGGTGTAGCCGGTGAAGGTGGGGTCGTCGCAGAGGTTTTCTTCGTTGCGAAGGCAGAAGGGGCAGGCGCCGTCGGTGCCTCCGATCCAGGAGACGCCGACGCGTGTGCCTGCGGGGCGTTCGGTGGTCGCGCCTTCGATGACCTCGCCTACGATCTGGTGGCCGAGAATGAGGGGTTGGTGGATGAGAGGGATGTCGCCTTCGTAGATGTGGAGGTCGGTGCGGCAGACTCCGCAGGCGAGGACGCGGAGCAGGAGATGGTTCGGTTTGAGGGTAGGGCGCGGGACTTCTTCGATTTGAAGAGGTTGGTTGTTGGCGTGGAGGACGGCGGCTTTCATGAGTTCTCCGTGGGACCGGGACCGCGTGGGAGACGCATTGTGCTGTTGGTCATCTTAGTTCGATGCGAGCGGCGTAGAATTTGTGCGGAAGTGAGGAGGACGGGATGCGGGGACGGTTTTCGATTTTGGTGGCGGTGGGTTTGATGATGGCGGCGCCCGTGTTGGCGAAGGCGAAGGACAAGACGCTTCCGCCGTATATTTTGCAGGCCCATACGGTGGCTGTGATTGTTGCTGCGGGGGCGGAGATCGATCCTGAAGATCCGCAGGCAAACCTGACGGCCCAAAAAGACGTTGAGGCGGCGTTGATCAAATGGGGAAGGTTGCAACCTGTGAACAGCACCGTGGGAGCGGACCTTATTATCGTTGTCCGGAAGGGACATCCGCGGCCGGTGGACTCGTCGATCAGCGATCCCCGGCAGACCCAGGCGGGATCGACCATCCCGTCGAGCAATCCGGGGGGTATAGGCGCCCCGAATGTCAGGCCGCCGACCATGGGTGGCCAGGATGGATTGGGACAACGTGCCCCGCAGGGGGGGCCTACGCAGCCTCAGGTGCCGCAAGTTCCGACGCCGACGCTCAATACGGACGATTCGTTCGAGGTCTTTGACGGTCGCGCAGAGCGTCGCATGGAAGGCGATCCGGGGTGGAAGTACACGGGACAGGATGGGCTCCACTCTCATAACGTCCCTGTGGTGGAGAGCTTCAAGAAAGCGGTGCTTGCGGCGGACAAAGCTGCAGCACAGGCTGCGGTGAAGAACCCTTAGTTGGACTTCAGAAAAAAGCGAGAAGCAGGTTCCCTTCGGGATGACAACTAGAAGTACAGGTGCAACAGCAACGGCAACCGCAACATAATGGCAACGACAAAAGCAACCGCAGATTCCTCCGCTTCGCTGCGGAATGACAACAAAAAAAACCGACTGCGACGACAAAACCGACTGCGACGACGCGAGCAGCTTCGGTCGGACCGCGGACGTCGTTGCGTGAATTAATACTGGCCGTAGCGGCCCTTGATGGAGTCGAAGAGTTTGGCGGAGTCGTAGCCGATGCCGTCTTTGAAGACGATCTCTACTTTTTCTATGTCGTTGATGTTGGCGGCGGGGTTGCCGTTGATGACGACGAGGTCTGCGTTTTTGCCGGGGGCTATGCTGCCGATGGTCGCTTGTTTGCCCATGTAGGTTGCGCCGTTGAGGGTGCAGATCTTGATGGCTTCGAGGGGGGTGAAGCCGTCGGAGTCGACGAGGAGCTCGACCTCGCGTTGGTCGCCGAAGCCGGGGAGGACGCCGCCGTCGCCGGTGGGGTCGGGGCCGCCCATCAGGAGGCCGCCGGCGGCTACGAATTTGTGCTCGAGCTTTGCGCCGTGCTCGTAGATGAGGGCGCGGGTTGGGTTGGCGGGGCGAGTGAGCTCGAGGTTGCGGGTGTAGAGGTAGGCCTCGCGGGTGGGTGGGGACATGGCCTCGAGGACGCGGTTCTGCAGGTGGACGTGGAGGGGGACGTCGGGCTCGAAGACTGGCAGGGTGCTGGTGATGGCGATGTGGTGATCGATGAGAAGCTTGATGAGAGCGGTGGCTTCGGGGCCGTCAGGATCCATTGCGGCGAGGGTGGGGTTGCCGGCGGTGCGGGGACAGAGGTCGGGTTGTTTGTCGGGGTCGTTTTGCGTGTTGACGAAGAAGCCGTGTTCGAGGTTGTCGATGCCGATCTCGGCGGCTTCGGGGTAGGTGACGGCGCAGAGGTGGCCGGTGACTTTGAGGTGGTGCGCGTGGGCGGCGTCGACTGCGGCCTTGAGTTCGGCGCGGGTGATGTTCATGTAGGCCTTGTAGCTGGTGGCGCCTTGTGCGGCCCAGTATTCGACGAAGGAGCGGGCGTCGTCGGGGCCGGTGAGGTTGTGCATCTGGACGAAGGGGCTGTTGGGGCCTTCGAGGTAGGGGGCGGTGATGTCCATGTGGGGGCCGGGGAGGCGGCCGGCGTCGATTTCGCGGCGGAGGTTGAGGTCGAGGTAAGGCTCGACGGAGCCGGTGGTGCGCATGGTGGTGACGCCTGCGGCGAGGTACATGCGCGGGGCGGTGAAGGTCATCTGAGGGACGATGAGGGGTGGTTCGGAGGAGCCGTCGGCGGCCTCGTCGGCGCGGGCGATGTAGTAGAGGTGGTCGTGCATGCCTACGAGGCCGGGGATGACGGTGTGGCCGTGGAGGTCGATGACTGCGGTGCTGGCGGCCGCGGTGGTTTCTTTGGAGATGCTGGCGATCTTGCCGTTCTCGATGAGGATGGATTGGTCTTCGAGCGGGGCGGCGCCGGTGCCGTCGATGATGCGGACGTGGGTGAGGAGGACGGAGGGGGCGTTGACTTTGACGTACCTGGTGACGGCGGGGGAGAGCGTCGGGGTCTGGGCTTGGAGGGCCGTCAAAGACAGGGCAAGGACCGCAAGAGGGGCGAAGCGAGGGTGCATGAGTTTCTCCGGTGGGGTGAGTTTACCCTGAGACCGGTCTGCGGGGCGGATTAAGAGACCTTACGCCGATTCGCACCGATGACGCTGATTTCCAAACGCCACGATTTTAGGGAACCTAGCGGATTGAGCATTCTAACCGCATGTGCAAGAGCAAACGCAGGTCCTTCGACTGCGATCGCGTTGGTGTGTGCAATAGAAATCCGGAAGCCACAAGGGCTTCCGGATTTGGTGGGTGGGGGTTAGCCGGCGTTGACGTAGCGGCGGGACAGACCGACGAGGCCTATCATGCCGGTGCCGAAGAGGATGAGGGAGACGGGTTCGGGAACGCTAGAGGCGTCGAGAGAGCCGGAGAAGTCGAGGCCCTCGTCGGCCAGATCGACTTGTTTGACGTCGAAGGTGAGTTCGTTAAGGCCGGCGGTGATGCCGGTGAAGGAGAAGGTGAGCGGGGTGAGGCAGTTCGGTCCGACCTGGGAGCACTCGGCGTAGCTGTTGTTTGGACCCATGGGACCACCTGACTGCAGGATGAGCGAGTTGTTGAGGAAGACGGAGACAGTGTCATCGGCCAAGACAGTCAGCGTCCCGACATCGGCGACGTCCTTGGGGGAGATGGTGAAGGTGGTGGTGTAAATGTAATCGCCGTCAGGGGCGACCAGGCTGGATGTGGGACCGGTGAGAGGGCTGTAGGAGACCCAGCTGGAGCTGCCGATTGCAGCGTGCCAAGTGTTCCCTGGGCTGATGTCGAAGGTATTGTTGGACCCACTGTTTACGGTGGAGTCGAGCGAGTCATAGGTGGTTGCAGAGTTGGCGAATCCTGGGTTGGGGGCAGAGGTGCCATAACTGCCGATGAGGATTGGGGTAGCGTTGGCGGAGACTAAACCGCCCAGGACAAGCGCGGAGATAGTGAAAAGACGACTATATTTTTTCAATGGAACACTCCCGTACGTTAGGGATCACTTGCGGTCGTGCGGGGTATCTAAAGGCACGTTGGCTGCCACTGAATGGCCAATTTTTGTGGAAAACTAGTTGTTTGAATGACGGTGCTTAGGAACTGGGGCCGCGGGGTTGTCTGAACGCTGCGGGAAATATTTACGGATAGAGGGGAAATTTGTTCCGACCAAGAGTGGTTATTGGGTGGCTAACTCTACTTGTATCAATGTTTACAATGTTAATAGTCTGCAAAAAGTGGGTAAAAAGTATGCATGACAAAGCAACCATTTGTCGGGGGCCGAGGCCGTAAAATGGTAAGAACCATAAAGAAAAAAGACGAAGACAAAGGACGCAGATGGATATGGGAACGCAGGCAGTGTTGGCAGGACAGGTAGAGGCAGCGGCAAAGGCGGCTGGATTGGTTGTGGTGTCGAGTGAGGTCGGACGGGACTTTTCCGGAAACCCGACGACGCGGTTTCTGCTGGCACTGGTGGCGGACAACGCGAAGACACAGGTGCTGGAGTTGAGCGACAAGTTTGATTTCAGCCGGGCTGACATGCTGGCCGAGGTTGGGACGTATCTGGCGGAGGCGGCGAAGAGGTTAAAGAACCCGCGGCAGGACTGCTACTTGACGCTGCATGGGTTCCCGTTGAGCTTCGAGAAGTTTACGTGGCCGTTTCATGCTTCGAACTCGGGGGCGGACACGTTCCTGGTGCATGGAGAGGTTCGGCTGGAGGACGGCGAGGGGAGTCCGCTGCATGCGAAGGTGGCGGCGTCGATGACGGTGACGTTTGCGGAGATCGTGAAGGCGCCGGAGCAGCCGTTCGCCGAAGGGTTTATTTATAACGCGGTTCGCAAGACGATGGACCAGGGACAACTGGAGCTGGTGAAGAGCGGCAACCGGCAACCGGTCCCCGTGACGACGCGGTTCTATAGTCCGTGGAAGAAGCGGTTCAACTTCAACGACACGACGGAGGCGCAACGGCAGGAGTATCTCGCGGCGAAGGTGTTCTGGCTGTCGGGTGTGCTGGGTGGAGGGCAGCCGGTTTGGTTGCTCGATCCGCGGGACGCGCAGTATCTGAATACGACGGTGGAGGAGCTGAAGAAGAACGCGGCGGCTCTGGCTGGGGAGGGGATCATTCATCTTGCAGCGGACACGGAGTATGCGACACCGACGGAGGCGCTGATGGGGCATCGCTCGCAGTATGTCGCCGAAGTTGCGGCTGCGCTCGCGTTCATCAAGCCGACGTTCAATGAGGAGATGCGCGGCGGACATACGAATATGTAGAGTTCTGGGAGCAATTTTTCCTTTCTGGTGAAACTCCAGAGAGAGCAAGAGCGAGGAGGGCCCCATGCGGGGCCCTTTTCTCTGCCTGGTGTGGCGGGCTTTGTGGAGAGAGAGCGGATGCGACGCAGTTTTGGGTTCGAAAGGCCGAGGTAGAGAAGCAGATTTCTCCACTGCGCGGCCCACGATGAGACTGTGGGCCGCTTCGGTCGAAATGACGATTCATGAATGGGTGAAGGAACGATTGCGGTTGGGACAACAGTTGGCGTTAGAGGAAGCGGATTTCTCCACTGCGCGGCCCACGATGAGACTGTGGGCCGCTTCGGTCGAAATGACGATTCATGAATGGGTGAAGGAACGAT
>DATHQG010000236.1:0-2880 GCA_035483075.1 Edaphobacter sp. | reverse complement strand
CCAGCTCTTAGCCCTTTGGCCTTTTGAAGACATGCCCGGATGCGACGAAGCCATGGAGCTCGCCCAGCTCTTCCTCGAACGTGCCGGCGACGCCGTCGACTGCCTCGACGAGAAGGAAGCCGTCGGCAAGCGCAACGCCCTCATCCGCGCCCACAAAGCGTTCATCGACCACCGCTCCACCTGCCCAAAATGCAATGAGCTGTAACTTATCGCCGGCCTCCGCACAGGTAAACTACCGGCATGAGAAAGTGGCGAGTTCACGTAGGATTCATCGAGAATCCCAGCGGCGATTACTATTACTGCGATATAGCGCCGATGGAATACAGTGGGGCCGTGCCCGTCCAACACCAGAAAACCTTTGAAGCCATGGTCAACGTCTTGCTCAATCTGGGTCTTTCGGCCGGCCAAATCGAATTCGTTCGTCGAAATATCGCGGAGAACGGTTTCGTTGACCTTCTCCCCCTCTATATAACCGAGGAAGCTGCGGAAGCTTTTGGCTCGGTACAAAGGACGAAAAGCCTCTAGGAACTTGTTGAAGAAGTAAGTTCCCCTTGCGTCTGGATTAGATTTGCATTCGTCTATGGAGTATGCGTGGAGACGAGCGGGTTCAGGACGGGATGTTCAGCTATGTGACGCTGGAGCAGCGTGTTCCTCGGGAGCATCCGTTGCGTGAGATTCGCAAGCTGACGGACGAGGTTTTGAGGTCGTTGAGTGCGGAGTTTGATGCTCTCTATTCGGACTTGGGGCGGCGCTCGATCGCGCCCGAGTATGTGCTGCGGGCGCTGCTGCTGCAGGTGTTCTTCTCGGTGCGGTCGGAGCGGCAACTGGTCGAGCAGATCGACTACAACCTACTGTTTCGCTGGTTCGTGGGCCTGGGCATGGACGACGTGGTGTGGAACCATGCTGTGTTCTCGAAGAACCGCGACCGTCTGCTCACGTCGGAGGTGGCGCAGCGCTTCTTCGCCGAGGTGAACGAGCGGGCAAAGCCGTTCATGTCGGACGATCACTTCACCGTGGACGGCACCCTGATCCAGGCGTGGGCCTCGCACAAGAGCTTCCGCCCGAAGGACAGCTCGGACGATGAGGGTGGCGACGGCTCGAACTTCCACGGCCGGAAGCGCTCCAACGACACGCACGAATCGACTACCGACCCGGATGCGAGGCTGTACAAGAAGAGCTATGGCAAGGAGTCGCATCTGGCGTATCTGGGCCACGCGCTGGTGGAGAACCGCAACGGACTGATCGCGGCGGCGATGGCGACTCAGGCCGACGGCTACGCCGAACGCGAAGCGGCTCTGTTGATGCTCAAGGATAAACAGAAGGGCTGTAAGCGGCGGATCACGGCGGGCGCGGACAAGGCCTTCGACAGCAGGGATTTCGTGGACGCCGCGCGCAGGTTGAAGGTCACCGTGCATGTGACCAAGAACGACAAGAAACGCCGCTCGACCCTCGACCGGAGAACCACTCGGCACCCTGGCTATGCCATCAGCCTGAGCCGTCGCTGGCTGGTCGAGAAGGGCTTCGGATGGCTGAAGCAGACCGGCCCGATCCGCCAGGTGAAGCTGCGCGGACTGCACAAGGTAGACTGGCTGTTCGTCTTCAGTTGCGCCGCGCACAACTTGTCCAGGCTGCCCAGGCTGATCGCACAAAGACATGCGGCAAGGTTCGGGCAGAGCTGCGCCTGAAGACCTCCCCAGAGCCAGAAACTCCTCTTCAGAGGGATGCAAAAGGCGCGTCAACACAAGACAAAACTGAGTCTTGACCAAACATCAACCTGAATCCCTCCACAAAACCCAACGAGGACAAACAACTCCGCCCTATTTCAACAAGTTCCTAGAGGCTGTTAATAACTTTAATTCCCATCTGTAGGAAGGCGGGGATTGTGTTGTTGTCATGGCGCAACATAGTTTGGATGGGGAATAAGGGTCAGGTTGGTTATCCGAGCGATGTGAGCGATGAGGAGTGGGGGTTTGTGGCGCCCTATCTGGCGTTGTGCCGGGAGGACGCTGGGCAGCGGTCGCACAGTTTGCGAGCGGTGTTCAACGCTCTGCGCTGGCTAGTGAAGACTGGGGCGCACTGGCGGATGATGCCGAACGATCTTCCACCGTGGCCGGCGGTGTACCAGCAGACGCGGCGCTGGATCGGTGCCGGATGCTTCGAGATCATGGTGGAGGATCTGCGTTCGCTGCTGCGCGAGTTCGTGGAGCGCAAGCCGCAGCCCACGGCGATGGTGGTGGATAGCCGGACGCTGCAGTCCACGCCGGAGTCGGGTGCGCGGGCCGGATACGATGGCGCCAAGCGGCGCAAAGGAGCCAAGGTGCACGCTGCGGTGGACAGCCTGGGCAACCTGCTTGCCTTGCATGTGACCGCCGCCAACGAGCAGGATCGCGCCCAGCTGGAGAAGCTTGCCGAAGCGGTGCAGCAGATCACCGGAGACCATGTGGAACTTGCCTACGTCGACCAGGGCTACACCGGAGAAGCCGCTGACAGCGCGGCCGCCCGGCACGGCATTCAACTGGAGGTGGTCAAGCACACGGAGGCAAAACGCGGCTTCGTTCTGCTGCCGCGCCGATGGGTCGTGGAGAGAAGCTTCGCCTGGGCCGCTCGATTCCGCCGCCTGGCCAGAGACTACGAACGCCTCTCCCAAACCCTCGCCGCCTTCCACTACTTCGCCTTCGCCGGCCTCATGCTCAGCAGAATCTTCAAAATGCTCAACTGAAGTCATTAACAGCCTCTAGCTCCACGCAGTTGACTGCAGCTATCCCGGCGGCTGCTATTGCTTCGGCCGGCACTGCGACGGTGACCGTGACCACCGGGGGAACGTTGAATACGGCGAATTTTTCGATCAACGCTCAATTGTCGGTCCAGTTCACCCCAACC
>DATHQG010000235.1:0-6580 GCA_035483075.1 Edaphobacter sp. | reverse complement strand
GGAAGACTTTGCGCAAATATGACGAGGAGGGGGTACCCCTCCGCTACCGGGGCTACTTCACCCCTTTAGCCGGATCCCACACCCCTTCGAGCTTCCGCACATAAACGATCTGCCCAATGTGATGGCATTGTGCGCCCCAACATGCGCAATCGTCGAAGCCCACAAGGCAATCTTCTGATCGTCAGCCGCTTCCACCGCCTTCTCCCACTCGGTCATCACAGCGTCGAGCTGGGTTACCGTCGCGTCCCAGCTCTTCGCATCAAAATTATTGAAGGTTTCATCATTATTGCCATCGAACTTCGCCGGCTTCTCGCCTTTGAACCTCGCCAGTGCCTCCCGGTCCCAGAACACCAGATGGTTCGCCAGCTGCCCCACCGAGTGGTTCCCGCTCTTGTCCGTCCAGCTCGCCTGCGCCGGAGTCAGCCCAGCCACCGCTGTATTCGCCGGCACAAACCACTCCGCTTTATTGTGGGTCGATCGCAACTGCTCAAGCAAAACGGCCTTCAGCGTCATCGGCTTTTGCTCCTGCCCGCGAGCAAAAACCGATAAGGACACGACAAGACAAACCAGCGCTCGTCTCATGGTTCCCTCCGTATCTGTTACCTACTTCTCGCTGCTTGGAGGCACCAGACCCTTCAACCGCAGGTACATCGCCAGCGTCGAGTATTGCTCATTGTCATGCGAAACCGTACCCCACATCAGCCCTGCGCGCGACCGCTTTCCCTGTCCCACAGTAAACATCTCGGTAAAGTTCGCATCGGTCGTCGCCGCAAAGGCCTTGTCGCACTCCGCAAACGAAGCCTTCAGCCCCGCGATGATTGTGTCCTTATCCGCCGTGTCCGCAGGCGTCTTAACCATATCGGCCGGAGCGGTGCCGTTGGCGATCCCGCAGCTACGCGCTTGTGCCTCGGTCACATGGTTCACGACCCGTGCAAACGTCCGCACATCGGGCGTCGGCTTGAACTGATACTGGTCCGCCGGCATCTTGTCCGCCGCCTTCAGTATGTTGCCCTTCTGGGCCGCATACGCGCGCTGCACCTCGGCCGCCGGTCCAGTCGGTCCCGGAGGGGCTGTCGGCCCCTGTCCCAGCACCACACTCGAAACCATCAAACCCGTCATCGCACACACCAAACCAATCCTCTGCATCGTCTTCTCCTCAGATATCACCACCAGCCTAACCGCCTCCCGCTCTTGCGACAAGCCCGCCGCGACGATTTCCTCTGCATTATTTTTGGTCAGCGGCCCAGTAGCTCGTTCTCGCCGAGACAATCATCTCCGGATGATGTGGCAGGAACACCCTGATCGTATGAAGGCCCCGCTCCGTCGAAGTCGGATAAAAGCTGAGCACATAACTGTTACGGATGTGATTGTTCAGAATACTTAGGTCCTGTTCTAACTCACCGCGGCCGTCGAAGCTAAGCGCCTCGCCTCCGGAAAGATTGGCAACCTCCGCCGAGAGGTTCTTGCGCATCGCGCCGAAAATCAGCCGAAGCGGCGCATCAAGCTTGAAATATCCCTGAGTGGGCCTCGCCGGATCGTTGTAAGCCTTCAGCGTACCGTCGCTAGGAACTACCGAGATCGGCGGGTTCACCTGAGGGTACTTCAACGCCAGCTTCGCCTCCATCTTTTCCGCGGAAAACGTAACACTGTAGATCGCGGTATTCGTCTCCCCTAGGTCCCGGACAATGTCCTTCATCTGCGTCTTGCTACCATCGTCCCGTTCCTGGCTGATCAACAAAATCGCTCGGTGGTTTCCAACAGGTTCCTTCTTCAACAGATCGAGAGCAAACGCAATCCCATCGTAGATCGCCGCCCCACTATCTCCCTGCTCCGGCTTGTCAATCGCCTCCTTCCACTGCGTAACATCCGATGTAAACGAAGACGCCGCCTCAGGCCTGCTGTCAAAGTTCACAATCGACACCTTATTGGGCGCTCCGCCAAGCAGGGAAGCGAGCATCGTCTCAAGATTCACATAACTTGGAAACTGTCCGTGGGCCACTCCACCCGTCTGGATCAGCACTACCAGCGACAGCGGCCGCTTCGTCTCCTCCTCCAGCGTCACCTTCTGCGGAACGCCATTGTCCGTCAGAACGAAGTCCTCCGTAGTCAGCGAAAACGCGACCTCCTGGCCGGTCGTCTGCACCAACGTCGGAACGACCACCAGCGTTGTGGTCGTATGCAGCGTCGTCTGCGCAGCAGCTACACCCGCAAGCGCAGCAACCAAAATGCCGGATTGGAAGGCGGCTTTCATCCAGGTTCTAAGGTTAGACGAGTCCACTGCCCCCGTGGCCGTGGGTAAACACTGGTTAAAAATTACCTTGACCCGGCCGTCAGACGTGCAGAAACTCACAATGGATCCACTCTCTTTGAAACGGTCAGGAAATGAGGTCCCCTTGAAGTCATCTTCGCGGCATAAGCTCACCCGCCTTCTGCTTTGCCTCTGTCTTTTCCTGCTTCCGAAACTTGCTCAAGCCGACACCCTCCACGGCTGCGTCTCCTCCGCCCCAAATTCAACCATCCTTCTCAATGAAGGCGATCGGCAGACCTACGACCTCATCGGGGACATGACCGCCTTCAAGATCGGCGAACGTGTAAAAGTGTCCGGCAAGAAGAAAAAGGACACCTCGGGCAAGCGATATTTTCTCGTGGGAAAACTGTCAAAGAACTACGGTGCCTGTAAGGTTTCATCCGCCGCTCCCTAACATCAGGATCAACTCCCACAATCGCCCGACTCTCTCCGCGAACCCGCTGCACCGCCTTCGCCCGGCCGATACCTCACGGCCGAAGCAGCGCCATGCCCATAATCCGCCAATGAACTATCCTGTTAAAGACAACTCCACGACGCCAAAGCAAGCCTCGTAACAAGGAAACAGCACACAATGCCATTGAACGGCGGAATCGTTGGCCTCCCCAACGTCGGAAAATCCACGATCTTCAACGCCCTCACCTCGGCCAAGGCGCAAGCCGCCAACTATCCCTTCTGCACCATCGACCCCAATACCGGCGTCGTCACCGTGCCCGATGAGCGTCTCGCCAAAATCGCCGAGCTCATCAAGCCCAAGTCCCTCGTCCCCACCACCATGGAGTTCATCGACATCGCCGGCCTCGTCGAAGGCGCCAGCAAGGGCGAAGGTCTCGGCAACCAGTTCCTCGGCCACATCCGCGCCACCGACGCCATCTGCCACGTCGTCCGCTGCTTCGACGACCCAGAGGTCGTCCACGTCGCGGGCGGAGTCAACCCACTCCATGACATCGACATCATCAACACCGAACTCCTCCTCGCCGACCTCGACACCGTAGAAAAGCGCCACGCCAAAGTCGAAAAGCTAAACAAACCCGCCAACGCCGACCACAAGATCAAGGCCGAGTTCGCCGCACTTTCCAAGCTCAAACAAGCTCTCGAAGCCGGCAAGCCAGCCCGCACCGTCGATCTCACTGACGAAGAAAAACCCTACACCCGCGATCTCTTCCTCATCACCGCCAAGCCCCAGCTCTACGTCGCCAACGTCGACGAGTCCGGCCTCATCACCGGCAACGCCTACACCGCCGCAGTAGAAAAGCGCGCCGTCGAAGAGAACAGTCAGGTCGTACGCATCTCCGGCGCTCTCGAAAGCGAGATCGCCCAGCTCGAACCCGCCGAGCGTACCGAATTCCTCGAATCGCTAGGCCTGAAAGAACCCGGCCTCAACCGCCTCATCCACTCCGCCTACGCGCTCCTCGACCTGATCACTTACTTCACGGCAGGTGTGCAGGAGGTCCGGGCCTGGACCATCCGCCGCGGCACAAAAGCCCCCGGCGCCGCAGGCGTAATCCACTCCGACTTCGAAAAGGGCTTCATCAAAGCCGACTGCTACGCCTCCGACGACCTCTTCAAATACGGCAGCGAGCAAGCCGTCAAAGAAAAAGGCCTCCTCCGCTCCGAAGGCAAAGACTACGTAGTCAAGGACGGCGACATTTTGTTTTTCAAATTCAGCGCCTAGCCATCCAGCTGCCTAACCTCGCGGTACCATGATGCGCATGGACCAACCCTCCTTTACGCGCCGTGAATTTCTGCAGTCCACCACCGTCGCCGGAGCCACAGCCGCCATCACTCACCTAACCCCATCGCTTCTCTGGGGACAAACCACTCCACCCATAGCCTCCGAGCCGATCCCCACCTGGGCCTCCAAACCCCAGCGCTGGGCCCAACTCACCCTCGTCGAAGACGACCCCCTCCACTTCGACTCCGCCTTCTGGTTCGACTACTTCCAGCGCACCCGCTCTGACGGCGTCTGTCTCAGCGGAGGAGGCTGTGTCGCCTACTACCCCACCCAGGTTCCCTTCCACCATCGCAGTGCCTGGCTCGACAACCGCGACGTCCTCGGCGAACTCGTCACCGGCTGCCGCAAACTCAACATGTCCGTCCTCATCCGCACCGACCCTCACGCCACCTACGACGACGCCAGGGCCGCCCACCCCGACTGGATCGCCGTCGACGCCGAAGGCAATCCTCGCCGCCACTGGTCCTCGCCCGAGATGTGGGTCACCTGCGCCCTCGGCCCTTACAACTTCGACTTCATGACCTCCGTCCACCACGAGATCATGTCCGGCTACCACCCCGACGGCCTCTTCTTCAACCGCTGGGACGGCTCCGGCGACTGCTACTGCGTCCACTGCCGCGAAAACTTCAGGGCCGCCACCGGCCTAGATCTCCCCCGCACCACAAACCCGCAAGATCCCGCCCGCAGGGCCTACATCCTCTGGCGCCAGCAGCGTCTCATCGCCGTCATCGATACCTGGAACACCGAAATCCGTAAAACAAATCCCCAGGCCGCCTCCATCCCCAACAACGGCAGCGGGGCCCACAACCCCCTCGACGCCATCGAAGCCTCCCGCCGCGCTCCCATGCTCGTCGCCGACCGCCAGGCCCGCCGCGGACTCCAACCGCCCTGGCTCATGGGCAAAACCGCCAAAGAGTATCGCGCCACCATGGGCAACAAGCCCGTCATCGGTCTCTTCGGCGTCGGCCTCGAAGAGCCCTACCGCTGGAAAGACAGCGTCAACGCCTCCGCCGAAATTCGCATCTGGGTCCTCGACGCCATCGCCAACGGCATGCGCCCATGGTTCAGCAAATTCTCCGCCACCCTCCACGACGAGCGCTGGCTGGCCGGCGTCGAACAGATCTATCTCTGGACCGAAAAGAACCAGTCCTACCTCACACACCAGCAACCGCTCGCCCGCGTCGCCCTCGTCTACTCCCAGCAAACCGCCTGGTACTACGGTGGCGACCACTACGCCGACAAAGTCGAAGACCACGCCCTCGGCTGGTACCAGGCCCTCATCGAATCCCGCATCCCCTTCGAAATGGTCCACGACCGCAATCTCGACGCAGCCCATCTCGCGCTCTTCAAAACCCTCATCCTCCCCAACATCGCCGCGCTCAGCGACGCGCAGTGCGACCAGCTCCGCACCTTCGTCAAAAACGGTGGCAGCCTCATCGCCACCCACGAGACCAGCCTCTACGACGAGCTAGGCGCACCACGCCAAAACTTCGCTCTCGCCGATCTCTTCGCCGTTGACTTCACCAGCCGCCCACCCAGCCCCATGCTCAACTCCTACCTCCGCCTCGAGCACGAAGCCCTCCCTCACCACATCGTCTTCAACGGCCTCGAAGACGCTCCTCGCATCATCAACGGAGTCTCTCGCCTCGACGTCACCCCCCGCGAGCACTTCGCCGAAACCCCCATCACCCTCATTCCCAGCTACCCGGACCTCCCCATGGAGAAGGTCTACCCGCGCACCCCCAAAACCAACATCTCCTGCCTCTACCTCCGCCAGCCCGCAGGTCGCGTCGCCTACTTTCCCTTCGACATCGATCGCACCTTCTGGGAGGTACTCTCCGCCGACCACCTCAAGCTCCTCCGCAACACCGTCTCCTGGGCCAACAACGAAGCTCCCGCCATCGAAGTCATCGGCCCCGGCCTCCTCGACGTGACCGTATGGCGCAACCCCACCTCCATCACCATCCACCTCGTCAATCTGACCAACCCCATGGCGATGAAGGGCCCCTACCGAGACTTCTTTCCCATCGGCGCGCAAACCATCAAGCTGCGTCAGCCCTCAGGCATTCAAGCAAAACAAGCCCGCCTCCTCGTCGCCGAGAAAGCCACACCCATCACTCGCTCAGGAGACGATCTGATCCTCAACGTCCCCAGCATCCTCGATCACGAAGTAGTCGCCATCGACATCTAATCGGGGATCAGTTTAAATTGAATGACTGAACTTGCCGAAAACCCGACTTTGCAGGCACAAACGGGATTATTTCCGGTTTGCCGGTCATACGGCTAGAACGCTCGAAGCGTGGCATTGAGCGCTATCGTCTGATAGCTTCAACTAGCTTCGGAGTGCTTGAATGATAGCTTGTCTCGATACTCCGGCTTCCTTCAGAATCTCAGCAGGCTCGCTGGTCTCTTCGGCTAGGATTGCGGCCACAAGATGGAGTGGCTGCACCTGATTGTGCTCCAACTCCCGTGCGAGTGTAGTCGCTGCTTCCATAATGTTCTGAATGCCGGAAGACATCGGCATGTCCAGTGAATCGGCA
>DATHQG010000234.1:0-6930 GCA_035483075.1 Edaphobacter sp. | reverse complement strand
ACGAGGCGACCGGCCTGGCGGGAGGCTTCGTGCTTTTCGGGCGACATGGCGGGGACGCCCGTGAGCTGCATGGGCGAGATGCCGAGAAACTCGCCGGCCATCGCCATGGTGTTGGCGGTGAATTGGCCACCGCAGGCTCCGGGGCCGGGACAGGCAGCAGCTTCAAGATCCTCGAGCTGTTGGTCGGTGATTTTGCCGGCAGCGTGGGAACCCATGCCCTCGAAGACGCTGAGGATGGTGATCTCCTTCGTGGTGCCGTCGGGTTGCTTGAGCGAGCCAGGGGCGATGCTGCCGCCGTAGAGCATGAGGCCGGGGATGTCGAGGCGGGCGAGGGCCATGATGGCGGCGGGCATGTTCTTGTCGCAGCCCGCGATGCAGACGATGCCGTCAAAACTGTTTCCGCGCGTCACGAGCTCGATGGAGTCGGCGATCACTTCGCGGGAGATCAGGCTCGCCTTCATGCCCTGGGTCCCCATGGTGATGCCGTCGTGGATGGTGATGGTGTTGAACTCCATGGGCGTGCCGCCGGCCTCGCGAACACCCTGCTTGACGGCCTCGGCGACCTGACGGAGATGGAAGTTGCAGGGCCCGATCTCGGTCCAGGTGTTGGCGATGCCGATGATCGGCTTGTGCAGGTCTTCCTTGCTGAAGCCGACGCTGCGGAAGTACGAGCGGGCAGCCGCGCGGGACGGGCCTTCGGTGAGGACGATGGAGTTTTTCTTTGGATTGATCTCGTTGGACAAAGTTTCTTCCTCTTCTGGTTAAAGGCCCAACACCGATTTACACAGATGACACGGATCAAAGGCGTAACGGTGATCCCGGTGATAAAGACTGATAAGAGTCGATTGCAACAAAACTAATTTGTAGCTGACGCGCGAGGCCTTAACCAGAATTCGGTGTCGTGTTTGGATTCGTACTTGTCGAGTTCGGCTTCGTGACGCAGGGTTAGGCCGATGTCGTCGAGGCCGTTCAGGAGGCAGTATTTGCGGAACGGGTCGATTTCGAACTTGGCGCTGAAGCCTTCGTCGTCGGAGATGGTTTGGGCTTCGAGATTGATGGTGATCTTGTGCGCGGGATTTTTTTCGGAGCGGTGCATCAGCATTTCTACGTCGGACTCGGGGAGGCGGACGAGGACCATGCCGTTTTTGCCGGCGTTGGAGAAGAAGATGTCGGCGAAGCTGGGGGCGATGACGGCGAGGAAGCCGAAGTCGGTGAGGGCCCAGGCGGCGTGCTCGCGGGAGCTGCCGCAGCCGAAGTTTTTACCGGCGATGAGGATCTTCGCGCCCTTGTGATGGTGTTTGTTGAGGACGAAGTCGGGGTGGGGCTCGCCTGCGTGGGGGCCTTCCTGGATGCGGCGCCAGTCGTAGAAGAGGAAGTCGCCGTAGCCGGTGCGCTCGATTCGCTTGAGGAACTGCTTGGGGATGATCTGGTCGGTGTCGACGTTGGGGCGGTCGAGAGGGACGGCGTGGCTGGTGAGAACGTTGATGGGATGCATGAGAGTCTCCGGTGAAATTTCTGTCGACCGCGGATTAATGCGGACATGAACTGATAAAGCGTGAAACCCGATACCCTTTCTAAGGCATTGTTTTCATCCGCGTTTATCCGTTCGATCCGCGGTCGCTTGGGTGTCTTTGAACTTCCAGTCGCGGATGTCGGTGAAGTGGCCGGTGATGGCGGCGGCGGCGGCCATCTGCGGGCTGACGAGGTGCGTGCGTCCGCCGCGGCCCTGGCGGCCTTCGAAGTTGCGGTTGGAGGTCGAGGCACAGCGCTCGCCGGGGGCGAGGATGTCGGGGTTCATGCCAAGGCACATGCTGCAGCCGGGTTCGCGCCAGTCGAAGCCTGCTTCGGTGAAGACCTTATCGAGGCCTTCTTTTTCGGCCTGGGCTTTTACGTGCTGCGAGCCGGGGACCACCATTGCGCGGACCGTAGTGGCGACGTGGTAGCCGCGAACCACAGAGGCAGCGGCGCGGAGGTCTTCGATGCGGGCGTTGGTGCAGGATCCGATGAAGGCGCGGTCGATCTTGATCTGTTCGATGGGTTCGCCGGCGTGAAGGCCCATGTATTCGAGCGCCCGCTCGAAGGCTTTTTGGTCAGCTTCGGAAGCTTCAGGATCGGGGAGGGGGACGGTGGATTTGACACCGGTGACCATGCCGGGCGATGTGCCCCAGCTTACGGTAGGAGTGATATCGATGGCCGCGATGGTGAGTTCGCGGTCGAATTTTGCTCCTTTGTCGGTTACAAGTTCGGACCAGTGTTGGACGGCCTCGTCCCATGCTGCGGGCTTTCCATCCTGGCTCAATGCTGATGGCGAGAAGCGGCGGCCTTTGAGGTAGGCGAAGGTGGTGGCGTCGGGGGCGATCATGCCGGCGCGTGCTCCGGCTTCGATGCTCATGTTGCAGATGGTCATGCGGCCTTCCATCGAGAGGCCGCGGACCGCGGAACCGGCGTATTCGATGACGTGGCCGGTGGCGCCTGCGGTGCCGATCTGGCCGATGATGTGAAGGACGATGTCCTTGGCCGTGACGCCAATGGGAAGCGTGCCTTCGACGTTGATGCGGAATGTCTTTGGCTTGTCCTGCGGCAGCGTCTGCGTGGCCATAACGTGCTCGACCTCGCTGGTGCCGATGCCGAAGGCCAGCGCGCCAAACGCGCCGTGAGTGCTGGTGTGCGAGTCGCCGCAGACGATGGTCATGCCGGGTTTGGTGAGGCCGAGTTCGGGTCCGATGATGTGGACGATGCCCTGGTTGGGCGACTGGACGTCGTAGAGCTCGACGCCGAAGTCGGCGCAGTTTCTGCGTAGCGCCTCGATCTGTTTCGAGGCGATCTGGTCGACGATGTGGAGGCGGTCTTCGATGCTGCTGGTGGGGACGTTGTGATCGACCGTTGCGACGGTGCGGTCGGGGCGGCGTAGCTTGCGGCCGGTCATGCGCAAGCCGTCGAAGGCCTGCGGGCTGGTGACCTCGTGGATGAGGTGCAGGTCGATGTAGAGGATGCTGGGCTCGCCTGCGGGTTCGGCGACAAGGTGTTGCTGCCAGACTTTTTCGAAGAGTGTCTTGGGTGTTTTTTCCGGGGTCGCTTTTTCGGGTGTGCTCATGGTTGTGCCTTTTGCTCGGTTGGTGGGAGGGTGAAGGTGTTTGCGCCGATGGAGGCTGGCTTAATCTGGTGTGGCGTGCCGTCGGGATCGACGAGAATGGCGTTGGCGATCTGCTGGATTTGTGTGTTGCCCTGCGGCGGATGCGCGGTCCAGCGCGCGACGCTGTGAATTAGCGCAGCGGGAATATGGTCGGGGTCGATAGGGTGGTTGCTGAAGGTCCACAACGTGTACTCGGCGCCGGGCTGGTCGGGTGTTTTGCTGTCTTTGATCCAGTCGATGGCGGCGAAGACAACGAGAGGGTGTGGGCCGTTAAGGTCGACCCAGAGCAGGCCGCGCGATGGGCAGAAGCGGAAGACGCAGCCGGTGACGGTGAGGTAGCGGTTGTCGTCGGTTAGGACCTTATCTGGGACCGACAGGAAGTCGAGGGCGGTTTCGGCGAGGGTCTTGTAGCCGGTCTTGGGATTGCCCCAGAACGTCTGTGGAGCGGTGAAGTACTGCTCGAGAAAGGGGCGGAAGCGGGTGTCGAGGACGAGCTGTGTCTCGCGGCCGTCAGCTGGCGGCGGCCCATATTGCCAGAGCCACTCGACGTTTTCCTTGGGCTGCTTTTTGTTCTTTTGTATCTGTGGCGACGAGATTTGCGCACGAGTGGCCGGCGCTGCGAAGAGCAATAGAGTGGCGGCGAGTTGGATGGCATGGCGCATCTTCATCTTTGGTCTAGCGATATCGTCGGGGTTGATTGAACTGCCTTTGGCTGAGCCACAGCAGACCATTGACCAGAGGAAACATGATGATCGCCGTGATGAGGAGCGCCATCGGTGGCGCGCCATGAAGCCAGCGATAGATCAACGCTGCGGTGACTGCAAGGTTTGCCAGAGCTGATTTGAATCTTGGACTCATGTCGTTTAGACGGCGTGCATTGCCTGGCGGCGGTCGATGGATTCGGCCAGGGCCTGGTGGACGAGTTTGCCCATCTCCTGCGTGCTGACCGGGGTCTGGCCGGGTTGTTGGCCGCGTGCAATGTCGGCCGTGCGATAGCCGGCGTCGAGGACTTTTTGGACGGCCTGCTCGATGGCCCTGGCGTCCTGGTCCAGGTTGGCAGAGTGACGGAGGACCATCGCAGCGGTCAGGATTGCGCCGAGCGGGTTGGCTTTTCCTGTGCCCGCGATGTCTGGCGCGCTGCCATGCACGGGCTCATAGAGATTGACTGCGCCGCCGATTGTCGCTGATGGCAGCATGCCGAGTGAGCCGGTGATGACGCCGGCCTCGTCGGAGAGGATGTCGCCGAAGAGGTTCTCGGTGAGGACGACGTCGAAGTTCCGAGGGATGTTCATGATGTGCATCGCCATGGAGTCGACGAGCTGGTGTTCGAGTGTGACGTTGGGGTAGTCCTTGGCGACCTCGGTGACAGTGGCGCGCCAGAGCTGAGAGACTTCGAGGACGTTGGCCTTGTCGACGGAGGTGACTTTATTTCGGCGTTTGCCGGCGAGCTCGAAGGCGATGCGAGCGACGCGGACTACTTCGGCCTTGGTGTAGCGCATGGTGTTAATGGCTTCGTCGGTCTCCTTGTTCCACCACCGAGGTGCGCCGAAGTAGAGGCCGCCGAGGAGCTCGCGGACGAAGAGGATGTCGGCATCTTTGATGACCTCGGGGCGAAGCGGTGAGCTTTCGGCGAGCGCGGCGTAGGCGATCGAGGGACGGAGGTTCGCGAAGCCTCCGAGGGCCTGGCGGATCTGCAAGAGGCCGGCTTCGGGGCGCTTGTCGGGAGGGAGGGCGTTGAATTTGTTGTCCCCGACCGCACCGAGGAGAACGGCATCGCATTCGAGTGCAACATCGAGCGTCGCGGTGGGGAGCGGTGAGCCTGTTTCCGTGATGGCGATACCGCCGATCAGGCCTGGAACGAAAAGGAATTCGTGGCCACCTAGTTCAGCGACCGCGCGAAGGATGTTTGTTGCTTGCTGGGTGACTTCGGGGCCGATGCCGTCGCCGGCGAGTATGCCAATCTTAAGCTTCATGAAGCGGTTCCTTCTGCTTGAGGTTTCGGCGCGCCAGTATGAGAGCTACCACGCCGAAGATGGAAAATACTGAGGCAGCGATGAAGGTGAAGCCACCGTTCCAGTGGTCTCCTGCACGCCAAAGGTGAACCGCTGCATCGACTACCTGCAACCACACAATGAAGAACATCGAAATCGCGGTTCCCATCTGCATCCTCGCCATTTGGATTTCTCCTTCTACTAGACAGTGATATTGGACGTGTCTTCTTTCAGCAGTCTAATGAGGTCCTGGTCGTAGATGTTTTTCTTGCGGTCGGCCAACTCTGTGAAGCGGTGGTAGATGTCGTCGAGCTGCTGGCGAGTGAGCGGGTGGCCCAGCTTTTCGAGGCGGTCTGCGAGAGCGCGGCGGCCAGAGTGTTTGCCCAGGACGAGGTTTGTGTTGGCCACGCCTACGGACGCGGGCGTCATGATCTCGTAGGTGAGGGGGTTCGCCATCATGCCGTGCTGGTGGATGCCGGACTCATGAGCGAAGGCGTTGGCTCCGACGACGGCTTTGTTGGGGGCCGCACCGAAGCTGATGAACTCGGCGAGGAGCTGGCTGGTGGGGTAGAGCTGGTCCATCTTAATGTTGTTGGTGTAGGGGAACTGGTCGCGACGGACCATAAGGGCGGCGGCGATCTCTTCGAGGGCCGCGTTGCCGGCGCGTTCGCCGATGCCGTTCATGGCGCACTCTACCTGTCGAGCACCGCCCTGGATGCCGGCGAGCGAGTTGGCAACCGCCATGCCGAGGTCATCGTGACAATGGGTGGAGAGGATGACGTCTTCAATGCCGGGTACACGGGCCCTGACGGTGCGGAAGATGGCCTCGTACTCGGCTGGGGTGCTGTAACCGACGGTGTCGGGGATGTTGATGGTGGAGGCGCCGGCCTGGACGGCTACGGTGATCATTTTTAGGAGGAACTCGGGGTCAGTGCGGGTGCCGTCTTCGGTGGAGAACTCAACGTCGTCGACGAAGGTGCGGGCGAGACGGACTGATTCGGCGGTCTGGTCGAGCGCCTGCTCCCGGGTGATCTTTAGCTTTGCTTCGAGATGAAGGTCAGAGGAGGCGAGGAAGACATGAATGCGGTTGCTGGCGGCGGGTTCGACGGCGCGAGCGGCGGCTTCGATGTCCTCGTGCTTGCAGCGGGCAAGGGAGGCGATGCGTGTGCCTTTGACCTCGCGGGCTATGGCTCGGACGGCGTTGAAGTCGCCGTCGGAGGCGATAGCGAAGCCGGCTTCGAGCACGTCGACGCCAAGGTTGGCGAGCTGGTGGGCCATGCGGAGCTTTTCCTCGTGGTGCATGGTGCAGCCGGGGGACTGTTCGCCGTCGCGGAGGGTGGTGTCGAAGAAGACGATCTGATTAGAGGACATAGGGCCTGGTTCTCTCGATCTGGACTTGATCATAATGCATGCTTATGATGGTCGGAAGGTTTATCATAAATTCTAATTGCGGTATTCGGTAACAGCATCGCACGTCGCGCGAGGTGATGATTGGACTTAGTCCAGATGGAGACGTTTCTGGCGGTGGCAGAGGAGCGCAGTTTTTCGCGAGCAGCGGCACGCCTCCATCGTACTCAGCCAGCGGTGAGTCAGGCAATCGCAAAACTTGAGGGAGAGTTGGGCGAGGTGTTGTTTGAGCGCTCATCGCGGGACGGGACCCTGACCGACGCGGGCGAGGTGTTGCGGGAGTATGCGGCTAAGTTGCTGAATCTTCGCAATGAGGCTTCGGGGGCGTTGACGGAGCTGCGGGAGTTGCACCGAGGCAGGCTGAACCTGGCGGCGAACGAGTACACCTGCCTCTATCTG
>DATHQG010000233.1:0-18553 GCA_035483075.1 Edaphobacter sp. | reverse complement strand
ATGAGCGATGAATTGTCTGCATGGCTTTTATCGCGCATACGCATCGACGTATACGCTCCATTCGCGAAGAGGGGTTGGGGTGGTAGCTATCGATTTATCCGGTTCAACTCAGGGTCTCGATCACTCCTGATAAACGCGGTTCTCGTCAGTTTGCTCTCCGTTTGTCGGCAAACAGGAAGTTAGCCAGCTAGCCGATCAAGGAGAAGAGTAACTTCCGTATAGCCCGTTATCCGGAAGGTGGGTTTGTCAGGTTGTGTCCGCACTGTTTTTGGTGAGTGACTTGGCGATTGAGCTCCTTCGTCCCCCGCTTCTTCAGTTAATTGGCAAGAGAGACGAGGAGATTCCCCCCGTCTCTCCTGGAAGGACTGTATCGGCTAGCAGGTTAGAAAGAGATACGGCCGTACAGCTGGATTTGTCTGCCGCCGACGGTGGTGCTTGTGATATTGGCACTCTCGCCAGGCCCGATGGCATTGTTTCCCGGCTGCCCGAAGCTGGCGTGGTTCAGCACGTTCCCTGCATCCGCACGGATGGTCATCTTCACTCCCCGATCCGGCCATACGTCGAACGTCTTACCTAACGACGCAGCCACGTTTACCACTCCAGGACCATAGACCTGGTTCCTGAGAAAGTTGCCATAGGTGAAAGGAGCAGGCACCGCGAGTGCGCTTAGGTTGTACCACTCCCTGAGGCGTGATTTCGTGCTGCCTGGCAGGGCGATGTTCCCAACAAGGTTCGCTTGTTGTGTAAACGAGCCAGACTGGTTGTTCGAGCTGTTATTGCCACCGGTCGTAATGCCCATGGGGTTACCGCCCTCGATCACCCATACACCGGATACCTGCCATCCGCCCAGTATCTCGTCCATGAGCAGGCCCTTGTTCAGGAACTGCTTTCCTCTGCCAAAGGGAAGCTGATAGATTGCCTGCCCTTTGAACATATTCCGAATGTCAAAGTTGCTATTTGCATAGTTGGCAGAAGGATTGAAGGCGTTCTGATAGTTTTGGAAGCCTTCACGGGCCCCCCAGCCGGCCGAGTCCAGATCATCAAGGAAGTGCGACCAGGTATAGTTGACGTTGAACTGAAAGCCGTGGGTGAGGCGCTTCGTCATTTGAGCCTCGAGTGCGTTGTAGTTAGAGATTGCGTTGTTAGTGCTTCCCGTGATCCCGAGGAACAGTGGGTACGGTTTGTTGCCCAGATCGTTGGCGCTGAGCATGTTCTCCGGGACCTGATTGATGTCCACCGGGAAGCTCAGGTCGGCACCGTGATTGCCCACGTAAGTAATAGTGGCCACGTAGTCCTGACCTAACTGGCGTTCCAACGACAGGTTCCACTGGTAGTTCTTAGGCAACGGGGTGTGGTACTGGTTGTAGCTTACGGCCTGGCCGTTGCGGGCATCGGCGGTGGTCGGCGCGGCCAGATAAGCGGCATTGGGCGACAACGTATTGAAGTTCGTGCCGTTTGTGACAACGCCGCAACCAGGGTCGGTCGTATCGGGTGCGCTGCCGTCACTGTCGATCTGTGCGACTGGGCAGATCCCGTTTGTCGTGTCGCTGGTTCCACCGCTGCTGCCGAAGGCAGCTCCCATACCGGCGCCATAGGTGTCGATGCTCAGAGTCGAGGCATAGATACCAAAGCCGCCACGAATGACGGTATCTTTCATGGGCTGCCAGCTAAAGCCGACACGTGGAAGCCAGTTGTTGTAGCTCGGGGCAATCAGTTGACCGCGACCATTGGCCTTGCTGAAGCCATACCACATAGCGCCAAGGCCGCCGGCCGGGTTTGCTACCGTGGGATCGAAGACAGTCTCATTACCCTTGACCTCGTTCCAGCCGGTATGGATCTGATAGCGCAAGCCAAGATTGACGGTCAGGTTAGGACGCAGCTTGTAGTCATCCTGGATGAACAGTTGCGGGCTCTTCGTCCTGGCGCCATACTCCGGCGTCACACTTGCGTTGTAGCTGTTCATCTGGCCCAGCAGGAAGTCCGCATAAGCAAAGCCGTCGCCCGTGCCGGAGGACGCCGTGATCTGACCACCCTGGGAGGTGTACAGACCGCCGAAGTTCGGAGTGCCTGCATTCAGATAACCGTATTGGGTGGAATCGGCGAGGCTGATCAGGAACTCGCCGCCGAAGTGCAGGACGTGCCGTCCGCGAATTAGAGTGACGACGTCGGATGGATCGTAAACGAACTCCTTGTAGATAAATGGCAAGGTATTGCCGGTAGTAAAGCCCTGTATACCGCTGCCCGGCCCGAATTGCGGAATGAGATCCGCCTTGCCCAGCTTGTAGCCTGCCGCAGCGAGATAGCCTTTGCCCTGGGTCTCCGGCCCAAAGAAGTTCAACTGATCGGTAAAGCCGAAGCGCGCTTCGTTCTGAAACGTCGAACTGAAGGACCAGACATCGGAGATTTGAGCATTTTCTCGGCTGACGTCTTGAGTTTCGCAATTGATAGGACAGGCATCTTGCCCGAAATAAACCGCGGGGTTATCGCTCTCCGTCTGCGAAACGGTGATCCGGTTCTTGGAGTTGACGTCATAATCCAGGCGACCGAAGTATTTGGTAAACGGATTGATACCGGGCGCGCTGTAAGCATAGTTGTTGGTGACAACTCCCTGCACGATCTGCGAAGTGCCAACATTGGTTGGCTGCTGGACGGCGGTGTTGCCCAGCGTCTGCAGAAGGGTCTGGAAGTTCTTGGCGACCGGGTTGATCATGTTGACCGGGATGCGATTGCCGTTGTGGTACTCGTCAGCGAAAGACTGGCGAATGACGCAGGGACACTGCTGTGTCACATTGCCGCCAGAGGCTGCGTACGTGTGGCTGCCGGTATATTGAATCGTCTGAGTAGTTGGGTCGTAGATGGTAGGCATACCGGGAGCGGTAAAATCACCGTTCGCCATCGCCGCGTTCTGCCCGAGCGGCAGTGTTTCATGGCCAATGCTCGTGGTGTTGTTGATGGTCTTATCGAAGTCGAAGTAGAAGAACAGCTTCTGTCGAATGATCGGACCGCCAACGGCAAAACCGAAGTTGTTGAAGCGCAGCTTGGGAAGTTCCACACCGGTCGTGCCAAACTCATACGGGTTGGCGTTCAGCGCGTTGTTGGAGAAGTACTCGTATCCGGCGCCATGGAACCGGTTCGTGCCGCCCTTGGTGATCTGGTTGTAAATGATGCCGCCCTGGCCATACTGCGCCGAGAATGCGGAGGTGCTGATCTTCACCTCGGAGGTCGTCTCAAAGATCGTGACGTCGGAGTTCGTGCTCATCGGCAGCGTGGTGGTGGCGCCATCGGCCAGCATGCTCTCGAAGGGCAGATTGCCATTGATGGCCGCCACTTGGCCTGGGTTGGAGGCGCTGCTGGCGTTTTCAGGCGCTCCTGCCGCGCCGGGCAGCAGCACGGTGAAGATCTCCCAGTCTGCGCCAAGGTTGGTCTGGGGCAGTTGCGACATAACGTCGGAGGACAGTGTCGCCTCCAGCGAACCCGTCTCCGTGTTCAGCAGCGGCACATCCGTGTTGGCCACCACCACCTCCTGCGTCGAGCCTGCCTTCAGCTGCGCGTCGATGGTCTGAATGGAAACGTCCAGCGTAATCGGACCGCGCACAAAGGTCCCAAACCCACTTTTGGTAAAAGTCAGCAGATAATGGTCCGGCGTGATTGAACCGGTATCGTATAAGCCGGCTCCGTCGGTGACATAAATTTTGGCTACACCCTTGTCTACGTCCCTGACTTCGACCTTGACGCCGGGGATCACAGCCCCTGTCGTGTCGGCTACCGTCCCGCGAATGTCACCTGAATTTGTGTTTTGAGCGAAACAAACTGCGCTGATAAAACAGAAAACGAAAACAGTGGCCCGTGTTGCACACTTCATGGAGCTCTCCCGAATAACCTGATGCTTTTACTTGCGAATTACAGCTCGGCAGGGACCGGCCCAAGCCGATCCGCTCCCCTTCAGCCCCTCGTGCAAGGCATGCATGTATTTGCATGAAAGAGTTTGCAATATCGCGCGAGAGAATCAAGACAAACGTTTGTCTAGAACTCAGAATGGCAACCTCAACATGCGCAAAAAATTTCACCATTCACGCGCGCACACTGTCAAGATCGCAACAATCTTTTTACAAATCCTTGCTGCGGGACCCTCCGATCATGGGTCCAAATTCTCTCTGTGGTAAGAGAAATTCTCTCTGAGCTCGCAATGAAACGAGAAACTTCGAGTGATATCGCCCTGTTCTGAGGGTCCCGCATTCGTCTGCGGTGAATGTCCTATAAGGTTACGATCGGGTCCGGTTCGAGCAGCCGGAATCGAGATCACTTCTGTGAAGTCGACTCTTCGTCACTTAACGCCCGTTGTCCGCCCGGAACTCAGAGATCTGGAGAGTCTTGGGTCCGCACCATTTGGCCCGCGTACCAACATGCCGAGTCACGCGGCATACCCGGGAGGGTTTGTTTCCGCGGGAGCCGCCGGCAATGTGAAGTGGAACGTCGCGCCACGGCCGCCGTCGCCGTTGGCCCAGATCCGTCCGCCATGCGATAAACGACACAGATTTTTTTGTTGCCGCCGTTCCCCGAAGCAAAATGCACCTCTATGTTGTGACCGTCAATGGGCCCGGCTGTGTACCAGATTCGCGTTGCTCAGAGCAGCCTTACGTTACGTTCGGCCGTCTTGATCACGTCGTCCATCTTTCCGTTCCACACCTGTTTGGCAAGGCTAAGGGTGAAGCCTTTGGCTGTGTGGAAAGGAACATGCGACGGTAGCGACAAAGCAAACGGATCGACTACGGCGTCGACGACGACGGGGCCGCTCTTGTGGGCAAGGGCCTCGGCAAGGCCGTCGCGAACGCTGCCGGGATCTTCGATGCGAATCCCTTTCGCGCCCATCGCTTCGGCGACCTTGGCGAAGTTGGGGTTCTTAAAGCTGGTGCCAAAGGGAACTACGCCGGCCTCCTGCTGCTCAAGATTGACGAAATCGAGGAGTCCATTATTGAGGACGATCTGAACTACAGGGGTCTTTCGTTCTACCTGCGTTAGCAGATCACCGAGCCCGAGCATAGTGAAGCCTCCGTCGCCGGCCAGGGCGATCGTTTGGCGGCCAGGGTATGCCAATTGCGCGCCAAACGCATTAGGCGTGGCATTGGCCATAGATGCCCATGAAAACGAGCCGAAGAGCCTGCGATCTTTACCACCCTTGATGTGTCTTGCCAGCCACATGCATGCCGTGCCCGTGTCGGCGAAGAATATTGCGTCGTCAGAGGCGAGATCGCTTAGGGTCGCGACCAGGAACTCCGGACGGACGGGCTTGATCCCAGGCCCTTTCACGACGTAGTGCTGTAACAGTTCTTCGAACGACTTCGTCTCCGCGATGTACTTGTCGAGAAAGCCGCCGTCGGTTTTGTCACGGACGGTGTCAAGCAGGGCAGCGACGGTGGTCTTGATGTCGCCGACGAGTCCAAAGTCAACGTGGGTCCGGCGGCCGATGTGTTTCGGATTTTTGTCGATCTGGACTTTTTTGACGCTGTCGCCAGGGAGGAATTCTGAGAAAGGAAAGTCAGTGCCGAGCAGGAGCAGGAGGTCGGCCTTATGAATGGCGCCATAGGCCCCACCGTAGCCGAGCAGGCCGGTCATGCCAACGGCATAGGGATTGTCATGTTCCAGCCACGGTTTGCCGCGTAACGAATAGCCGACAGGCGCCTTCAGTTTGCCTGCCAGTTGGACTACCTCATCGTGGGCATCTCTGCAGCCGTCGCCCCCGAAGATGGCTACTGTCTTCGCATCGTCGATCATCTTCGCAAGCTGATCGAGGTCCGGGTCGGAGGGGCGCAACACGGGTGGGGCAGGGACCTTGATTTCGGTCGAGTGGGTACCCGCATCGGCCGATGCGACGTCGCCCGGAAGCGAAATTACCGTGGGGCCCTTTTCCAGGATTGCAGTGAGAATCGCAGAATTGAAGATGGCTCGCGCCTGTTCAGGGTTGACGACCCGCCCGGTATAGAGGGACGCGGTCTCGAAGAACTTATAAGGATTGAGTTCTTCGAGCGCTGATGTGTCGATTACACTCGTCTCCACGTCACCCGCAATGGCAATAACCGCAGCCCCCTCCTTGCGTGCATCCATCAATCCGTTGAACAGATGGACGACACCGGGGCCCGCGGTCCCGCACACAGCGACCGGATCGCCAGTCAGGTAGGACTCGGCGACGGCGGCAAAGACACCGTACTCCTCATGGCGGACGTGTATGAACTCGATGTTACCGTTGCGGCGGAGCGCGTCGATGACTGGGTTTAGAGCGTCTCCAACGATGCCATAGCAGCGTTTTACTCCGGCGTTCGCAAGCATCTCCCACAAGACGTCTGCAACTTTTCCTGACATAGATTGACCTCCGGACCAGGCTGGATTCCGGTTTTCAGTCGCCCCGGAAATCTGAAAATTATAGACGGATTCTTGCGCGTGAGGCCTGGGCACACTGGACACTGCTATTCATCTGATGAAAAACCATGTCACCTGGATCGAGCAACCTCGAAACACGCATTCGCGATTTTGCCTCAACCGAGGAGGCGGTCCTGTTGCTGCACGACCTGGGCCACTTCGTATCGATCTCCCTTTCTCCAAATTGATTCGGGGTGGCTGGTTTGCTAGAGTCGTCGTCATGTCCGAGCGTTCCACGGAGCAGATACGCGAGTTGCTCGACTCACTTTATCGCGTGGAGTCGAGACGGATCCTGGCGACCCTGGTTCGCTTGCTCGGTGATTTTGATCTTGCCGAGGAAGCGATGCACGAAGCCTTTGCGGCCGCTCTGGACGTGTGGCCGAGGAGTGGAGTCCCCGATAACCCGCGACCATGGATGATTTCAACTGCGCGATTTAAAGCCATTGATACTCTGCGTCGACGGGCACGATTTGATGCGTCTCAAGATGAACTCGGGCGATATCTCGAAGCGCAAGGCAGTTCGGCGGAGAGGTCCGGGGAAGAGGACAGCGTTGAGGACGATCGGCTGCGCCTGATCTTTACCTGCTGTCATCCGTCTCTACCGCCGGAAGCGCGTGTTGCGCTCACGTTGCGTGAGGTGTGCGGGCTGACGACGGAGGAGATTGCGAAGGCCTTCCTCATCGCTCCGAGTTCGCTGGCGCAGCGCATTGTGCGCGCGAAGGCAAAGATTCGAGAGACAGCGATTCCGTATGAGGTGCCGACGCCGCAGGAATTGCCAGCGCGACTGGGTGCGGTGCTTCAGGTCATCTATCTCGTCTTTAACGAGGGTTATTCGGCTGCGACCGGAGCGGAGGTCACGCGGGGCGAACTAACCGCCGAGGCGATTCGACTGGGCCGGTTGGTGAGCGAACTCCTGCCAGAGCCGGAGGTCCTTGGGCTGCTCTCACTGATGTTGCTTCAGGAATCCCGTCGCGCCGCGAGAACATCGCCGACAGGAGAGCTGATTTTGCTGGAGAACCAGGACCGCTCGCTCTGGAACCGGGGGCAGATCGCGGAGGGAGTGGCATTGCTGGAGAGGGCCCTGAAGTCCCGCCGCTTCGGCCCCTACACACTGCAGGCTGCGATTGCAGCAGTCCATGCGGAGGCGGAATCGGTCGCTGTGACCGACTGGCGGCAGATTGTTGCGCTTTACGACCGATTGTTACAAATTCAGCCTTCGCCGGTTGTACGTCTCAATCGTGCCGTGGCAATTGCGATGTGCGATGGTCCTGAGGCCGGTCTGACGCATATCGACGCGGTGTTGTCACAGGGTGAATTGGCAAATTATTACCTGGCGCATTCAGTCCGTGCAGATATGTACCGCAGGCTCGGCAGGACATCTGAGGCCCGGTCCTCTTATGAGAAAGCCCTGGCGCTGACCCAACAGGAACCGGAGAGGCAATTCCTGCAAGAGCGGATTCGGCAGTTGAAATAAAAGAAGCACGGAAGAAGCAAAATTTCCTGGACGCTTTGTCGAATTCCAGTCTGGCCGTTCGACTATATCGTGAAGGCAGGGTAAGCTGCCCACCCGAAGACCGTTCAAGAAAAAGGAGATTTCGCAATGCGATTCATGGTCATGGTCAAAGCAACCCCAGAGTCAGAAAAAGAAGGCGCGCTCCCCGATCCACAAATCCTGGCCGACATGAGCAAGTTCAACGAAGAGCTCATCAAGGCCGGTGTCGTGCTCGCCATGGATGGCCTCCATCCCAGCTCCAAAGGCGCACGCGTCAAATTCTCCGGCAAGTCTCGTACTGTCATCGACGGCCCCTTCACCGAGGCCAAGGAGCTCGTCGCCGGCTTCTGGCTCTGGCAGGTCAAGTCCCTCGAAGAGGCCATCGAGTGGGTCAAGCGTTGCCCCAACCCCCACACCCGCGACTCCGAAATCGAAATCCGCCAGGTCTTTGAGATGGAAGACTTCGCACCCATCCTGTCCGAAGAGGAGATCCAGTACAAAATAGCGAAACGGGCTGAGCTGCCGAATCAGACCGCCAACAAATAGCCGCTCCTGCATCTACGGATTGAAGCTGGTGTGATCGGTCGCAGTGTCCGCTCCCGATCCACATCAGGTCTTCCATCGCACCATCGAGCCGTATGCGCATCGAGTCCGCGCGCGTCATCGCCGGCCTCACGCGCGACTTAGGCCTAGCCGAGGCAAAATTTCTTGGACGGCTTGTCGAATTCCAGTCCCGCCGTTCGACTATGTCGTGAAGGCAGGGCAACCGGCCTACCCGAAGAACGCTACAGGATAAAAGGAGAAATCATGCCGCAATATTTGCTTGCGAATTACCTTCCCGACAACTTCGACCCGTCCACCATGACCGAAGCGACGGTACGCGCTATCAATGATCTCAACGACGAGTTGGAAGCTGCCGGTGCCAGGCTCATGGCCTGCGGCCTCAGCCCAGCCAGCCAGGCGAAGTCACTGCGGGGGCAGCCCAATGGCAAGCCGCTCATCACCGACGGCCCGTATCTGGAGGCCAAGGAGCACATTGGCGGTTTTTGGATACTAGAAGCCGCTGACATGGACGAGGCGCTGGCGTGGGCCCGCAAGGCTGCCTTCGACCCTGGGTCGCGGGGCGAGGTGCGCGAGATCCCATACAGCAGTCTGCAGGGTGGCACACCTCACCCATCGCGGGTGAAGCCGTAAGCACCCCCACCGGCCACGGAGGGCGAAGCGATCCAACTGCGCTCTCAAACTGAGTTCACCGGTTAGCCAGCAAATAGCTAAACCCGAAGACAAGCCACCGAACCATCGCTCAACCCAAAGGAGATTCCGCAATGCGATTTATGGTCATCATCAAAGCAACCGCAGAGTCAGAAAAAGGCGGCCTCCCCGATCCACAACTCCTGGCCGACATGGGCAAGTTCAACGAAGAGCTCATCAAGGCTGGCGTCGTGCTCGCCATGGATGGCCTCCATCCCAGCTCCAAAGGCGCACGCGTCAAATTCTCCGGCAATTCTATTACCGTTGTCGACGGCCCCTTCACCGAGGCCAAGGAGCTCATCGCCGGCTTCTGGATCTGGCAGGTCAAGTCCCTCGGAGAGGCCATCGAGTGGGTCAAACGTTGCCCCACCTTCCACGCCGGCGACTCGGAAGTCGAAATCCGCCAGATCTTCGAGATGGAAGACTTCGCACCCATCCTGTCCGAAGAGGAGATCCAGTACAAAGTAGCGAAACGGGCTGAGCTGCCCAATCAGACCGCCAACAAATAGCCGCTCTTGCATCCACGGCGAGTAGGCGTTCGTCGTCGGAGGGTTCAGTCCACATGTTTTTCTATTCCGACACCGACCCCGCAATTTGGGGAGCTCATCTGCCGGGTTCGCCCGTCGTTCGTGTGAAGGACCCCGTGGAGCAGCTGACTACGTTCGTGGTCTCTGTGCGACGGTGGTCAGATGGAACGGAAGATAGCGCAAGCATCGTCGAGCATCATCATTAGGCGAAGATGCTGCCGGGTTTCCACCATAAGGAGAAGAACAATGAAATACGTCTGTCTGGGATACTACGATAAAGACAAATTTGATGGCATGGCTGAGGGCGAACGAAACGCCATGTTCGACAAATGCTTTGAATACGACGACCATCTTCGCGCCAACGGGCAGTGGGCTGGTGGAGAAGCGCTTCAGTCTCAGGAAACTGCCCTGACTCTGTATTGGAAAAACGGCAAAGTGGCAACTACCGACGGTCCCTATACGGAGACCAAGGAACAACTCGGTGGCATTCTCGTCCTTGAAGCGCGGGACATGAATCATGCTGTACAGCTCATGGCGCAGCATCCGGCGATGACGTATGGCAACATTTTCGAGATTCGGCCAGCGGGGGACATGAACGAAATCATGAAGGCAAGCGAGCAACGACGGCGAAAGGACATCTCGCGATGAGGACGGCCACGAGGGAAAGAATGATCAGGATCATGGCCGGGGCTGGCCTGGCGGCACTCATGCTTTTCAGCTGGCTTGACCCTGGTTTGTATGCGGACAGTGGAAACCACCTGAACGGAGGTTCGAGATGTCGTTCTTTCGCGATTTGAGAGTTGCCGTGCGTTCCCTGGCGCGAGTTCCTGCGCTGTGGATTACAGTCGCCCTTACGTTGGCATTGGGTATCGGAGCCAACGCCGCGATCTTCAGCGTGGTACGCGCCGTGTTGCTGCGTCCGCTAGCGAATCGCGACGAAGATCGGTTGCTTTACCTCCGCCAGAGCGCCCCGGGCATCGGCGAAGCCAACGCAGCGTTCTCGGTCCCCGAGATTCAGGACATCGGCAGCGGGCTGAAGTCAATTAAGGAGCTGGGCACATTTTCAGAGATAGATTTTACGGTCGTGGGTCTAGGCACGCCACGCGAGATCCCAGCGGGCGTGGTGGATGGACACTACTTCGAGGTGATGGGTCTGCGCCCGGTGCTTGGACGCCTGCTGACTCCCGCCGATGACGGTCCGAATGCCGCCGGAGCTGTGGTGCTGACGTATCATTTCTGGAGGACATCGCTGCACTCTGATCCCAGCGTGATTGGAAAGGCGGTGCGGCTGGAGAGCTGCTGTGGCGCCCGCCCCGCGACCGTGGTTGGTGTTCTGGAACCATCCGTTCCCTATCCGGTGGCAACGGAGATCATCGCCAATATCGTCACCAGCCCGCACCATCTCTCTGCCACAATGGTGACGGGACGCGAGCATCGCATGACGGAGGTCTTCGCGCGGCTGGCCCCCGGCGCGAGTGTTGATAATGCGCGGGCGGAGCTGCGCAGCGTATACGGCGCCATGGTGGCGGCACACCCGGGGGTGTATAAGTCGGACGACCATTTCAAGATCGACGTAACGCGCATGCACGAACAGATCAACTCGCGCGCCAATACGATCTTGTGGATCCTGTTCGCGGCTTCGGGCCTGCTCTTCGTGATTGCGAGCTCGAACGTTGCCAATCTGGTGCTGGCGCGAACGGTGCGTCGCGAACCGGAGCTGGCGATACGCTCGGCGCTGGGCGCAAACACTGCAGTGCTGCGCCGTTCTCTGCTGGCTGAGAGCCTCGTGCTATGTGGGAGCGGGGCAGTGGCGGCGGTGGCGCTCGCCATACCGATGGTAGCCGTGCTGGGTCGTTATGCATCGCGCTTCTCCGTGCGCGCCGAGGAGCTCACGCTCGATTTCAGCCTGGTGTGGTTTGGGATTGGGCTGGCGTTGATTGCGGCCGTCTTCCTCGCATTCATTCCGCGGCTTCCCTCGGCAAACGCCCCGCAAGGCGGCCTTACCGGCCGGGGAACACGTGTGGCAGGAGGGAGCAGCCGGCGTCTCCGCATCTTTGCCGTTACGCAGATCGCAGCCTCATTCCTGCTGCTTGCCGGGGCGTGTGTGCTGATGAAGACTCTGTTTGTGCTGGAGCAGACGCGGCCGCCGTTTGATTCGGCCAACGTTCTGGCACTGAATCTTCCCAAGATGTCGTACGGGCGCACACCCCAGCAGGTGGATGAGTTCTATCGCGAGGTGCAACGCCGGGTCGGCACACTGCCGGGAGTGGAGCACGTGTCCTCGGGTTTCGCCGCTCCCTGGCGTGACGATCATTTGAATGTCAGTTTCCAATTTGCCGCGCAGGGCGCGAGACGGGCGGATGGTCAGGATTTCCGTGGAAAGTTCCGAGTGGTATCGCCGGGATTCTTCGACACGTTCGGTGTGCCGATTCAGGAGGGCCGCGACTTCAATGACGGCGACAAGGACGGCTCCGAACGGGTGGTCATCATCAGTCAAAGCCTTGCAACGATGCTCTATCCAAGGCAGGACGCGGTGAACCATACACTGTGGTGGACGGACGGGGTCATGAAGTTCGTCGGCATCAGCACTGAGCCAAGGCGAATCATCGCTGTGGTCCCTGACTTCGACGATGAAAATATCATCCCGTCACCGGCCATGACGGTCTATGAGCCGAACGAACAGGAGCAAGGGTGGAACGGCCGCCTCTTCGTACGCGCACATCAGGATGCCTACGCGCTGGTGCCGGCCATCACGCAGACCGTTCGCGGGATTTCGGCAGACCAGCCCGTGGAAAAGGCCAGCACGCTCGGAGACGTTCGCGCGGAGGTGCTGTCGCCCGACCGCCTCAACGCGATTGTGTTTGGCGGATTCGCCGCCGTCGCACTCTTAATCTCCGTGGTGGGCGTGGCTGGCGTTCTTGCTTTCTCTGTGAGCTGGCGTACCCGCGAGTTCGGAATCCGCATGGCCCTGGGCGCCCTGCCGCGCAACATTCTCGCCATTGTTCTCGTAGAGGGCGTGGCGATGGCCAGCATCGGAGTGGGCGCGGGTGTGGTGGTTGGCTTTGCTCTGGCACGCGCAATCACCAAATACGTAACGGGTATCTATCAGCCGGGCCCACTTGCGTTTGTTGCCTCCGCTGTGGTCATTTTGGGTGCGGCCGTAGTTGCTTCAGCTGTCCCTGCGGCGCGTGCCGCAAGAGTAAACGCCGTGGAAGCGCTACGTTCCGAGTAACTCGCTCCTTTCGACAGCGTGGTTAGGCGGAACCACTTCAAGCATTTCGAAAGCGAGGAGAGCATACATGTCAAAGGTCCGTGTCGCGGGGTTTGGTATTTCGTTGGACGGATTTGGCGCAGGGACCGAGCAGGGCCTTGACGATCCGCTGGGCAAGCGCGGTACGGAGCTCTTTCAGTGGTTCTTTCTTACCAGGTCATTCCGCACCATGCACGGGCAGGAGGGCGGGTCCGTTGGTGTGGACGACGGGTTCGCATATCGGGCGATGGACAACTTTGGCGCCTTTATCCTTGGCCGCAATATGTTTGGTCCGGTGCGTGGGCCGTGGCAGGATGACTCGTGGAGGGGATGGTGGGGGCCCAATCCGCCGTACCACGCTCCGACCTTCGTTCTGACGCATTATGAGCGTGAGCCGCTGGTGATGGAAGGCGGGACGACCTTCTACTTTGTCAGCGGCGGAATCGAAGAGGCGCTGAGGCTGGCGAAACAGGCGGCGGGAGACAAGGACGTCAAGATCGGAGGGGGTGTTTCGACCGTGCGGCAGTATCTGCAGGCTGGGCTGGTCGATTCCCTCCACTTTGCACTTGCACCTGTTGCCCTCGGTCAAGGTGAGGCCCTGCTTACGGGTATTGATCTGCCCGCGCTGGGATTTTCTGTGACGGAGCACGAGGCCACGGAGCACGCGACGCATGTTGTGCTCACGAGAGAGGGCATGCAGGCATAAGATTGGAGGCGGGAGGCGATGAGATGCTATACAAAAAGATCAATTTCGAACTGATCGTTGTCGCCGATGAGGCGGACGCAGTTACGGCGGAGTTGAACGCCGCGCTCGATGGCCTGGAAGAGAGGCACACACTTTTCGGTGGTGGAATCGAGACCGCCGCTTTCGAGCACCCGGGAAGACGGAAGAGGTCGGCGCTCGGGCATGCGATGGCCGCAGGTGAGACGGCTGCTGCTGCTGTCAGGGCGGCACGAGAGAGCGTGACTGTTGCCCTCCGCGCAGTCATCTGATTTAGGTCCGTCTGGTTTAGGTTCGTTCTGGTTTAGGTCCGTCCTGGGGAAGAGACCAGCGACTCGGCTGGTTGAGGTTCGCTTTCAATAAATCTGATTATCGACTTAGGGAACTTTTCGACTTAGGGGACGCCCAAGAAGGAGGAAAGAACATGGCAAATCTGAAGGATGAAGTCGTTAGTACCGAGGCGACCAGCGTTGCGAGAGTCGACACGAAGCTCGAGATCGTCGTCATCCCTGTCTCGGATGTGGATCGCGCGAAGGAGTTTTACGGGAGGCTCGGGTGGCGGCTTGATGCCGACTACGACAACGGTAGCGACTACCGCGTGATCCAGTTCACGCCGCCGGGGTCCGGGTGCTCGGTCATCTTCGGCAAGAACGTGACTGGGGCAGCACCCGGCGCCGCGCAGGGCCTGTACCTGATCGTCTCCGACATTGCCGCTGCCCGCAAAGAGTTGCTCGGTCGCGGCGTCGCGGTCAGCGAGGTGTTCCATGGCGCTGATGGCGTGTACGCTGGGCCGGACGAGCCATACATCTTCGGGCGGATTCGCGTGAATGGCCCGGATTCAGAGCATCGCAGCTACCGCTCATTCGCCTCGTTCCGTGACCCGGACGGCAATGGCTGGCTGTTCCAGGAGATCACGACGCGGCTCCCTGGGCGTGTCGCCGGCGATACCACGTACGCGTCGGTGAGCGACCTGTCGCAGGCGTTGCGGCGGGCCGCGGCCGCGCACGGGCAGCACGAGGCGCGGACCGGGCAAGCCGACCCGAACTGGCCGGACTGGTACGCCGCGTACATGGTGGCGGAGCAGGCCGGCACGGGGCTGCCGCAATGAAAGACGACGAACGGGACCGTCTTGCGCTGATTGCCGGGACTGTGGGCCTTCAGCGCTGAGAGCGCTAGTTGGTATTGAGGACGACTACGGTGGCAATGGGATCCAGGGGTTGGGCGGGTAGGGTTATGTCGAGGCCTTCGCCGGTTGGCGTGATCTTTAATGGCTTGTGGGTCTTGTCGGCGAGCAGGTAGGCGCTGGTGACTTTGCGGGGGAGTTTGTCGAGGTGGAAGGCGCCGGTGGGCCAGGTGAAGATTTCGATGAAGATCTTGTCGGGGGCCGTGGTGGAGCGCCAGTTCCAGGTAGGGAGGAATTTTTCGCGGCCGCGGCTGTCTTTTTCTCCAGTAAAGGTGCCGGTGGGAACGTCGAAGAGGGTCGCCTTGGTGTTGTAGATGGCTTCGCCGTTGATCTTGAGCCACTGTCCCATCTGCTGGAGACGCTCGACTTCGGGCGCGGGGACGATGCCGTGAGAGTCGGGGCCGATGTTGAGTAGATAGTTGCCGCCCTTGCTGGCGATGTCGATGAGGTTGCGGAGGAGGGTTTCGGTGGACTTGAAGTTGGTGTCGTAGGATTTGTAGCCCCAGGTGTCGTTCATGGTCATGCAGGACTCCCAGTCGCGGCCGGGATAGCCCTGGGGTGGGATGAACTGCTCGGGGGTTTCGGTGTCCCCTTTGTAGGTACCGCCGAGGCGGTTGTTCCAGATGAGGTTGGGGTATTTGTTGAGGAGTTTGACGACCTCGGCGGCGCGTTCGGGGGTCATGGTCTTGCCGGGAGTGTCGAACCAGACGACGACGGGGTACTCCTTGTAGTTTTCGAGGAGCTCCTTAATCTGGGGGATGGATTTTTTGTGCAGGTAGTCGTCAAAGCTGCCGTCCTGTGCGGGGTCCCAGTGGCCGGTGTCGGGGTTATGGTTGCCGCGGACAGCGGCCGCTCCGCCGGGGGCGGTCCAGTCCTGCGATTGCGAATAGTAGAAGCCGAGTTTGACGCCCTGCTTGCGGCACTCCTCGGCGAGTTCTTTGAGTGGGTCGCGTTTGAAGGGGGTGGCGGCGACGATGTTGAAGGGATCGACCTTGGAGTCGAACATGGCGAAGCCGTCGTGGTGCTTGGCGGTGATGACGATGTATTTCATGCCGGCAGATTTGGCGAGGGCGACGATGTCGTGGGCGCTGAAGCCGGTGGGATTGAACTGAGGCGCGAAGGCCTTGTAGTCGGCGACGGGGATGGAGAGGTCGTTCATGATCCACTCGCCGATATGGGTGGTGCGCTGACCGTGCCACTCGCCGGCGGGGATGGAGTAGAGGCCCCAGTGGATGAACATGCCGAAGCGGGCCTCGCGCCACCACTCCATGCGGGCGTCGCGCTGGGCGGGAGTTTCCGTGTCCTGGATGGCGGGGACGGGATGGTTCACCGGCGTTGTGTCGGGCTGACTGCCTTGCAACTGCGCGTAGGTGATGGAGGAGGCGGCGAAGAGGAGCGCGGTGGCGATGCTGCGGTGAGCGATTTTCAAGTGCTTTCCTCGGGGTGAAGTGATGGCAGGGGAATTATAGGTGAAAAGAAGGCTTTATATTTGAAAAAAATACACAAATGAAGACAGACGTGGAGTTAGGCGGTTTGCGCGGGTAGTCGGACGCGTGCTAGGGTTCAGTCCAGCGATGCAGAGTGGGCCAGACATCTGTGTGAGATTTCTCACGAATTTCTTCCGAGAAGGAGCGCACTCAAATGGCAGACAAACAGGAGAACAAAATTGTTGGATCAGGGCCTGGCAAAGAAGCCAAGGCCGTTGAAGAGTACTGGACACCGGAACGGATGGCCGCGGCGAAGCCTTTGCCGATGCGGAAGACGCATAAGGGGGCGGAGCCTGCCGAAGTGAAGCCGGAGGGTAAGGCGGGAAGTTCGGCTCCGGGACATCCGAAGGACCATGAGAAGAACGGGGCAACTGCCAAGCAGTTTGAGCCTCATAGTAAAGGGGGAAATGCAGTCGCTAATCCGTTGGCTTATCCGTACTCGGTTTGCGGCAAGCTGTATCTAACGCAGAATGGCAGTGACTTTACGGGGTCGGCTTCGGTTGTGGCAGCGAATGTGCTGCTAACGGCTGGGCACTGCGTGTTTGAAGATGGTGTGTGGTCGACGAATCTTGCGTTCTATCCTTCGTATCCGAAACGTAAGACCACGGACCCGTTTTACAAGTTCAACTGGTCGTATGAAGCTGCGTGGACGGCGTGGACACAGAATGGGAATTCGGCTTATGACTACGGATTTATCTGGGTCAATAGCGCTCCAGGAAATGATCTGGGCTGGCTGGGAATGCTGTGGAACGCGTCGACGTCGGGCAGGACGTGGGACGCAGTGGGTTATCCGGCGACGCCGAATCCTCCGTTCAATGGGAATGCGATGGATGAGGCGGTTGGATCGGTGGCGTCGAGTTCGACCTCGGGCACGATTGGGTTGACGAACGACAATATGGAGCATGGGAGCAGTGGAGGGCCGTGGATTACTGACTTCAACGGGTCGCCGCGGGAGTATGCGAATGGCTTACAGAGCTTTCATATTCATGATGGTGACTTTACGGAGTTTGGGCCTTACTTTACGCAGGACGTGAAGGGGCTGTTCGATTGGATTTCTAATCCGGCGAACCGTCACTAGGTCTTCAGTCGTGTAGGGACGGCCTGGCCGATGCTTTTGCTGGCTGGGCCGTTCGTGCGTTTTGGGGCGCGGTATCATCGCTGACGTGAGCAAAGAGTTGAAGATGGGCGGGTTTGAGATCGCGCAGATGATGGAGCGGCTGCGGGCGGGGGACGTTCGGGCGCTGGCGCGGGCGGTTTCTGTGGTGGAGGATGGCGGGGTGGTTGCCGGGGAGTTGATTGCGGCTTGTCGCGAGACTGCTGGGAGAGCTTTGCGCGTAGGGGTGACCGGGCCTCCGGGGGCGGGGAAGAGCACGCTGGTGGACCAGATGGCTCGGTGGCTGCGTTCGGAGGGCCAGAGCGTGGGCGTGGTGGCGGTTGACCCTTCGAGTCCGTATACGGGTGGGGCGCTGCTGGGAGACCGGATCCGGATGCAGGGGTTTGCCGGAGACGATGGAGTGTTTATCCGGAGCATGGCTTCGCGGGGTGCGATGGGTGGAGTGGCGCGGGCGGCCGCGGAGGTTTGCACGGTGATGGAGGCGGCGGGACGGCAGACAATCCTGATAGAGACGGTAGGGGTGGGGCAGGACGAGGTGGAGGTGATTGGGCTGGCCGATGTGACGGTGTTGGTGCTGGTACCTGGGATGGGCGATGAGGTGCAGAGCCTGAAGGCCGGGGTGATGGAGGTGGCGGATATTTTTGTCGTGAATAAGAGCGATCGCGGGGGCGCGGAGCTGGTGGAGCAGGAGATCGTTGCGATGCAGGGGTTGGTGAGTGAGCGGAGTGGATGGGTGCCTCCGGTGGTAAGGACCGTGGCGACGACGGGTGAGGGTGTGCAGGAGTTGATGGAGGCGGTGCGGCGGTGTGCGGCGGAGAAGGTGGGGCGGCGGGTGAGGGTGGGAGATGCTGGTGGGACGGGTGGGTTGCGGCTGGACCATTTGGGCGTTGCTGTGAAGAGTATTGCGGCTGCGCGTGGATTTTATGAGGCGCTGGGGTTGGTGGTGAGCCATGAGGAGACGGTGGAGTTTGAAAAGGTCAAGACGGCGATGTTGCCGCTGGGGGAGAGCCGGATCGAGTTGCTGGAGGCGACTGAGGAGGATTCGACGATTGGTAAATATTTGGCGAAGCGGGGGGAGGGGTTGCACCATGTCGCGGTGCATGTGGATGGGATT
>DATHQG010000232.1:0-15777 GCA_035483075.1 Edaphobacter sp. | reverse complement strand
AGTCGAAGCGGACGCTGTCTGGACCGGAGAGCTGTTGTCGCTGACGGTCGCGGTGAAGTTGTAGGTGCCGCTCGTCGTCGGGGTCCCGGAGATGGTGCCGCTGGTCGCGGCCAGGGTGAGTCCCGGAGGCAGGCTGCCGGCACTGATCGACCAGGTGTAGGCCGGCGTGCCGCCTGTCGCTGTCATGGCGCCCGAATACCCGCTACTCACCGTCCCAGAGGGAAGCGTGGCGCTGATCGTCAATGCTGAAGGTGTACCGGACGCGATAACTAGCGAGAGTGTGACCGACTTCGTCTGTACCGGACTGGACGAGTCTGCGACTTTGAAGGTCAAGCTAGTGCTTCCGCTCGCGGTTGGCGTTCCCGAGATGGTGCCGGTGGCCGGGGCCAGACTGAGGCCAGCGGGAAGTGAGCCGCTGGTGATGGACCAGATGTAAGGGGTCGTCCCTCCCGTTGCGTTGAGCGACGTGCTAAACGACACGTTCGCTGTCCCTCCGGACAAACTTGTTGTGGTGATCGCAAGGGCCGCAGGGGCGACGACGATCGAGAGATTGGCCGACTTCGTCTGCGTCGGATTTCCAGCGTCCGCGACCGCGGCGGTAAAGCTGAACGTTCCGGTAGCAGTCGGGGTGCCGGAGATTAGGCCGGTGCTTGAGGCCAGACTGAGCCCCGCGGGAAGGCCGCCGGACGTGATGGACCAGGTGTAAGGTGTGGTGCCGCCACTGGCCGACAGAGAGTTCGAATATGCCGCGGCTTGTGAGCCGGAGGGCAAGCTGGACGTGGTAATCGCGAGGGCTGCGGCCGCGACGGCGATCGAGAGATTGATCGACTTGACCTGCGCCGGGCTTCCGGCGTCCGCGACGCTGGCTGTGAAGCTAAATGTCCCGGCAGCGCTCGGAGTACCGGAGATCAGGCCGGTGCTTGAGGCAAGGGAAAGTCCCGCGGGAAGGACGCCGGACGAGATGGACCAGGAATAGGGTGTTGTGCCTCCGGTTGCCGCCACCGCGTTCGAATACGAAGTGCCTTGCGTACCGGACGCAAGGCTTGATGTGGTAATTGCGAGGGTCGCGGGTGCGACGACTAACGAGAAGGCGACCGATTTGGTCTGTGCGGGGCTTCCGGCGTCCGTAACCGTGACGGTAAAGCCGAACGTTCCTTTAGTGTTTGGCGTACCGGAGATCAGACCTGTGGTTGAGGCCAGACTAAGTCCGGCGGGAAGGCTGCCGGCACCGATGGACCAGGAGTAAGGCGTCGTGCCGCCGGTCGCCGCTATAGCGTTCGAATACGCAGAGCCTTTCATGCCGGAGGGCAAGCTCGCTGTGGTAATCACGAGGGCTTGTGCGATGACAAGCGTGAGGGTGATGGACTTGGCCTGTGCCGGACTGGACGAGTCTACGACATTGAAGGTCAAACTGGTGCTTCCGCTTGCCGTCGGTGTTCCGGAGATGGTTCCGGTGCTCGTGGCCAGGCTGAGACCAGCGGGCAGGGCACCGTTGGTAACGGACCAGGTGTAGGGTCCAGTGCCTCCGGTTGCGTTGAGCAAGGCGTTGTATATTTGGCCCGTCGCTCCGGCGGGCACGGAGGTTGAGCTGATTGCGAGTGGTGTTCCTGCCGCAACAAGAGAGAGTGTCACCGTCGCGGTCGCGGTCTGGGCCGGCGAACCTGCGTCTTGGACCGTCACTCCGAAGGAGAAGTTGCCGCTCACCGTTGGTGTGCCGGAGATCAGGCCCGTGGTGGCGGAGAGAGTGAGCCCAGTGGGCAGGGCCCCGGTCGTAATGGACCAGTTGTAGGGCGTAGTGCCGCCTGTGGCTTGCAAGGTGCGGTTATAGCTTGAGCCCTGGGTCCCCGCGGGGAGCGACGAAGTAATAATTGCAAGGGAGGCAGGGGTGACGACAAACGAGAAGCTGGCCGACTTAGTCAGGGCAGGGCTTTCAGCGTCCGCAACCGTGACGGTGAAACTGAACGTTCCGGTCGCTGTTGGAGTGCCGGAAATCACCCCCGAAGTTGCTGCCAGGGTAAGCCCGGAGGGCAGAGCGCCTGACGTGATAGACCAGGCGTACGGCGCAATGCCTCCGCTTGCTTGCAGAACGCTCGAATACGAGGAGCCGATGGTTCCGGAGGGCACGGTTGTCGTGGTTATCCCAATGGAGGGAGGAGCTACGACAAGCGAGAAGGTGGCGGACTTCGTCTGTGCGGGGCTCGCGGAGTCCGCGACCGTCACGGTGAAGCTGAAAGATCCGCTAACGGCCGGAGTGCCGGAGATGGTTCCGTTGGCTGCTAGGCTAACGCCGGCGGGAAGGCTGCCCGAGGTAAACGCCCAGCTATAGGGCGCGGTGCCTCCGCCTGCCTGCAGGGAGCTCGAATACGGAGAGCCGGTGGTTCCGGACGGGAGCGACGACGAGTTGATCGTCAAAGGCGTTGGAGTGGATGACGCTGCGACCACTGGCAGGGACACCGTCGTGGTCGCTGATTGAACTGAGGTACCTGAATCGGTCACCCTGATGTCGAAGGAGTAGTTGCCGGCAGAAGTGGGAACACCAGAGATGGCCCCGGTGTCGGCAGCCAGACTAAGACCTGGGGGCAGTTGCCCGGAATCAATGCTCCAGACGTAGGGAGATGTTCCTCCAGTGACGGCGAAGGCCCCGGCGTACTGACTGCCGACAACGCCTTGAGGTAATGAAGCTATGGACAGCGTCAGGGAAGAGCCAGTATTCGGAGCTGCAATGGTGACCTGCACTGCCGGTGACTCCTGCATCGTCTGTGTGTTTTGTACCTGCAACTGGGCCGTACCAGGGTTAGCGAGGCTGCTGCTTCCGATCGTTCCAGACAATGTATTGGAGTCAACTACGGCGGTAGTCACTCGGGTGCCATTCCAAAGAATCGCCGCCTGAGCAGGGAAATTTGTTCCCGAAACCTTCAAGGCCATCGTCTGAGAGCCCGCGGGGATAGTCTGGGGGGAGACCTGGCTAATGCTGGGGATTGCCGCTGCTTGCTGCGTTGAGGATTGCGACGGTTGACTGGAAGCACACCCAAGACAATAGAAGAGGAGAAAGAAGCTTGCGCTCGTTGCAATTGTCTTTATTAATTTGCCCAAAATACACCCCAATAAGTGAATCAACTTCGCCAACCCAAAATCGTTGCAGCCTGGACAAAAGGGAGGGCTGCCGGATACTGGGTTGAACGTTACAGGGGAAAATGGGTTACTACAGTTACCCAAATGGGGGGTTCGTATGCCACTTCCGGGTCAGCGAAATAGACAGCTTTCAACTATAGGCACAGCAAGGTCTAATACCCTGAAAGAGCGCGAATAAACCAGAGAACTAGCAGGGTCAGTGAAGGCATGGAGCGGCTTACTAAAGTAATTCACAAAAATATGGAAACAGCCGGGAGCTTTGAACATACTACTTCGGTGGGAGGAAGGTTCGAGTTTCGTCTAGATGGACTGCGTCGGCAACGTTCTACCCGTCGCCCAACGACGAGTTCCTGGGGATTCAATACCGGATAACGGAAATGGCCTGAGAACCAGCAGAGACGAGCATGGGCCTATCTCGAACCTTGAATTGGTCGCGTATGCGCAAAATTTTGCTAAAACAAACACTGCAGAAATTTGCAACTATTTGCTCAGATTTTTTAACAGCATTCAGCTGCGCAAATAACTCCGAGTGTCCCCTCGCATTGATGGAAATATACTGAGAATCAATCGATTTGAGCAAGCAACACAGAGCTAACTAGTTCTATCTGTTCTCGAATCCAGGGTTATACCATGCAAACTCTTGCTTAACAGCGTACGACCTTGTCCGACTTAATCCCCTTCGTCGCGTTCCGTGTATCAACCACCAGCTGCGACTGGTTCACAATCGCGTTGTAGTCATAGTCCGAGTGGTCCGTCATGATCAACACACAGTCGTACTGCTCAAGCTTCTCGAGCGGAGTGCATGTCATATTCAGGTTGTAGTGGCGCCCCCTGCCGACGGTGGGGAAATAAGGATCGTTGTAGACGACATCAGCGCCTTGGGCCCGCAACAGTTCGATCACCGTCAACGAAGGCGACTCCCGCAGATCGTCAATGTCTTTCTTGTAGGCCATTCCCAGCATCATGATCCGCGAACCGTTCAGCGCTTTCTTGTCCTGGTTCAGGCCCTTCGCGACATACTGCACGACATGCGCGGGCATTGCCTCATTGACCTCTCCGGCCAGCTCGATAAACCGTGTATTGAAGTCGTACTCCTTCGCCTTCCAACTCAGATAGAACGGGTCAATCGGAATGCAGTGTCCGCCCAGCCCCGGCCCCGGATAAAAGGGGTGAAACCCAAACGGCTTCGTTGATGCCGCATCGATCACCTCCCATATGTCGACGCCCATCCGCAGCGAAAGGACCTTCAACTCGTTCACCAGCGCGATATTCACGCAGCGATAGATGTTTTCCAGCAGCTTTGTCATCTCCGCCACGCGCGTCGACGACACCCGGATCGCCTTCGTAAAAATCCCTTCGTACAGCACCGCCGCCAGCTCAGTCGCGATCTCTTCGTGTCCTCCAACGACCTTGGGTATGTTGTGGCGTGCCACTGTCGTATTGCCCGGGTCCTCGCGCTCCGGCGAGAACGCGACATAAAACACTCCGTGGTCCGCCGGCGTCCCCGCTCCCTGCACCTTCAGCCCGTTCTTGTTTCCCTCTTCGAGGATCGGAATCATCAACTCTTCTGTGGTCCCGGGGTAAGTCGTACTCTCCAGCACCACTAACTGGCCCTCCTGCAGCCAGGGCGCCGCCGCCTTCGCCGTATTCGCGACATAGCTGAGGTCCGGCTCTCGATGCTCTGTTAGCGGAGTCGGAACACACATAATAATGGCGTCCTGTTTGGACAGATCAGAGAAGTCAGCCGTGGCCGAAAACCCCTGCTTCCGGGCACTTTGTATCTCGATCGCCGGAATCCTGAAAATATAGGACCGGCCGGCCTCCAGGTCCGTCACCTTCTTCGTATCGATGTCGAAACCCGTCACCTTGAAGCCCGCTTCAGAGAGAAGAAGAGAAAGTGGCAACCCAACGTACCCGAGTCCGATTACACCGATCTTCGCGGTGCGGGTCTCCAGGCGCTTCATGCGCTCCTGTGCAATCTTTGGCAGAACAACTTGGTTTGTAGTCGACATAGTTCCGATTATCGCATTTCGCATTTCTTCCCCTAGGCTGCACAAAAGTCGCATTGACTCTCATCCATTACCTCTCCACACTGATCTTTCAGGCCCTGCTTCAGCATTCGTTCTGGCTTTCGCCTTGCGAATTTTAATAATTGGAGGGTCCCGTACGACACAGCTTGCAAGCGCCCCGGTAAACTACACTGGGGGAGGACAGATGGCCCGTTATCTCATCACAGGAATCGCCGGTTTTATCGGCTCGTCGCTGGCCCATGCGCTTGTGGACCAGGGCCATGAAGTCTGCGGGATCGACAATCTCTCTACGGGAAACCTCGACAACCTCGCCGGCATCCGCCACGCCATCACCTTCCAGGAGATGGACCTCCAGGACGTCGCCGGCGTCAAAGCTGCCTGCCAGGGAGTCGACTACGTCCTCCATCAGGGCGCCCTCGCTTCAGTGCCGCGATCGGTCAAGGACCCCCTCACCTCGCATGAGTCCAACATCAATGGCACCTTGAATCTGCTCATCGCGGCCCGCGACGCCAAGGTCCGCCGCATCGTCTACGCAGCGTCCTCCTCGGCCTATGGAGACCAGCCCACCCAGCCCAAGCAGGAAGACATGCTTCCTCGGCCTCTGTCGCCGTACGCCGTCCAGAAGCTCACCTGCGAGTACTACATCCAATCCTTCTACCGCGCCTATGGCCTGGAAGGCGTCTGCCTCCGCTACTTCAACATCTTCGGTCCTCGCCAGGCCGCCGACTCACCCTACTCCGGCGTCATCGCCCAGTTCACCTTCAAGATGATGGCGGGCGAGACACCAACCATCTTCGGCGATGGCCTCACCAGCCGAGACTTCAACTACATAGACAATGCCGTCAGCGCCAACCTGCTGGCCTGCCTTGCTCCCAGCGAGGTCGCTACCGGTCGCGTCTTCAACATCGGCACAGGAAAAAGCCACACCCTCAACGAGGTCTACGCCGCCATCGCCGGCCAGCTCGGCTTCACCGCCAAACCAAACTATGGCCCACCCAGAGAAGGCGACATCAAGCACTCTCTGGCAGACATCACGCGCGCCGGCATGGAACTCGGCTACCAGCCCAAGGCCCATTTTCACGAAGGGCTCAAGAAAACGGTCGCCTGGTATCTGGACGAGAAGGAAAAAAGCGAGACCCCTGCCCTAAGAAGCTAAACGCCTCAGTCCCCATTGCGTTACCGAATAAGTCCGGGGCAGAACGCTCCCTGAATGATGTTTGCCTATTATCTTCAATCAAGAAAAAGCGAGTGTGAAAGACCTCTTCACACTCGCCAAAGCTATGAATTGCGGAGGAGCATGCAGTGAGCGCTCGCGGCGCTCTCATGCTCCGCTCTACGGTTTATGCTGTGCGCATCTTGCGGAACAGGGCGCCGGCCGTGCCAAGAAGGCCAGTTCCCAACAGAATCAGAGTGTTCGGCTCGGGAGTCTCCGTCACAGTAAAGACGTAATCCAAGCCTTGATCAACGGAACCGGATTGGTCAACAACAAAATACAGAACATTGTATCCGGCTGGGGCGCCAAAGGAGACTGTGGAACTTCCGCCTACGCGGCAGTCCGGCTGACCATCAGCGCAGTCTCCGTCGCCGCCTATTGTTGCATCACCCAATACCAAATCCGAGGGAAGCAGTCCGTTCAGGTAAACAGCCACCGTGTCATCCGCGGCAATGGTTAGGTTGACGACCGAGGGGTTGCCGCCCGGAAGGTTGAAGTTGGTTGTGTATTCATAATAGCCGTCCGTGTCATAGGTCCCAGTGGTCTCGCCGCCCGTGGGTCCGGAGTGCATGTCGTAAGAAACCCAGATCGAAGAGATACCAAGGCCACCGACGAGCGGCGGCGCCCAAACCGTTCCAGGCGAAATACCAAAGGTGGAACCCGTGCCGGTTGAATTGTCAGTAAGCGCCGGCGGGATCACAAATGGGCCCGTCGGCGAGGTAGCGTTATAGCCAAGGAAACCGACCTCACCCGAACCGCTGTAAAAGTATTGAACGACGTCGGCTGATGCGAAAGCGGTAGAAAGGACTAAAACCGCTCCCAAGGCAGAAAGTTTCGAGCTCAACTTCATAGTTCCTCCTGAGTTTCCGCAAAGAGCGGGTGTTTCTAAACTGCTGCAGTCACCTGCCTCGTACATGAGAGCCTGCTCAATGTCCAGTGCCGCACGTCCAATGATCAGGACGCTTGATAATCAAGCATTCATGCCCTATTCTTATGCAGCTTGGCGACCAAACGGAATCTCTTAGCTTTCAGTTACTTAGATATGCAAAAAATAGGATAAGTGCAAACACTTGCATAAAGTAGGTAGAAAAAGGAACACAATTACCACTGCCCGACAAGTAATTGCACACAAATCCAGTCAAAAATTCCCACTCGCCGCTTCAACTTCGTCAGCGTTCGGCTCGAACTACCTGTCTCCCTCCCAACGCCCCAGCCCCTAACCAATTGCTATCCCAGCAGTTCGCGTCTCAAAACGAAGTTTGCATACCCGCTCTCTGCCTCTTCATCTCCGCGAAGACCAAATCGAGACACAAGGCTGCCACAAAATAAGGTAAAAAGAGGGATGTTCGTCACGGTTGCACCTCCTGCCAAACTCCCCGCCCGCATCTCGATCCCGGCGCTGCTGGTCTTCCTGCTCCTGACGCCCATTCTCTTCGCCGCGGACTCCCCCCTCTCCGGCACCCCGCTCAACGACGCTTACTATGCGATGTATAACCTCAACTTCGAGGCCGCCCACGCATACATCCAGCAATGGATGACCGCCCATCCCGAGGACCCTCTCGGCCCCGCCTCCGACGCCGCCGCCTTCCTCTTCACTGAGTTCGATCGCCTCGGCGTCCTCGACATCGAGCTCTTCTCCGACGACGGCCGCTTCACCTCCCGCACCCGTCCCGCTATCGACCCCGCCCTCAAGCAGGGCTTCTACGACCGCATCGCCCTGGCCGAGCGCCTCGCCAACGCCGCCCTCCAGCGCAACCCCAAAGACGCCAACGCCTTCTACTGCCTGGCCGTCACCTCCGGCATGCAGGCCGACTGGGCCTCGCTCATCGACCGCCACGAATACGGCGCATACAAGTTCAGCGAACTCGCCAGCAAATATGGCAAACAAGCCTTGGCCATCGACCCGAACCTCTACGACGCAAACCTCGCGCCGGGGATCGAGAACTACATGCTCAGCCTGAAGGCGGCTCCTATCCGTTGGATACTCGGCCTCGCCGGGGCCGGCACGAACAAAGCCGAGGGCGTCCGCCTCATTACACTTACCGCCGAGAAGGGCCACTACCTCGCCCCTTTCGCCCGCCTCATGCTGGCTGTCGGCGAGCTGCGCGACGGCCGCATTGAACAGGGCAAAGCTATCCTCATCGGCCTCTCGCAGGAGTTCCCCCAGAACACCCTGTACAAGCGCCAGATTGCCCGCCTCCACTGACCCCCCCGCGAACATCGGGCGCCCACATCGGAAATCCAACACCTGATGCGCCACACCGTGTACCTTTAACTCAATGGCATGTTCAGCGCCCTCTTGCGACTGTAGTCAAGGCGCAATCTTGGCTTGTCTCTGTCGTCTCCGCGGGCATCTCAATTTCAAGCTGCATAAAGGGTTCTCATAAGCATGCGTATTGCATCAGTCGGCACGGCCTATCCGCCTCACCGCTACTCTCAGGCGGCAATCTCAGAAGCACTCACGGCGCGCTGGCAGGATAGGATGGAAGAGCCCCGTCTCATCAACCGTCTCTTCGTCAATTGCGGCGTCGACTTTCGTAATCTCGTCTTCCCCCTCCATGTCTACGAGAACCTCTCCGGCTTCGGCCCCACCAACGATGCCTGGATCGTCGCCGCCGTCGAGCTGGGCGAAAAGGCCATCACAACCGCCCTCGATCGCGTCGGCCTCACTCCAGCGGACATATCTGCCATCTTCTTCGCCTCCGTCACCGGCATCGCCAGCCCCACCATCGACGCCCGCCTCATCAACATCATGCCCTTCCCCACGTCGATCAAGCGTACCCCCATCTTTGGCCTTGGCTGCGTCGCCGGAGCGGCCGGCATCTCACGCGCCGCCGATTATGTCCGCGCCTTCCCCAACCAGTACGCGCTCCTCCTCTCCGTCGAGCTCTGCTCCCTCACCTGGCAGGACAATGACCAGTCCATCGCCAATTTGATCTCCTGCGGCCTCTTCGGCGACGGCGCAGCCGCCGTCATCATCGCCGGCAGCGAAACCCCGCTCGCCAGGCGCACCTGCCCCACCTGCATCTCCGGCCCACAGGTCCTCGACACGCGCTCGACCTTCTATAGAGACACCGAACACATCATGGGCTGGAGCATCGGCGACATGGGTTTCAAAATCATCCTCTCCCCCGAGGTCCCCAAGGTCGTCAACGAGCATCTCCGGGGTAACGTCGAGGCCTTTCTCGCCGACAACGGCCTGACCATCGATGACATTTCGAGCTACATCTTTCACTCCGGTGGCCCCAAAGTCCTCGAAGCAATGGAGACCACCCTCAACCTCCCGCCCAACGCCCTCGAGCCCTCCTGGCGCAGCCTTCGCGAGGTCGGCAACCTCTCCGCCGCCTCCGTCCTCGCTGTCCTCGAAGACGTTCTAGTCAACTCCCCCGGCAAACCCGGGACCTACAGCGTGCTCGCCGCGATGGGCCCGGCCTTCTGTTCGGAACTCGTTCTGCTCAAGTGGTAGTTTCGGGTGATAGTTCGTTCCCCGATACGGACCGCAGTTGCCACCAGCCTCTACAGCAGACCTTTGGTCAACTTTCCGTCATCGCTTTGTCATTTCCTGGTCAACCCCTCCGCTTCCCCCTCCTTGCAGCGTCATAGTTACAACAGGACCCTGTTGTTTCTATGGACTTTGGCTCAAATCAAAGCGACTTAATTATCGTTGGGGCCGGGCCTGCCGGCCTGGCCTGTGCTATCGCCGCCGTGCGCCAGGGCCTTCAGGTCGAAGTTGTCGATGCAGCCAGGCCCCCCATCGACAAAGCGTGCGGCGAGGGCCTTCTTCCCGGCTCGCTTGAATCTCTCACCGCCCTCGGTTTCGATACGAAGCATGATCTCGCTCCAACCGAAAGTGCGGTTCTAAGCGGTATACGCTTCATCGGCGACTCAACTTCCTCCAGCGACTCCGTCACCGCCCAGGCCGTTTTTCCCGCAAACCCCGGCCGCGGAATCCGCCGCACCGCGCTGCATTCTCTTCTGCTCGATCGCGCATGTAGCCTCGGGGTTCGCTTCCACTGGGAGAACGCCGTCCGCGACATCGCTACCGACAACAAGATCGCCGCCGTCCAAACCAACTCGCAAACCATCCGCGCTCGTTACCTCATCGGTGCCGACGGCCACCGGTCCCGCATCGCCACCCTGGCCGGTCTCACCGCGGGCATCGTCCGGTCCCGCCGTATCGGTCTGCGCCAGCACTACGCCGTAGAACCCTGGAGTCACTTCGTCGAAGTCTACTGGAGCGACCACGGCCAGGCTTACGTTACCCCTGTCTCGCCCACTGAGATCTGCGTCGCCTTCGTCGCCCGCGAGAAGATAGGCAGCCCCAATCAGGCCCTCCATCATTTCCCTGCCCTCAAGCGTCATCTCGTCGCGGCAAAACCAAGCGGCCACCCGCGCGGTTCCATCACGCTTGGCCGCACCCTTCATCGCGTCACCTCCGGCAACATCGCTCTCGTCGGCGATGCCTCAGGTTCCGTCGACGCCATCACCGGCGAAGGCCTCGCTCTGGGTTTTCGTCAGGCCGCAGCCCTCGCCCCCGCAGTCAAAGACAACAACCTTGCCGTCTATCAGCAGGCCCACCGCCGTATCCAGCGTCTCCCCACTCTCATGTCGCAGGGCCTGCTGCTGATGGATCGCTCCCCCCGCATCCGAGACCGGGCACTCAACATCTTCCAGCGCAACTCCTGGCTCTTCGACCGCTTGCTTCAGCTCCACATCGGCCACGCGTCGCTGCCCCTCCCCGAAGAGAACGGCCTGCGTCAGCGAACTTCCCCGGCTAAACAACTTAAGTCATGCCATCCAACCTGACCTTTACATCAGTACACGCATCGCTGTAAGTTGTGTTAACCCAGAGGGAAGCCAGATCGCCATGAACGAGATTGCCAGCCGCTGTATTGACATCATCGCCAAGTCGAAGAGCATCTCCCCAGACGCCATCACGCTGACCAGCACCTTCGACGAGCTCAACGTCGACTCCCTCGACAAGATCAACATCTCGTTTGAGGTCGAGGAGGCCTTCAACATCGAGATCCCCGACGACGCTCTCGGCACCCTCAAAACCGTAGGCGACATGGTCAACGGCGTCGCCAAACTCCGCGACGCCCATCCGTCCGCAGCCATCACGACGCCCTAGGGGAGACCAGCGGCATATACAGAAAATTTATTACTCTGACCCAGCTTGCGACCATGGAGGCACGACACCGGTCATGCGTGCATATGCGATTAGCTGTCCCATGTGTTCATTGTCGTGAACAATGATGCGGAGGTACATACCATCCACGGTTGCATCTTTGTTCATGATCTTGACTTTGCGCTGAAGATCAGCCGGTTTCAGTTGAGCATGGGCCTTCTGGACTGCATCAAGAGAGCGTTTCAGAAAAGCAATCACATCCGTCTTCGACGTCACGGTCTTTTCCATATCGTTGGACTTTATGTCCTCTGGCATGGGCGGACCGGTCACGCTCAGCAGCCAAAAATTGGCTAAGGCAATGTGCATGTAGACTTCGCTTGTGGACCTGACTCCAGGCGCCGGACGCCACGCAAACTTGTCGGGTGGGGTGGCCTCCGCAAGCGCTATCAATTGCCGCGAGACATGGCCCCATTCTCCGTCATACCCTTCCCAAAGTCCCTCGTATTGAGCATGCAGTGAAGCGGTGCTCAAAACCATAAACAGCAGCAGCGTCTTCATGGGTGTCTCCCGATCGTTCTGAAAAATCACCTTTTAGAGGCCGCACTCAATGGGGAGTGAGCCAGAAACCCTCCCCATGTTCCTCAAGGGAATCTACAATCACTAAAGCAACATCAAGGGGAGCAGCATTGAATCGTGTCGTCGTCACCGGTCTGGGCTGCATTACTCCCATTGGCAACTCAGTTCCAGAGTTCCGCAACTCCCTCTTCGCCGGAACCACCGGCATCGCTCCCTTCCCGCCCTATCCCGAAGCCCCCGGCCCAACCCAGGGCCTCCGCTTCACTCAGTCCGCCGCAGTCAAGGACTTCGACCCCCGCCAGCATCTTGACTCCGGCATCATCACCGCCACCGACCGCACCACCCACCTCGCCATCGTCTCCGCCCGGCAGGCGGCGTCCGAATCTCAACTCACCAACCACTACGCCCCGGAAAAAATCGCCATCATCGTCGGCTGCGCCTGCGGTGGCCGCCAAGCCGAAGAGACCGAAACAATCAAACTCTACGCCCGCGACGCCCGCGTCCATCCCCTCACCGTCGTCCGCACCATGGCCTCAGCCGGGGCCAGCAACATCTCCATCGACCAGAAGATCACCGGCCCGACCCTCAACATCTCCACGGCCTGCTCCTCCGGCACCCACGCCATCGGACTCGCCTTCCAGATGGTCCGCAGCGGAATGGTCCAGGCAGCCATCGCCGGCGGCCACGAAGCACCGCTCACCTTCGGCTTTCTCCGCGCCTGGGACAGTATGCGCGTAGTCTCCCCCACCCAATGCCGTCCCTTCTCGGCGGACCGCGACGGCATGACCATCGGCGAAGGCGCCGCAATGCTCACTCTCGAGACCCTAGCCTCCGCTCAATCCCGCAACGCCACCATCTACGCCGAGATCGTCGGCTTCGGCTTCTCCGCCGATGCCAGCCACATTACCCAGCCCCTCTCCGATGGCGCCGCCTCCGCCATGCGCCAGGCCATCGCCGACGCCAACGCCACACCTGATGAAGTCGGCTACATCAGCGCCCACGGCACCGGAACCCAGGCCAACGACGCCACCGAAGCCGCCGCTATTCACCAGGTCTTCGGCGCTTACGCATCAAGAATTCCCGTCAGCTCCACCAAATCACTCCACGGCCACTCCATCGGTGCCAGCGGCGCCCTCGAGGCCCTCGCTACCGTCCTCGCCTTGCACGAGAGTCTCCTCCCAGCCAACACCGGCGTCACCGAGGTCGATCCCACACTCAATCTCGACATCATCCTAGGACCCCCTCGCAAAGCTACCCCAAAACTGGCCCTTTCCAACTCCCTCGCCTTCGGCGGCCTCAACGCCGTACTGGCCCTGCGGCCGGTCTAGGTCATCCGCCGCAATCGCTCCTCGCCTGCCAGTAAGCTGTGGGCCTGGGCAAGACAAAGCGTGCGTTTGACCAACGAACCACCGACCGCTGCGGCTCCGCACGAAGTGCGTGGTTATCTAATCATCGGCCGGCTCCGGCGTCGCGTCGATCAACACCGCCGCACTCAAGGCGCTCGCCACCGACAACCCAACCGCGATCCACAACACCACACCGTACGCCCCCACAAACGACTCATCGATCAGCCTCCGCACTCGCGCATCACCCGTCGTCACCGCCGCGAGCTTCCCCTCATCCGCCTCAACCTGCCGCCTCTCCTCCGCCGGAAGCGTCAGCGCATCGAGTCCCTTCTCCATCCTCCGCCCATATGCCGCAGAAAAAACACCTCCGAGCACCGCAATGGCCAGCAACCCCGCCACCCGCGACACAGCATTATTGGTTCCTGAAGCCACCCCGGCCCGGCTCTGATCGATCGAGCTCATCACCGTCGTCGTCAATGGCGCGACACTGATCGCCATTCCCAGTCCGAGCACCATCACCGCTGGAAAGACAGTCGACCAATATGGTCCACTCACGCCACTACGTGTAAACAGCGCAAACCCCACTCCCGCGATCAATGGCCCAACGATCAGTGGCAGCTTCGCTCCATACCGCACAATCAACCCACCAGACCAACGCGACAACAGAAAGACCAGCAAGATCAGCGGCAGCAACGCCGCTCCCGCCGCTGTCGGCGAGTAATGCTGCACCTCAATCAGATACAGCGGTAGAAAAAACAAAAAGCCGCTCAACGCCGCATACAAAAACAGCGTCAGCAGATTGGCCCCGCTGAAGGTCCGCGAACGAAACAAGCCCAGCGGCAGCATCGGGGCCGTCGATCGGGCCTCCACCACAAAAAATCCAATCAGTGCCGTCACCCCGGCCACACCCGCAATCCAAACCCTCGGCCCACCGCGACCCGTCTCAATCAAAGCAAACGTGACCCCGCACAATCCGACCGTGGCAAGAACCGCGCCCCATCCATCCAGCCGCTGCACCATCTCCTCATCACGGCTCTCCGGCACTCGATACAACGAGAGCCCAACCACCAACGCCGCCATCGGCAGATTGAGAAAGAACACCCACCGCCACGAGAAATGTTCGATCAACCACCCGCCCATCACCGGCCCAACCGCCGTTGTTATCGTCGTAAACCCCGACCACGTCCCAATTGCGCGTCCTCGCTCCTTCGCACCGAACGACGAACTGATCAAAGCCAGACTACCCGGCACCAGCAGCGCACCTCCAACGCCCTGCAGCGCCCGCGCCACAATCAACTGCTGAATGTTCATCGCCAATCCGCAGCAAGCTGAAGCCACCGCAAACAGGGTCACCCCCACCAGAAAGATCTTCCGCCGGCCATACAAATCTCCCAGCGACCCACCCACCAACAAAAGCGCAGCCAGAAACAGCGCATACGACTCGACCACCCACTGCACGTCCGTCACGGTAGCATTCAGCGCAACCTGCAGCGCCGGCAGCGCGATATTCACCACCGTCCCATCGATGAACACCATGCTCGACCCGAGAATAGTCGCCGCCAGCACCCAGACCCCGGCCGTCGTCGTCTTAGGCGAATCGCTCACGTTATCCATGGCCTACACCTTCCCCAAACACCACGCAACGCCAAGGATATCGCGTCACCATCAGCTCTCTCCGCGATACCATAGCCAGCAAATGATCTCCGTCCTCATCCTCACTCGCAACGAGCAGAGCGATCTTCCCGGCTGCCTCGCCAGCGTCTCCTGGTCCGACGACATTCACGTCTTCGACTCCCAAAGCACCGACGCCACCACGGATATCGCAAAGACCACCGGCGCACATATCCACGTCCGTCCCTTCGACGACTACGCCACCCACCGCAACGCCGCCCTCACTACAGTCCCTTTCAAATACCCGTGGGTCTTTCTCCTCGACGCCGACGAGCGTCCCACCCCCGAGCTCTCCCGCGAAATGCAGCAGTTGGCCCTCGCCGCCCCAACCGAAATCGCGGCCTTTCGGCTCCGCCGCCGCGACCACCTCTTCGGCACCTGGCTCAAGCACGCGCAGATCTCGCCCTTCTACATTCGCCTCGTTCGTCCTGACAGTGCCCACTACACACGGGCCATCAACGAGGTCCTCGAAATCGACGGCCGCATCGCCGAACTCAGCTACCCGCTCGACCACTACCCCTTCTCCAAGGGAATCGCCAAGTGGGTCGAGAAGCACAACCTCTACTCCACCATGGAAGCCGAGCTCATCGCACGCAATCGGGGACTGCAGGATCCATCTCTGATGACCGCTCTCCGCCATCCCGACTTCCACACCCGCCGCCTCCACCAGAAGGCGATCTT
>DATHQG010000231.1:0-17938 GCA_035483075.1 Edaphobacter sp. | reverse complement strand
GTCCCAAACAACACCATCACCAGGACCACAAGTCCAATCACGCACCACGCCACAGCACGTCCCATCCGAGTCGCCAGGGAACGCTTCACCTTGGCAATCTCTCCGGCGACCTTCGCCTCAAGGTGCTCCTTCTTCTCCGTCAATTTCTTCTCGAGATCGCTCACGGGGCCACCTCGCCCGGCATCATTATCCGCACACTTCCCTGCGCCCGCAAAGACTTCAGCCAGTCCTCCAGCAGCGCACTCACCTGCTGCTGCAACAACACCTCTTCAATCCGTCTCTTGATCGTCTCGAGGTCCGGCGGAGTCACGTTCCGCTTCGCATACTCCGGCAGCATCGTCTTCTCGTAATACGTTTTGATCTCGTCGTCCGAAATCTTGACCCCGTTCCGAAAACGCACCTCAATAAACTTCAACAGCTGCATCCGCTGTCGCCACCGCGCCCTGAACTCCTCCTCCGTAAACCCGTGGTCGTTCAGATATTTCTTCCATCCGTCGTCGGTCTCGCAGTGGTACTGCTTGCACGCCGGTATGTCCTTCCGCAGCGTCACCAGCTGTGCATCGAGGTCTTTGTCCGTCACAACGTCTTCGGGCTCCAGCGCCGCCTGCTGCAGGATCAGGGTCCGGTCAACCAGCCTCTCAATGATCTTCTCCCGCGTGAACTCGGTGAGCGTACGATATGGCTGGACCTCCTCAAACCGCCGCTCCTCATCCACGTCGCTCTCCAGAATCACGTCGCCATTCACCACCGCAACCAACCGATCCAGCAACACCCCTTGGTTCACCCCCGCGCCGATCGCCTGAGGCGTCCCCGTGGGTGCGGCCGCAGGCTGTCCCGCGGCGGTCTGTCCCGCTGCGGTCTGTACAGTTACGGTCTGCACGCCGAATGACCGTCCTGTCACCAGCACAAAAATCGCAACGAACGCGGCCCCGCCCATCAGCCACCGTCCCGTCGTTGTCTGTGCCATCGGTCTCATCTAGAAGCTCTCGCCAATACTGAAGAAGAAGTTGAAATGCGCCGCATGGCCCTCATGCGGAGGGTTGTTGTTGAAGTCGTATATCACCGGATACACCGGCGGATTCAGGTTGTAGCTGAAATCCACACGAATAGGCCCCACCGGAGTCTTGTAGCGCACCCCGAGTCCCACATCATGCGAGAAATAATTAAAGTTGCACGTTCCAATACTTCCTGACACATTGCTGCACGTCGCCCGATTCGGCTGGTTGAAGCGTAGAAAGCTGGGAAACATCTGCGACGCCAACTGAAACACGTTCCCCATGTCGTGAAAGAGGACGAAGTTCACGCTGCTGCCCACCAGCGGCAGCGTGGGCGCCGGCATCCGAAACTCAAACGTATTCACAAACGCTGCCGTCCCACCCACCGGAAACCCGGTCTGCAAGTCCCTCGGCCCCGCTCCATTGATCGGAAACCCCCGCAGCGAGTTGGCGCCTCCGGCATACAATCGCTCCGGCAGCGGCACCGCAGCGCAACTCGCATTCGTGTTCAACAGATCGTTACCTTGTGGATCTGGATTTGCGCAGGCTTCGTTCCCTGCATTTGGATTCGCCCCTTGCGACTGCTCATACCCAATCCGAGTGCTCCGTGCAATTACATATTTCTCCTTACCGAACTGGTAATACGTCGCGTTCGTTCCATCGATCTTCCAAAAGTCCGTCTGCGAACCGAACTTTGACGACGCCAGAAACATCTGCACCGTCGTGTAGACGCCCTTCGACGCATCCAACGGCCCCGGCGATCGCGAATCGTGAAACCAGGTAATGCCCGGTCCGCCCACGCGCACCGGCTGCGACAGCAATGGAATGAGGTCCGCCGAAACCTGCAGACTGTTCGGATCCACCGCGACTCTTCGGTACAGAAAGTCATAGATAAACGTGTCTCGCCGAATCCACTTTTGTGTAATTCGGAAGTCTCCCTGCAGCGTCGAAGCCGCAAACGTCGTAATGTCCTGAATGTTCGAATACCCACCCGAAATCGCTGCGGACACATTCTTGTTCCCACCCAAATGCGGATTCTGCAGCGTCAGGATCGCGACCTGCTCAAGCAATCCATACGATGAGTGCAGCGTCAACGAGTCGTCCGTCCCCCAAAGATTGATCCGCGACACGTCCAGCGATACCCGTGGACTCACCCCAGTCCTTCCCTCCTGCGTCAGCTGGTTGCACGGGTTCAGCATCAACTGGATGCACGATGCCTCCGAGATCATGCCCGACTGCGGCGTTCCCGTCTCGGCCTCAATACCGAACCCGTACGTCACGTTCCACCGTTTCGCCTCCGTCAGCTGCAACAGCACGTTCTTCTCCGGAGCGTCCCCCGCCGGGTTCTGCACCGCAGCGACCACTTCATTGAATAGCGCAATGTTGTACAGGTTCCGTTGCGTCTGCAGCAGCGCCGTCTGGTCCAGCGGATCGCCCGGATGCACCAGGATCTGCGACTGCACAATCTTCGGCTTCGTCTTCTCCACACCCGACAGCAGCACCCGGTTGACGAACACCTGTTGGCCCTCGCTCACATTCAGCGACACGTTCGTCTTGTCCGCGTCCTTTGACTCCTTGGCCTCCTTGATGTCCACTTTTACCTGGTCGAACCCGTTGCTCAGGTAGTACTGCAGCACCGTGTCCCGGTCGCCCGAAAGCGTCACCAGCGAAAACGGCTGCTCTGGCTGCGAATTCATCAGCCCACTCACGGCCTTCATCCGGCTCGCGTCAACGCCATTCAGCGCTACCGTGCCAAACTTCTGCTGCGGCCCCTCGACGATCGTGTAAGTCACCACAATCTCCCCCACCTTCAACGGCCTTCCGTCCGACGACGTGGAGAAGTCCTTCACGTCCGTCGTCACCGTCGCCTGGTCGAACCCATTCGCCCGGTACAGCGCCTGGATCGCCGTCACATCGGCCGATACCAGCGCAGGGCTGTACTTTCCACTCCGTTGATAGGCGTTCGCCTTCTGCACCCGCATCCGCTCCTGCAGCAGATCGTCCGTGAAATATTGATTGCCCTTCAGGTTCACCGCCGTCACTTTGTGTTTCACCCCGCGCTCTACAGTGAACACCACGCTCTCCGCGACCGTAGTGGCCCCCACCACCCTCACCTCGACTTTGCAATCGAAGTACCCCTGCTGCTGCACGTAGTCTCGTATATTGAACACCCCTTCGTTCAGCAGGTCGTTGTCGATCGTCCCTTCTTGGTAGATCGGGACCAGCAGATGCAGCCGGCTCTTCGATATCTTCGCGCCCTCCACCGCGACCTTCACCTCCGGCCCCTGGTTCGCGTGGAACTCATAGTTCACCTGCTTCTGCGGCGCGTCATACGTCTGTTGCTGCAGCGTCACCGTCGCCTCCAGACGGTCCTTCTTCTGGTACAGCTTCCGCAGCCTCTCCATCGCATTGCTCGCCGTGTCCCTTGTCACCCGGTTGCCTGCCTTCAGCTTTGCCCTCTTGCGGAACTCCTCCAGCGTCAGCCCTGTGTCCGTGCCGGCCAGTGTTATCTTTCCCACCCGCGCCTGCGGACCAATTGCAACCGTGTAAGTTACATTTATCTGGTCGCCGGCGACGTCGATCTGAGTGGCCGGCATCACAGTGGACTCGTAGTACCCCTGCTGTTGCAGCATCTCCTTGACCGCCTCGGCCCCCTCGGCGATCTGCGGTTCACTGAACGCCGTTCCCGGCGAAAGCTTTGTCGCAAACTCAAGCAGTGACGAAAGCCTGTCGCTCTTCACCCCATCGATCGTCACCCGTCCCACGTAGTACCGCGCCGCGCCGCTAAAGATCAGCGTTACCGCATCGCCCTCCCGCTCCCCGCGGACCGAGATGTCCCGGTAGCGCCCACTGGCAAACAACCTCCGCAGACTCGCCCGCACCTCTTGCGGATCGAGCGGCGTTCCCACCTTCTGCGCCAACTCCTGCGGCAGCGTGTCCGTCGCATCGAACATCACGCCTTCAAACACGATCTTATCGACGCGCAACCCCTTCCAGTCCCACAGCGTCGTCGGCGGCGAATCGCCAGCCTGGGCACCCACCGGTTGGACCTGCTGCGCTACAGACGGAGAAGGCGACGCCTGCTGTGCCGCCACGCTCCCCACGACCAACGACCCGAGCCACACCGCCGCCACAACAAGCCCGCACCTCAACTTCAGTGATCTCTGCGCGCGACCTCGTTGCACCTGACCCAAAAAACCACCCATTATTCCTGTTCTGTCACTTATTTCTGCTGTGATAGACGGGCCCGCAAGTCCTGCACGATGCGCAACCCAACAACCGCACATCCAAAGCCTGCGCAGACCTGGCAGACCGTTTTATCCTTAAGATGCGGAAAGCCGCTGATATGTCGACGGGTTTCCTGCACGTCCGTCCCGTCCCTATACTACGAAAGAGCACCGCCTTTTTGCAGAACTGCGTCCATCATGTCAAACCACCCCACCCCGTCCCTCCCACAATCCGTCCAGGAGCCACAAGTCGGCACCCAGATAATAAACACCCCCGCCGGCTCTCCTCCCATCACCGACCACGACCGCTACTCCCGCCAGGTCCTCTTTCCCGGCATCGGGACCGCCGGCCAGCGTCTCCTTCGCTCCTCCCACGTCGCCATCGTCGGAGTCGGGGCCACCGGCGCGGCCACCGCTTCACTTCTCGCCCGCGCCGGTGTCGGCGCCCTCACCCTCATCGACCGCGACTTCGTCGAACCCTCCAACCTCCAGCGCCAGGTCCTCTTCGACGAGGCCGACGCCCTCGAATCCCTCCCCAAAGCCGAGGCCGCCCGCCGCAAGATCGCCCTGTTCAATTCCACGATCACCGTTCACCCCAAAATCGCAGACCTCGTTCCCGCCAACATCCACGAACTCTTAGGCCCCGCACAACTGGTCCTCGACGCCACCGACAACTTCGAGACCCGCTACCTCATCAACGACTACGCCGTCCAGCAATCCAAACCCTGGATCTACGCCGCCGCCATCGGCGCCTACGCCGCCACCATGAACGTCCTCCCCAAACCGGATCCGTCTTCTCCCTACTCCCTATTCCCTACTCCCTGCCCTCCAACCGCCTGCCTCGCCTGCATCTTCCCCAAACCCCCAACCGGCCCAGTAGAAACCTGTGACACCGCCGGCATCCTCTCCACCGCAGTCAACCTCGCCGCCTCCATCCAGGCCACCGAAGCCCTCAAGCTCCTCACCAACCAACCCCACCTCATGCGCCGCACCCTCTTCTCCTCCGACCTCTGGTCAAACGAGCGCAGCGAGATCAACACCGGCACGCCCAACCCAGACTGCACTGTCTGCGGCCAGCGCATCTTCACCCATCTGGCAGGCACGGCCCGCCCGCAGATCACCCTCTGCGGCCGCAACTCCGTCCAGATCCACGAGCACCACCGCCCCGTCGACTTCGCCGCCATGCGCACCCGCCTCGAGCCCCACGGCACCGTCCGCTTCAACGAGCTCCTCCTCCGCTTCGAACGCGCTCCCCACACAATCACGCTCTTCCCGGACGGCCGCGCCCTCATCCAGGGCACAACCGACATCACCCTGGCCCGCTCCCTCTACGCCCGCTTCATCGGCTCATAAGTATTTGAAAAATAAAAGCTCAGAGCTCATTTACTCACGCCTCCCTTACAACCCTTCGCCTCGGTCCTCCATCCAACCCGAAAGCAGCGCACTCTATACTCCGTTTGCGGTAGGCTTAAAGCAGGCGAAAACTTAACGGTGAACGACGAACGAGTCCGGAGTCTAGCTATGGACGTCCAAGGCCTACAAATGACCCAAAACACCCCCGCTCCCGGCGTCTTTAAGCGCAATCCGCCCATCGCCGGCGAAGCAGAAGCGATCGAAGCAGCGAAAAACGGCGACGCAGAGGCATTCTCCAAGCTTTACGCCCTCCACAAACGCCGCGTCTACACCCTTTGCCTCCGCATGCTGGGCAACGTCTCCGAAGCCGAAGACATGACCCAGGAGGCGTTCCTCCACCTCTTCCGCAAGATCGGCAGCTTTCGCGGAGAGTCCGCTTTTTCTACATGGCTTCATAGACTTACGGTAAATTTGGTACTGATGCATCTCCGCAAAAAGGGTCTTAACCTCGTCTCACTCGAAGAGACCATCAACCCATCCGAAGAGGACGCGCCAAAACGCGACTTTGGCAGCCGCGACCTCCAGCTCACTGGCTCCGTCGACCGGGTCGCCCTCGAGCGGGCCGTGGCCTCGCTCCCTCCGGGCTATCGCATGGTCTTTGTCCTGCACGACGTAGAAGGCTTCGAGCACAACGAAATCGCCACCATGCTCGAATGCTCCACCGGCAACAGCAAGTCCCAACTGCACAAGGCCCGCCTTAAGCTCCGCGAACTCCTCCGCCAGCCGGAACAGTCTGCCCAGCCGGCCGGCTTCAACGAGGTAGCAGTATGAGCGGCGATAACTTTCCCGACTTCGACAAAATGACTCCTGCGGACTTTGAAAAATATCTGCCTGACTTCTTCGCCAACGGCGACGGCCACGTCAGCACCGATCCGCGCCTCCAGACCTTCCTCAAAAACAACCCCGACTGCGCCGCCCTCGTCCGCGACCTCGAAGCCATCGCCGAACACGCCAAGAGCCTCTTCGAACCCACCGAACCCAGCGACGCCGTCTGGAGCGGCATCCAGGACAAGCTAAAGCTGCAAGGCCCCGAAGACGACGAACTCCCCGTCGCCCAAACCGTTTAGCACAGCAGCAAGTTAGGAATGGCCCATCCGCAGGCTCCCGCGAAGGATGGGCCATTCGTATCAGCAGGCCGCGGCGCTGGCCTTATTCATCTCGCAATGTCTTTGCAGGATCGATTCCTGCGATTCGCAGCGTAGGCACGACCGTTGCGATGAGCGCTACACCAGCGAGCATTACGACGACCGTGAGAATTGTAGGCATGTCATAGACGCCGACTCCATAGAGCACACTGTGCATGGCCCGCAAGGCCCCCGTGCACAAGACCAACCCGATGACGAGTCCTAGTACAGAAGCTCGTACTCCCGGCCCTCCGACATGGACCATCGCTTGACGAATTGTCGAACCCAGAGCAATGCGGATGCCGATCTCCCGCGTCTTCTGCGCCACAATATTTGCTACCAGCGAAAATATCCCGACCGCACTCAGCAGCAGCGCCAGGCCCGCCATCGCGCTCAGCAGCGACACCTCGACACGCTGTGTCGCAAGGGTCTTCGCCTGCAGGTCTCGCATGCCGTAGAAGCCCGAAAATGGCAGATTGGGATCGGCACCGGCCAGCGCGCGTTGCATCTGCTCGGTCAGCCCCTCCACCGGCCCGGCTGTCCGGACGATCCAGCTTGGCTGGAACCACGCGTGGACCCCTGCGAGTAAACTCGGAGCCACTTGTGAGGCAGGAATATAGATCATCTCTTCGCCGGTAAGAGGCGCTGTGACATCCAACCCCGGCGCCATGGCCACATCTCCTACCACCCCGATAATCATCATGTTCTTATCCACGTAACGGCCGACAGGGTTCGTCCCGTGGAAAAACTTGCGCGCAAATGTCTCGTTGACGACGGCCACGCGTTGCGAGTCGGGACTGTCTGCATCGCTAAAGGAGCGTCCTCCCATGACCTGGATCTGCAACGTCTCGAAGTAACCGGGGGTGACATATGTCTCGTCCGCCATCACCTTTCTCCCCGCTTCTTTGCCGTCGCTGATGGCCAGCCCTCCCATAATCAGTGAGCGCTCAAACGGCAGGCTCAGCCCGACAGCGGCCTGTTGCACACCCGGGATCTGCCGCATGGCTGCTGCGCTTTCATTGACCAGCTTAAGGAAAGCCACCGGGTCGTGATATCGCACATCATCCAGCGACGCCCTTGCTGTCATCACGCCAGTCGGGTTGAATCCCGCGGGCAGATTTTGAAGGTGGAGGAGGGTCCGGATGAGCAGGCCCGAAGCAGCCAGAAGCACTACCGTCAGGGCGACCTCGCTCACGAGCAACGTCTGCCGCAGCCGTAAACGGTCGCCGCCCGCTACGAAACGACTGGCAATCGCGGCCCGCAGGTCAAGCCCTCGCGTTGCAAGCGCAGGAAGCATGCCGAAGAGCACACTGGTCAGGAGCGACACGAGAAGCGTAAAGGTCAGTACGCGGCCATCGAGCGGCACACTCGCTACAGGCAGAAAGTCTTCAGGCAGAAGCAGGAGCAACCCGCGCAGGGCGACAAAACCGATCGCCACGCCTGCCGCTCCGCCAACGAAGGCCAGCAGGAGACTTTCGACCCACAGTTGCCTTTGAATCTGCCAGCGCGAGGCCCCCAGGGCCATACGCGTCGCGACCTCAGGCATGCGCCGGAACATGCGTACCAGAGTGAGACCTGCGAGATTGGCGCAGGCGATCAGGAGGATGAATCCCGCCGCCAGCATCAGAGTCAGGACCTGCGGACGCAGCGTAGCCGTCTGACCCTTCTGAAGTGGCACGGAGTAGTAGGTCACCTGCGCGCCCGGGTTGTCCTCCAATTCAAAGCGTTGGGTGCGAAGGGACCACGCGCGGCTGATCTGGGCATCTGCCTCCTGCCAGGTCGCGCCATCGCGCAGCCGGGTGATGACATTGAAGTTCGTTCCAGCTCCTTCACCCTTGCGGCTCTCCTGAAGCGCCGTATACAGATCCGCGTTCAAAGGAGTCGTTGCGCCCTCAGCGAGCACCCCGATTACCGTGTACGGCTCACCCTTCAACAGAATGGCTTGCCCGAGGACATTCGGGTTCGAACCGAAGGTATTTCGCCACAATCCGTAACTCAGGATAGCGGCCTTTGGCCCATTGGGCCGGTCCTCTACCTCCGAGAAGTTGCGTCCGGCAACCGGATGGAGAGCCAGCACATCGAGATAGCGCGCCGAGATACGCCCCGCGTGAAGATACTCCACATGAGACCCGGCCTGGAGATTCACGCCCGAAGTTCTTCCGCTTGAGACGGCCGATATCAGAGACGGGACATTATCTCGCAGCAGCTCCCATTGCTCGCCGTTCAGGTGGTGACGCTCATCGGACGCCCTGGTGCCGGTGACCCGCGTATAAATCGTGCCCATTCGCTCCGGATGCGAATAGGGCAGGCTCTTCAGCATCAGCGCATTCACGATGGAAAAGATCGCGGTGTTCGCTCCAATGGAAAGCGCCAGCGTAAGGACCACCGTCAAGGTAAATCCGGGATTGCGCCACAACTGGCGCGCCGCAAATCGAAGGTTTTGCCCTAAAGCGTCCATCGGCGACTCTCCTGTTGAATAGCAGAGACCTCTCTGAGGAGATACTACCTGCCGTACGTTGACGCGCCCGGAGAAGTTCCCTCTCAAAGCAGGTAGCGTTATGGGTCCCCCCAACTCCGATACACCTCCCTCGCATCGCGGTTCGAACGCCATCGACTGTCAGTTCTCGCAGTTCTTATTTCTCCAGTCGAGTCGTAACGTGAAAGTGCCTTAGCAGCCTGGCGATCGACCAGCGGTGCTCAAACCCCAGGATCGTAGTCTCTCGTCTCCATACCGCTGCGAACGTTGAGGCGAACAGAGGAGAAAGACATGGTGAAATACAAGCGCGCGCGACTGATTTTGGCTGCAGTGCATCTGGCACTATTCGTGGGATCGGCCGCAGTGTTCGGCGCGCAAGCCGAAGCACAAGCCAAAAAACCCAACATTCTCGTCATCTTCGGCGATGACATCGGGCAGGCGAATATCAGCCGTTACACGCATGGTCTGGTTGGCTATATGACGCCAAACATCGATCGTATCGGCGAAGAAGGAATGACCTTCACCGACTACTATGCAGAGAACAGCTGTACGGCCGGCCGTGCGACGTTCATCACCGGACAGTCGGCGATGCGGACAGGGCTCACGAAGGTGGGTGCCCCCGGGGCCTCGGTTGGGTTGCAGCCGCGGGACATCACCATCGCACAGGCGCTGAAGCCGCTTGGCTATGCCACCGGGCAGTTCGGTAAGAACCACCTGGGCGACAAGGACGAGTATCTGCCAACGAATCACGGCTTCGATGAGTTCTACGGCAATCTCTACCATCTGAACGCAGAGCAGGAGCCAGAGATGCCTTACTGGCCCAAGAATGACCCCATTCTTGAAAAGTATTATCACGTGCGCGGCGTGATCCACTCCTATGCGGGCGGCAAGATTGAAGATACAGGTCCGCTAACGATGAAGCGCATGGAGACGTTTGACGATGAGACGACCGATGCAGCGGTGGGCTTTATAACCAAGCAGGCAAAGGCGGGTACTCCGTTCTTTGTCTGGATGAACACCACGCGCATGCACATCTTTACCCATATTCGGCCTGAATACCAGGGAAAGAGTGGGATGCCGGGCAATGACTACGCCGATGGCATGTGGGAACATGACCAGGATGTAGGGAAGCTGCTGAAGACTCTGGATGATCTTGGAGTAGCCAACGACACCATTGTGATTTACTCGACGGACAATGGGCCGAACCAGTTCAGTTGGCCGGACGCAGCATCGACGGCCTTCCGCAGTGAGAAGGACACCAACTGGGAAGGTGCGTTCCGCGTCCCGGCGTTGATTCGCTGGCCAGGTCACATCAAACCGAATCAATGGTCGAACGAGATCGTGTCCGGTCTGGATTGGTTCCCGACCCTGCTGGCAGCGGCGGGCAATCCGGACATCACACAGCAGCTTTTGAAAGGTACGGGACCCGGTGGCATGGCCCACAAAGTCCATCTGGATGGCTACAACATTCTTCCCTATCTCGAGGGCAAAGAGGCCCATTCACCGCGTAAGGACTTCTACTATTTCGATGACGATGGACAGCTTGTGGCTATGCGGCACGAAAACTGGAAGTTCGTCTTCTGCGAACAGCGCACCAAGGGCAACTTCAACCTTTGGCAGGATGACTTCACTTGTTTACGACTTCCGAAGTTGTTCAACCTGCGTATGGATCCCTATGAACGGGCAGATCTCACGTCTGATCAATACAACGATTGGCTGGTGAAGAATGTCTACCTGAATGTTCAGGGACAAACCCTTGCGGAGCTGTTCATGGAGACGTTCAAGGACTATCCACCGAGTCAGGCGCCCGCGAGCTTCAATATCGATCCCGAACAGGTCTTGAAGATGCTCAGGAGTATGAAGACGAAACCTACCGATTGACGCTGGGTGGCCCGCATCTAAATTTGGGTGCTCCATCTTCGGCTGGGTGGCCCACATCTAAAATCTGGGTGCCCCATCTTCGCGACGGTTTCATCGTCGCTAAGGTGGGTCATCGCGCAAAGCGCGATCCATTGTCCTCAACGACGCTCCACTAATTCCGAGGCGAACCACGAACCGGAAGGGCCCGACTTCAGTCGGGCCAAAACACTATCGCAAAGATCGCCCCATCAGTTTGAGCGCACCCCCTGGAACGATCCCGTTCCACCCCTGTCATGAAACGTGCCGTCGTACGAGTTGCCCTGCACCACGCCATCAACGCGCTGCCCGTTCACCCGCCCTCGAAACACCAGCACATCGCGCGTCTTCGTCCGAACAACAAGGTGCTGCTCATCGATCGTGCCCTCCACGCCACCCGATTGGTTCGGCCCCTTGAAATGACCGGATATCACCGTCCCGTTCTGCTTTAGCTCGAGGTACTTCGTCGAAGTCGATCCGTTCGGGTCCTTGCAGTACAACGTCCAGTTACCCGCGGCGTTCGCCGGTGGTTGTTGCGACGGCGGCTGTTGACCTATCGCCATCTCCCCTGCGAACGTGGTTAAAGCAAAGCAAAGCGAAAGCAAGCTGAAGCCAGCTCTTTTCATCGACCCTCCCCATACACTCCAGCAGTATCAACGCAGACTCCCGAAATCTCAAAGCCTTTCCCACCCGCCACCATAAAGATAAAATCCTCTTTCACCAGCCGCTCCTCACACCGCCCAACCGAAAAACCTATGCCCAAGCCCAATTCGCCCAATCAAGGTCCTCTCCGCCAAACCCGCAAAACGCTAGACCGCCGCTCGCTCATTCGAAATCTCGTCACCACGGCCGCCGCAACCACCGTAGGCCTCCCCACGCTCGACGCCCTCGCGCAGCCCCAATACGGAGGCTCCACCGGTCAGCAGCGCGGCGAGATGGGCCGCATCGCCGCAGAGTTCCGCCGTCAATTCTCCGTCCCCGCCACCTCCATCGCCATCTCCCGCAACGGCCGCTTCGTCTACGACCAGGCCACCGGCATGGCCGACAAAGCGCGTCTCACTCAAGCCCAGCAGAACTCCCTCTTCCGCATCGCCTCCGTCACCAAGCCCATCACCTCCGTCACCATCTTCTCCCTCATCGAGCAGGGCAAGCTCAAACTAACCGACAAAGTCTTCGGCCCCGGCGCCGTCTTCGGCATCAAATACGGCAAGCCCCCCTACCTGCCCTACATCACCGACATCACCGTCGACGACCTCCTCACCCACACCTGCGGCGGCTGGCCCAACGACGCCAACGACCCCATGATGCACAACCTCTCCTGGAACCAGACCAAACTCATCACCCAGACCATCGCCAAAGTCCCCCTCACCAACCCACCCGGCACCCACTGGGCCTACTCCAACTTCGGCTACTGCGTCCTCGGCCGCGTCATCGAACAAATCACTAGCGAGCCCTACGACTCCTACGTCGAGAACAACGTCCTCGGCCCCTGCGGCATCTCCACCATGAAGATCGCCCGCAACAAAGAGAGCGACAGCGCCCAGGACGAGGTCGTCTACTACGGCCAGTACGACGAAGACCCATACAAGCTCAACATCACCCGCATGGACTCGCACGGCGGATGGATCGCCTCCTCCACCGAGCTGGTCCAGTTCCTCAACCACGTCGCCGGCGCCCCCGGCGTCCCCGCGCTCCTCAAACCCGACACCATCAAAATGATGACCACCCCCGCCCCTGCCTACCCCGCAGGCGACGCCCGCTACGCCCGCGGCTGGATGGTCCGCAACAACGGCGCCGGCCCCTGGTGGCACAGCGGCAGTCTCCCCGGCACCACCTCCATTATGGTCCGCACCAACACGGGCATGTGTTGGGCCGCCCTATGCAACACCCGCACCGAACCCTCCGACCAGATCAACACCGCCCTGGACCAAATGATGTGGAACATAGTCCGCACCGTCCCAAGCTGGAACGGTCAGTGAGGAAAGTCGTTGTCTTATCCTTGGCCCTCAACGACGCACCACTAATTCCGTGGCGACCCCGAATCGGAAGGGCCCGACTTCAGTCGGGCCAAAAACAGCAGCCGCGAAGCGGCCCCCGCTCTGCCCTGAGCATCGTCGAAGGGCCGGAGCGAAGACGCAGCCGAAGCGACTGATTATCTCCCTTGGCTGGGTGGCCCACATCTAAACTTGCGCCCATAGCTAAAAAGATTGTCCCCGATATAATTCCCGCATGGACACGCCTCAGGCCGGAATCTTCGCTCTTGGAACGTCCTCTCATGCGTACCTCGAGTTCGACATTCTGGACGCGAAAAAATTCAAAGAATTCGCCGCCACAATCTCCGCCATCCGTGAACCACGGACCACCACAGGAGGCGTGAATTTCGTCATCGCCTTTCGGCCTGAGCTCTGGCGCAAAATCGTTCCACACGACGGCCCTCCCGGCGTCGAGGGCTTCAACAAAGCGGTCCAGGGCACCGAAGGTTTCGTTATGCCGGCCACGCAACATGATGCGCTCGTATGGCTCTCCGGCAGTGCGTATGACGTGATCTTCGATATGGCCCGCGACGTCATCCATGACCTCGCAGGTCTGGCCTCGCTGGGAGAAGAAACCTCGAGTTGGCCTTACAGGCACGATCGCGATCTAACCGGCTTCATCGATGGCTCAGAGAACCCAACGCTGCTCGACGCTCCGATGGACGCCCTCTTGCCCGAAGGTGCTCCCGGTGCCGCCGGCTCAGTCCTGTTGCTCCAAAAGTGGAAGCACAAGACGGCCGAGTGGGAAGCTCTGCCGGTCCCTCAGCAGGAGCGCATCATGGGACGCACCAAACTCGACAGCATCGAACTCGAGAACAAGCCATCGGACTCGCATGTCGCTCGCACCGATCAGGACGAGTTCGGCAACATCTTTCGTCGCAACATGCCCTACGGAGACGTCGACGACCATGGCACCGTCTTCGTTGGATTCAGCGCAGACCAGAAGCGGCTCTCCCGAATGCTCGATAGCATGGCAGGCCTCGTCACCGGCACGCGCGACGCGCTCACACGCTATACCCAGCCGTTAACTGGCTCTTATTATTTCGTGCCCTCCGTCGACAGTCTGCGGCGCCTACGGTAAAAGGTGTCCTTAAGGACCCGCATCAATCCCTGGCAATCGATACCGACGCCCTTCCGGTGGTAGGCTGTTTGCCATGTCACAAGCCCCTTCAGATCTCTTGAACGAAAAGCTTGCATCTGTCGCGACCGACATTGAGGCCATCGAAGAACTCATCGCCACGGAGACGCTGCAGACCACAGACCAGCTCCTGGCGCTCCGCACCGTACAGGAGCTATACCGACGCCTGGCCGACGATCTCCGCGTCGCCATCTCCCTCTTCGAGTAGCCGCTAATCGGTTCCGGCCAGCCTTGCTGGTGGGGTGAGCGTCGGTGGGCAATCGCGCAAAACGCGATCCGCTGCCTTCAACAAAGCACCGTAAATTCCGAGCAAACCACGAACCGGAAGGGCCCGACTTCAGTCGGACCAAAAGCACCCGCCGCGAAGCGGCCACCGCTCTGCCCTGAGCATCGTCGAACGGCCGAAGCGAAGTCTGAAGCCCCGAGCGCCTTTAATAGTGGAAATTTTCTCCCCAAAACCTGTAAGAAGTTGCACACAGAATGCCGAGACTACCCTGTCCGACTTGTGCGTTTCGTCTAGGTCGCACATAAGACAGTCTAGAATTGAGCCTGAAGAAAGTATGGTTTGGCCCTTAACATGCACTCTAAAAGCCTGATTCCGTGTCTCCTCGTTCCAAAGGGCGACTGTTCTCGGAAAATTCCGTTCAGTGAGCCACCTAAATGTTCAAAAAACTTCTCTTCCTCTCTTGTCTGTGTTTGTTCGGGTTCGTAGCCTCTGCGAAGGCGGACACGATTGGACCCACTAACTGCAGTACCTGTCTGGGGTCGAGCTACACCCTCACCTACACAGCGACGTCCAACCCCGACATCTTCGATATCTTTCTAACCGTCGACACCTCTGCTACGACGCTCCCCGGCGACCTTCTGAATGCCGTGGCCCCGAAGGTGAGTTCATCTTTCGTCTCCGTAGCATTCGTCTCTGGCCCATTCGGCACCGTCAAAAATGGCGGCCTCTCTTCTGGAGGCTGCGACGGTTCCGGTTCCGGGTTCTTCTGTTCCGGCGGCACAGGTCTGGCGATTGGAAGCGGCGACGTCTACAACTGGGAATGGGCAATCACACTCGCCTCACCGGGCGATCTCTTTACTGGATCTGATGAAGCTTCGATCAAGGCCAGCTTCGTGACCCCCAAAGGTGGCAATGGTGGACTTACCTCCGAAGACATCACCCTCCAGCCAGGTTCACCCGTACCTGAGCCGTCCACGCTCATGCTTCTGGGTACCGGCGCACTTGGTATCGCAGGGGCCATCAAGAGAAGGCTTCTCGCTTAGCAAGAAGAGACAACCCATCAAGGTCATCGCCCCTCCATGCCGCCCGGTGGAGGGGCGATCTTTGTCTTGGCTGAGTGGCCCACATCTAAATTTGGGTGGTTCATCTTCGCGCCGAGTTCATCGTCGCTAAGATGGGCCATCGCGCAAAGCGCGATCCGCTTCCTCAAAGCCGCAACGCAAATCCGTAGCAAACCCCGAACCGGAAGGGCCCGACTTCAGTCGGGCCACAAAAGCCGCCGCGAAGCTCTCCGGCAGTGCGTATGACGTGATCTTCGATATGGCCCGCAACGTCATCCATGACCTCGCAGGTCTGGCCTCGCTGGGCGAATCACTTGTCTACGGATAAGGAGGGCCTTTCGCAAGCAGAGCATTCAGCCGTTTGTCGTGACCATAGATATCGTCGAAAAAGTGCACAGTACCGTCTTCTTCCGCGACGGCAGTCACGTAGAGAATAAGGACCGGGACCTTTACCGTCAGGTTAACTTGCCGATTGTCTTTGCCGGAGTCCATCGCTGTTTGTACGCGTGCTACAGTCCAGGGTTGTTGCCCATCAGGTTGATCGCGCAACAGGAACGCGGCTAACTCGGCTGGCTTCTCTACCCGTATACAACCTGAACTGAAGTCTCGTCGCGACCTGGCAAATAACTCGGTCGATGGAGTGCTGTGGAGATAGACGGAATGCGAATTGGGAAACATGAATTTGATCAGCCCCAATGCATTGTTTGGCCCCGGTTTCTGACGTATTGAGTATTTGCCCGAGCGCAGCCCGGCAACTATGTCCTCACTTGAACCAGACACCAATCTGCCACTGGAGTCGGTTACCTCGAATCGCTCACGAGCTATATACCCGCTGCTCTTCGTGATGCCCGGGATGACACTCCTGCGCAGAATTCCAGGCGGGACGTTCCAATAGGGCCGGAAAACGATAAACCGTATATCGTCGGTAAAAATTGGCGTCTGGGTCGGCGCGGCCTTGCCCACTACGACGTTCATCGCAAGCGCGAGCTGATGATCTTCTGAATAGGCCCTTAGCCGAAACTCGGGAATGTTGACCAGGACCGGAGGCTGCTGAAACTCGGTGGGGATCCATCGCCAGCGCTCCAGTGCGTCATCGATCTCCTGTACGCGTGCACTCAGTGGAGTGTTCAACTCGCGCAGAGTCGCCGCATCTAATTTGCCGTCTGTGGCGAGGCCATGTCTTGCCTGAAAATGTTTGACCCCCTCGACAAGTGCCCCGCTATAGGAATCGAAGCTTCCCCCCTGCGGAAGGTCTCCAAGCAACCGCAATCGCGCAGCCAACTCAGACGTTCCTGCATATGTATCGCCCGGGGCGACGGTTTTGGTCCCAGCCGGCACTTTGGCTCCGTCTCCCTTTGCAGCCAAGTCCAGGTATTGCTTCAACGTACCCTCGATACGGCGATAACCAGCGTACGGTGGCTCAATCCGATCGAAGACCGATTGGATGTCTCCCGCGTTCACAACCTGTTGCGTAATAAACTCCGGCAGATCGTATTTCTTGGACTGCACGTCGATGCCGAACTTCAGATGTTTGGGATTAACTCGCCCGATCCGCAGGTCCGAGATGTACCGCATCGTCGCCATCGTCAGAGTGGCATCAAACGAAGCCTGAGCGGCGGCTGACGCTGCTTTGAGGCTCTTCGATTGCGTCGCCAGGCCTTCCGCCCCATAGTCGCTGGGATTCAATCCTTTTAGACGGCTTGCGCGCATGGCCTCAATCAAATACGTCGCTTGCGATGTTGGCGCGTCCTCCTTGGTCCACAAAGGTGCAAAGTTTGTGGATTCATAAAGTCTCTTGATTTGCTCTCGATATCCGGTGGTATTGAGATTATTTCCTAACTGTCCTTTCGCTGCCATCCCGCGCAATTCAGACGACACCGCGGACGAAACAGCGGTGTCTGCAGTTTCATTCCAGGTGAAAAGGCCAGACGAAGGAAGCGCAATCGAACTTGATCCACTGCCATTGAGGCAAATCAAAATCGCCGACAAAAGCAACTTTCTTGAATACATGGGACCTCGATTCGAGATGCTGAGTTTAGGCAATCGGCTTTCCTGTTAGCGCCAATACTAAACGACGGTTCTTCGTTCCATAATCTTCGCTGGACCGTTCTGAGCTGAATCAAACACTTGGCGATAAATCGCCGGAACGGCCACCTCTAACTCTGGGTGCCCTATCTTCGCGACGGTTTCATCGTCGCTAAGGTGGGCGATCGAGTAAAGCGCGATCAGTTGTCCTCAATGACGCACCACTCATTCCGTGGCAAACCACGAACCGGAAGGGCCCGACTTCAGTCGGGCCAAAAACAGTCGTCACGAAGCGGCCCCTCTCTGCCCTGAGCATCGTCGAAG
>DATHQG010000230.1:0-10213 GCA_035483075.1 Edaphobacter sp. | reverse complement strand
GACACGCAATCCGCCATCGCCTACCTCCGTGACGCCGCCAACGCAAAGAAGCTGCGCTCCGACCCCGCCTACATCGTCCTCATCGGCCACAGCATGGGCGGCTTCATGGCACGCTACGTCGGCGCACAGGACGCTGGAATTAAATTCGTCGGCCTGATCTCCGCGGCCGACATGGGCGTGGACAAGGTGCAATCCCTCAAGCCCGGCCAGGAAAAGATGGCGACCGACGCTCTCGCAGCACACTTTGCCGCGGAAGGGATGGCGCCGCTCGCCGGCTGTACCCCCGAGAGTCTCGCCAAAGAGGTCGTGGCGAACGACGCCGCCTGGAACGTCCCCGCTCTCGCACCGAAGCTCGCAAACCGCTCCATGCTCGTCATCACCTCAGACGACGGCCTCGCCCCATCCAACGACGCCTTCGTAGAGGCCCTGCGCAAGGCCGGAGCCACCGAACTCACCACCATCCACATGACGACCGACCACTCCTACTCCGACCAACGCATCGCGTTAGAGAAGGCCGTACTGGAGGCCCTGGAATACCTGCAGCACAAATAGGCAGCCAACGAAGGGTTTTACCGACGCCGTCCTGACCACTCCCCGCCTCGAAGCATCTAACCACCAGGGAGGCGACCCCCTTGAATCCAGAAAATCTCGTCCATGCCCAACTACACACAGGCCATCCTGCCCTTTCCATGCTCGCGATGTTTCACTTCCGGCACGGCTGGTTCTTTGCCATCTTCGTCTTCTGCAGCGTGCTTGTGCTGGCCAATGTGGTGCATTATGTGCTGTTTCGCGTCCTACGTCGCAAGGAATCAACGATCCATGCCCTTGGCTGGGGGCTGCAGAAACACCTTGGAAAGCCCGCTCGCGCAATTTTCCTCCTGACCTGCCTGTTCATCGTTCTCCCCGTCGTCCCTGGCCTGCCCGACGATATCGAGGCCACAGTGCGGCAAGTACTCATCATGTTGGCCGTCGTCGCCCTCGGTTGGTTAGCCATCGGCTGCATCTACGTCCTCCAGACCGTCATGCTGCGGCGCTACGATCTCACAGCCGAAAACAATATGCGCGCGCGCCGAATCCATACCCAGTTCCAGCTCTTTCGTCGCATGCTCATCACCTTTGTCGTGATCATCGATATCGGTGCTCTGCTTTGGACCTTCGATGATCCGCGAATCTGGCAGTACGGCTCCGGGCTCCTCGCATCGGCTGGCATCGCCTCACTGATTCTCGCCACCGCCGCCAAGTCCACCGCCTCTAATTTCTTTGCCGGCCTGCAGATTGCCATCACCGAACCGATCCGTATCGATGACGTCGTCGTCATCCAGGGTGAATGGGGTCGTATCGAAGAGATCAACTCTGCCTACGTCGTCGTTAAAATTTGGGACCTCCGCCGGCTTGTCGTCCCCCTCAGTTACTTCATCGAAAACTCCTTTCAGAACTGGACACGCGAGTCCTCCGACATCTTGGGCACTGCGTTTCTCTACGTCGACTACTCGATTCCAGTGGAGGACCTGCGAACGCAGCTCGAGACAATCGTCCACGCCTCGCCCTTCTGGGACAAACGGGTCTGCGGTCTGCAGGTCACCAACCTCACCGACCGCTCCATGGAGCTGCGCTGTCTCATGAGCTCCCGCAACTCCGGCGAAAACTTCGACCTGCGGTGCCTCGTTCGCGAACAGATGACAGCGTGGATCCAACAGAACTACCCCACCGCATTCCCCATTACCCGTTTCGCCACCCATTCCGACCTCACCCCAGGTCAGGGAGACCAAAATCTCTTCCAGAGTCCCGCACAACGATCCGACCGTCACGACTTCAGCTAAACTGACCGACGAACGAGGTCACATATGCTTGCTCACAGCCCCGTTGTAGCCTTTATCCCTACCAAAGATGCGGCCCGCGCCCGACTCTTCTATGAGACTCTCGGCTTGCGCTTCGTCAGCGACGACGCCTTCGCCATCGTCATGGACGCCAACGGAACCATGGTCCGCGTCGTCCGCGTAGACGACTTCACCCCCTTCCCGTTCACCATCCTCGGCTGGCAGGTCAAAGACATCCACAAGACTGTCGCCGAGATGACCAGCAAATCCGTGAAGTTCAACCGCTACCCTTTCCTCGAGCAGGGCCCCGACGGAGTCTGGACCGCTCCCGGAGGCGCCAAGGTCGCATGGTTCACCGACCCCGACGGCAACACCCTCTCCATCTCGCAACACTGACCCTCAAAACTCCACCCTCACCCCAAGCTGCACCTGCCGCTCCGGCGACTGCACCGTCGACGCCGCAGTAAAGGTCCCAAACGGCCGCACATTCAACCCCTCCGCCGCGACCGTCGCCGCGTTCTGAAAGACCAGCGGCATCACCCCGTTCGTCTCCGTCCCCACAAGAAACGCCCGTTGCATAATCGCCGAGTAGTTCACCCGGTTGGTCAGGTTGAACACATCCACGCTCCCGCGCATCCGCACCCGCTCCGTCACCCGCATCGCCCGGCTCACACGCAGATCGAGCCTCCCCGTATCCGGCAGCCTCAGCGTGTTCCTCCCCACCGTCGGCAGATACACCGCACCGCCCGCGCCATTGATGCTCTCGTGTCCGCCCGTCAGCCGCGTGCCCCCAAAGATATCGAGACTATACGGTCGGCCGCTCGACTCAACAAATAGCGGTGCAATCGTCCATCCGTTCGCGGCGATCCGAAACCAGTGCTGTTCACTTGCAAGCGTCGGCTCCCACACCGCACTCGCCAGCACCTTATGCGGAAAGTTCAACTCCGACAGCCCCTTGTCATACAACACGTTGAACGGATCGAACTGCGCATTCGTCCGGGGAGTAGCGCCCCCCTGGCCATAATCAATCGCCTTCGCCCAGGTCCAGCTCGCCCGAAACTCAAGGCCGCCACGAAGCCTCCGCCGCGCCTCAAGCACCATCGCGTTGTACGAAGCGTCCGCATTCGAAACAATATCGGTCACCGGCCCAAAGCTGGTATTCACACGTTGCGAATAGAAAGGAACAACAAACGTCTCGCCGTCCTGCACTCCTACCGCGCCCGTTCCCCCTTGTAGCTGAAACACCTTCGTCGCTTTGGCCGGAGCGATATTAATGTCGACCGAGTTCGGCAGCTGCCGGTCAAGATTCATCAGATACGTCGCGCTCGCAATTACCCCCGCACCGACCTCGCGCTCCACAGTCAAGCTGCCCTGCTGCACCGCCGGCAGTCGAAACCTGCGATCGAACACCATCGCCGAGGTCGTCGTCGTAACAGCAGACGGCGGAGTCGTTACATAAGCGCACGCATACCCAAACCCCTGGTTCGCCACCTGTGGACAATTTGTAACCGTCGCAGGTGTAATCAGCACATGCCTCGCTGACGAGGCCAGCGCCGTATCAACCAGCGCACTCCGCACCGTCGCGCCCGGCAGCCGCCCGTAAAACAGCCCATACCCAACCCGCACGAGACCCCGACCCTGCCCGAACGGCTCCCATGCCACCCCCAGACGCGGCCCAAAATTATCTCTGTCTTCAGGAAACACGCTTGTCGCGCCGATATTGCCGAATGCCGCATCAAGGACCGCATTTGGTTGCTGCGGCAACGGCAGGAACTCATACTCGTATCGCAACCCGGCATTGACGGTAAGCCCTGGCTTCACGTGCCAGTCGTCCTGCAAAAATCCCGCCCACTCCTGGGTGTCGAACGCCACCGCCTGCTGCCCAAAGCTCTGCGTATACGAGCGAAAGCAGAAATCATGCACCGCCGAAACAATCGACGGACATCCGCCGTTCGGGTAAGCATTCACGTTGAACGTGTAGTCCGTAATCCAGTCCACAAGCCCGCCGGCATGCCCTGCGGTCGTCGAACTGTCATAGTGAAACGCCCCCTGCATGTTTGCGAGAGCGTCGATATCGTCATGCACCAGGCTGAGATCAACGCCTGCCTGAAGCTGATGGCGGCCGCGAGTCCATGTCACCAAATCGACAAGCTGGACCTTGGTCTCGTCCGGAAACGTCTTGCGCCCCAGCGACGGCGAGCTCCCGTACGTAAATCCATCCGGCCCGATCGCGATCTCCGGAGCCGACCCACCGGGCCCCACAGCCGGCTCCTGCGGCAGCGGCGCGTCTACCTGCTCATACTCAAGGTCCCGCCCGTACTGCACCCGCAGATCATTACTCCACCTCACCGTCGGCAGCCAAATCCATCGTCCCAGCACAGCATCCACCTTGGCAAAAGTGCCGCCCAGGCTCGCCCTGCCCACATCAACGACGGGGGAAGATCGAACGCCTGCAGGAGAGCTCGAACGCGCCCGGTCATACTGCACACTCGCGCGGTGCTGCGCGGACCACTGCCAGTCCACCTTGCCGAAGTTAATCGTCTGGTTCTGCCGCCTGGCAATCGTTCCCGTCAAGCTGTCCAGGTAATTCAACGCCGCATTGATCTTCGCCGGCGTTACGCCGCGGTTCCCCAAAAGCGCCTGCTGCGTCGGAGTCAACGCATAAAAGTTGGGGTCCTCAGGGGTCGATATCGCCGGAAAGTCACGCGCCTGTTGGTCGTACGCATAAAAGTAGAAGAGCTTGTCCCGCACCGCAGCGCCGCCAACGCTGCCTCCGAACTGCTGCCTCAGATCATGAGGCTTTACCGCCGCACTCGTCGTCACGCCGTCGACATAGTTGCTCGCAATCGAGAAGGGGTTCGTAGCGGCCAACGCGCTCGTCCGCGCCAGGTAGAATCCAGTCCCATGCAGTTCGTTCGTTCCGCTCTTCGAAACCGTAGTAATAATCCCGCCCGCAGCGTGGCCATACAACGCCGAATAGTTCTGCCCACTCACCCGAAACTCACGCACCGCCTCCTGCGAAAACGTATAGGCCATCCCTGAGTGCCGCCCATACCCACCGCCCCCTGCCGCACTCCCGACACTGACGCGTCCCGAAACCCCGGCCTCGGCCGCGTCCTCGACCTCCGCTCCACTCTCGGTCCCCGTTCCCCGCGGCACTGATCCGAAGCTCTGGTCGTCGTCCCCGCCATCCACGCGACTGCTGTTCTGCGTCGAAGCCACCCCTCGGAAGCTCAGCAAACCGTCCCCCTCTGGATCGACATTGACACCCGGCATCAGCAGTGCAAACGTCTGCCACCGGCGCCCGTTCACCGGCAACGTCTCGATCTCACCCGGCGTAACGACACCAGCGACAGCGGCCGACGACAGATTGGCGACGCCCAGAGAAATCGGGGGATCCGGATCTGCCTTCACGGTCACTGAGGTCGCAACACCCCCCACCCGCAGCCGCGCCTCTATCGACGTCTCGCCTCCTAATTCGACAACGACCGGCTGCAATGTCAGGCGCGCAAACAGCGCATACTCCACAACCACGCTGTACTCTCCGGCCGGAAGGTGCCCCACCAGAAACTCTCCCTTGCCCCCCGTCGTCATCCGTGTCGTCGTTCCATTCGCTACGTTCTGCACCTGCACCACCGCACCTGTGAGCGCGGCCCCACCCGCATCAACGACAAAACCGCTGATAGCGCCGTCCACCGCAGTCTGCCCCAGCGCGCACGTCTCTACGGTCGCAGCAGCACAGCAACACAACAAGCAGGCCCAGACAATCTTCCTTACGAACGCGCAAGATTTTGCGCGTCCTTGACAGAACAACATGCACTCTCCGCGGAAATTTGTACTGCTCTACACCAAGCCACGGGAACTATCTAGAAATAACGCTGCTGCGGCCACCACTGTCTGTGGCATAGCCTCGCTCAAAGCAACTTCGCACTATACCGATGATGATAAAAGAGATTTGCCGCGTACAAACGAATTAAGAATGCAATGACAGTATTAAAAACAAAAGGGCGGCAGCCGAAGCTACCGCCCTGAAATACGTGACGGCCCAAATCAGAAGACAAACCGCGCACCAATTTCTATTTGACGCGGCGTATACAGGAAGCCGCTGTTATTACTGCTGGTCGGTACGGCGAATGTTGCGGGTTGGAAGGTTGCGACACCCAGGTTACCCGCGGCTCCGCTGCTCAGTTTGTACGCTGTGGCTCCAACGCCGTCGATATTCTGATGGTTAGCTATATTGAAGACATTGGCAAGCAACTGCAGGTTGTACTTCTCCGCGAAGGTGAATTGCTTCTGAACACGCATGTCGTCCACGATCTTCCGAGGTTGCCTGTTCGTGTTGAGGCCAATTCCAGGGATCGCCGTAGTTCCGCCGGCTCCATTCCAGTCCCCGAGAATGGCATCGTTCGAGTTGAAGCCACTGACTCCGGTGGTATACGGCAGGCCGCTCTGCGCCTGGAAGGAGGTGTCGATACTCCAACCGTTGCTCGCGTAGGTGTACCACGCTGAGGAGTGGATCACCGGGAAAGTATAGAGAGCATACCCAACGAACCGGGTCGGAACGTTATAGTTCGAGTTCCCGTAGTTCGCTCGTGCGTTGGAGTAGGGGTCATACCAACTATTGGCAGAGGTGGTTGTCGTCGCATTCTGGGCAAAGTCCAGAGCATGCGCCCAGGTAAAATTGAAGTCGAACTGCAGATTGTGAATGGAGCGGTTCTGTACTTCGGCCACAAGGGCGTTGTAGGTCGAATTCACATTGCTGACCACCTCCGTGATGTTCTGGAAGTTGGTCGCGACGGATCCAAACAGACCTTTATTCCCATATTTCGTGTAGGTCGGGACAACGTACTGCGCTCCGTTGGGCAACGGTCCCTTGCCGCTGGTATCAGAGACGGTGATCGTCACCGGCACCACGGTAGTCGGGTCAAGGTTAAGGTCGAGGAAGTTCGGCAACTCGCGGCCAAGCGCTCCAAGATAGCTCATCGAAAAGATCGTGCCCCTCCCAATCTCCTGCTGCAGGACCAGGTCATACTCATGTACCTGCGGGTTTTGAAGATGTGGCCCGAGGTAGTACACGCCTGGGGCCGCCACAGTACCGGACGCCGCCTGAACGATGTTGGGGAACACCGGTGCGCCAGCCGTCGCAGGCTTGAACTGGGACGTGTACTGGCCATTCGGGCTGCCCGTATTGAGCAGCGTATTCAGCAGCACACCGTTGGTGATACGGCCGTAGAAGATGCCGTAGCCTCCACGAAGAACGGTCTTGCCGTCACCGAAGACATCGTCTGCGAAGCCGATGCGGACACCGACGTTGTTCTTGTCGCTGGGATGATTTGTTACCCCCGGAAAGGGAACATACGAGCCTGTTGGTCCGGTGAGGTTGGCTGAGGGCGAAGGCAAGAACTCGTAGTCATACCGTGCTCCAAGCTCAAGTGTAAGCCTGGGTGAGATCTTCCAGTTGTCCTGTCCAAACACAGAATAGTCAAACGTGGTGATAGCGTACGTCGGACTCGCTCCAAAGCCCTGGGTGCTCGTCGAGTAGCAGGGGAGGGTACCAGTCCAGCCCGTCGTCGTCGTAGACGTAGGCGCCTGACCGGTCTGCGAACCGCAGCTCGAAGCCGACTTGCCCTTGTTCAGTAGGTCGTTGATGTAGTTGCCGAGATAGCTGTAGACAATGTAGCCATTCGCCTCGTAAAGATTGTTCAGCAGGTCCCAGTTGTGTACCGTGTCCCCGCCAAAGGTGAAGTTGTGGTTGCTCTTGGTGTAGTGAAGCACGTCGCCGATCTGCCACTTCCGCTCGTCGGGGTATGCCAGCCGGTAGGAGTAGTAGGGAGAGCCAATGTTGGCGAACACGCTCGTGTCCAACGCAACTTCGGGAACGTTGCCACCGGTTCCCACAAGGTTCGCCAGCGTGTAAGCGCTGAAGGGCTGCTGCGTCTCGTCGTTGAGCTCGCGTCCGTACTGGTAGAGCAACTCGTTGCTGATCTTCGTGGAGAGCAGGCTGGTCAGCTTGGCAACGCCATAGTCCAGCTTGACGAAGTCATTTCCCCACGTATCGAGACCGTAGTCGTTCGTCGCCGACGTCTGAACACCGCCAGGAGAGTCCCAACGTAGACGGTGGTAGAGAAAGCTGACGTGCTCCTTTTGGTTGATCTGCCAATCGAGCTTGGGAGTGTTGATCTCCTGGTAGCCCGTACGGGGTACAGTGCCAAGGTCCGACTGCAACCCAACGATGCCGGCCTGATAGAGCTTTGCGCCATTGGCGTAGCCGGCAGCATTGGCGGCCTGGCCCTGGCGAATCGCCAAGACAGCGGCTTGACTATCCATCGCGCTATTACTGTCGGCGCTGCAAGCCTGGGTTGAATTGGCGGTGTTATACACAAAGCCGTTCGCGGCGATCGAGCAGGTCGCGGGCAAGGTCAGGTCCGGCAGTGCGTAAAAGCTCGCTGCCGAGCTCGGAATCGCGGTCCCCGGAAAGATGCGCGAGTGTTGGTCATAGGTATAGATCCAGAACAGTTTGTCCTTGATCAGCGCACCACCGGCGGTAAAGCCGTAGATCTTGCGTACGTCCTCCGGCTTCAACGGTGTCGTCGGAAACGTGTAGCCACCGGTCGCGGGATTCAAGGTTGGAGTGGTGATCTTGCTGTACGCGTTGTAAGCGTTCCAGTTGCTCTCGCGGTCGTAGAAATACGCTTCGCCATGGATCTGGTTCGTGCCGCTCTTGGTCACCGAGTTGATCACGCCGCCCGCGGCCCGACCATACTCCGCGCCATAGACGCCTGTGTTCACTGCAAACTCACGTACCGCGCTAGCCGAGGTCGAATACGCCTCACGCGTACGTCCACGCTCCTCCGAGAAGAACGCCTGATTGTCGTCGGCACCGTCGATCAACACGTTATTCAGAATCGGGCTGATGCCGCGAATACTTACCAGTCCGAAGCCGTTCGAATCCGACACAACACCGGGAGTCGTCATCGCAAGGCTCGACCAACGGCGATTGTTGATTGGAAGATCGTCGAGCGTCTTCTTATTGAGATTCGACGAAAAGTCCGGCGACTCGAAGTTGAGGATCGGTGCCTCTGCCGTCACCTCGACCACCTGCGATTCGGAGCCCGTCACAAGATGCGGCGTCACCGTCGTCAGCTGGCCTACCTGCACGATTACCTGGTTCGCGCGATAGTCCCTGAACCCCTTGGCCAGAATGGTCACGGTATAGGTTCCAGGTTCAACCAGTGGCGCCTTGAAATAGCCGCTGTCGTCCGCACTTAAGTGGATATCGGCGTTCGTACCGTCGTTGTGGATCGTCACGGCCGCCTTCGGTACCACCGCGTCCGTCGTATCGAATACCGTTCCGCCAATCGCCCCCTGCGTACTCGACTGTGCCAGCAATGGACTCGTCACCAGACTAGCTGCCGCCACGAGCAAAAGCTTCATCATCTTGTTCATCATCACGCCTCCTAAAGTTGTTCCTAACCTGCTGAGCGCACGAGGTGGATCCTCGCTCGTTATCCGGTACATTTTTGGCTTGGACTGAAGATTACATACCGCGATTAATACATGGTTAATCGCCGTTGCGCTTCCTGGCCCGAGCGTCTAGAGAACACGTCCCCCGAATCGCAACGTCACGGCCGTCCAACCCCAAACGGTCCACGCGCCTTCAGGAAACTGTGTGAATGGCAACAGTGTAGCGTACATCCTAGTACACTGAACATTGGAAAATGTTTATTGACGAAGCGCGAATCCGTATCAAGGCCGGCGACGGCGGCAACGGCTGTATGGCCTTCCGCCGCGAAAAATTCGTTCCCAAGGGCGGCCCATCCGGCGGTGACGGCGGCCACGGCGGCGACGTCCTCATGTCCTCATCGCTCAGCCACAACACCTTAGTCCACTTCCGCTTCAACCCAGAGCACAAGGCCCAGCGCGGCGGCCACGGCCTCGGCTCCAACTGCTCCGGGTACGCCGGTGAATCCACCACCCTCAAAGTCCCCGTAGGCACCCTCCTCTACGACGACCAGACCGGCGAGCTCATCCACGACTTCGCCCACCCCAACGAGACCATCGTCATCGCCAAGGGCGGACGCGGCGGACGCGGCAACCAGCACTTCGCCACCAGCACCCATCAGGCTCCGCGCGAACACGAGCTCGGCCGCCCCGGTGAAGAGCGGGCCTATCGCCTCGAGCTTCGTCTCCTCGCCGACGCCGGCCTCGTCGGCTACCCCAACGTCGGCAAGTCCACACTAATCTCGCGCCTCTCTGCCGCTAAGCCGAAGATCGCCAACTACGCCTTCACCACCCTCGAACCCAATCTCGGCGTCGTCCAGGTCGGCGACTATCCCCACATCGAATCCTTCACCGTCGCCGATCTTCCCGGCCTCATCGAAGGCGCACACCTCGGC
>DATHQG010000229.1:0-5122 GCA_035483075.1 Edaphobacter sp. | reverse complement strand
CTGTCCTAACTAACTACAAGGATTAAACGGCCGCCCCACTCCGAATCACCTGCGCGCCGAACCGCTCCATCTCCTCTGCCTGCGGACTCGACTGCAGCAGCACCAGATCAACCCCCGCAGCGGTGAACTCTTCCATTCTTTCCGCAACCTGCTCCGGCGTCCCCACAAACCCGCTCCGCAGCCCTCGGTTCGAAACCGAATAATCCTTCAGCGAAATCTTCTGCTCCAGATTCGACCCAGTAATCCACTGCTGATAGTTCTTATAACCCTGCGCCGACTGCTGCACATCCGTAATCCGATCAACCTCTTTCAGCGCCTCGGCCTCGCTGTCCCGCACAATCGCATACCCGGCAATCCCATACGTCATCGGCCCCAGCCCCATCGCCTCACGCCGCCGCCGCATATCCTTGATCTTCTCCCCAACAATCTCCGGAGGATCACCATGCATCAGGTAAGCGTCGCACTTCGCAGCAATCAGGTTCTTCGCCGTCTCCGACTCACCACCCGCATACAGTGTGGGACGTGGCTTGCTCACCGGCTTCGGCGAAAGAACGTTCTCCCGCACATCGTAGTAGCTGCCCTTGAACGAGAATCCCTGCTGCTTCCAACATCCATCCACCACATCGAGCCACTCCGAGGTCCGGGCGTAGCGATCGTCATGCTCATCGAAGTGGACGCCATACTTCGTCGCCTCGTCCTTCCACCAGCTCGAAACCACGTTCAGTGTCAGCCGCCCGTGCGACATCACGTCGATCGAAGCCGCCTGCTTTGCCAGCAACGCCGGATTATGAAACGTAGGTCGCACCGCCACCATCAGCTCCAGCCGCTCCGTTACCGCAGCCAGCGCCGCCGTCGTCGACCAGGCATCGAGCGAAGGCGCTTCCACGCCCTTGATGTCGTTCAGATTCAACTCAGCGATCAGCGTCAGATCGTAGCCAATCTTCTCCGCCCGCTGCGTCAGGTCGCGAACGTACTCCCAGCTCGCCTCCATCTGCTCGTCGTCCACATTGCGCAGCCATCCGCCGAACACCGGCAACCAGAAGCCGTATCGCATCAGCGCCCGACCCCCGCCAACTCCTGCACGCCAGCCCTGCGATCGTTCACGAGCTTCGCCTCGGCCTCCAGCCAGTCCGCCAGCCTCGCAAACGGATCGAAGCCCACGACCTTCTGCCCGTCCGCCACAAAGTTCGACAGCGCATTGATGTCGTAGTACATCCTCACGCCATCGCGGTCATCGACCATAAACTCCACGCCGCCCAGCTCAATTCCAGCCGCAGCCATCAGCCGCTCCACCTCTTCGATCACCTCCGGCGGCGTATCGAAGGCCTCCACAGTCAACCCTGTCTTCGGCGCATCCACCGGGCAAGCCGCTCGGTTCAACTCCACCCCCAGCGGCGTCTTGCAAATATCTGCCGGGCAAAGATCAAACGTCTCGCCCGTGATATGTATCTTAATCGCATACAAATACTTCCCATTCAACACTTCAACGCGAACAATGTGCGATCCCCGCGCTGGCACAAACTCCTGTACCAGTCCCGTCGAATCCATCCCCAGCATCAACCCGCCCTCGGTCCCGGCGGCCTCAGCCAGATGCTCCTTGGTGTTGAACTTCACCACGCCGCTACCACTGCCACCGATATTCGGCTTCACGACGACAGGGAAGCGCAACCCCTCCGCCGCCGCGCTAGCCTGCGAAGCTCGATGGATGACCCGCGCCTTCGGATACCCCAGCCCCAACCCTTCCAGCATCGCGAGCTGCGTCGCCTTCGACAACTCACTCCGGAACGCCCTCACCCCATTCACCACCCGGACCCCACGGCTCTCCAGATGCTCGAGGAACCCCAGCGTGTAAAAAATCTGGTCGCCATGCCCGCGGTTCCACGCCGAAGGGCTCATCTTGTTCAGCACCAGGGCATACTTCTCCTCCGGCTTGTCCCCGGGCCCATAGCTATGCTCCACCGCGTCGAGCTTCACATAGTTTGTTCCACGCCGATCCAGCTCCGCAAACAACGGCTTAAACCAGTTCGGCTGCTCATAATAAATCGCGATCGGCAAACCCTGATTGCTTGACATAGTGGTCTTCCTGTCCTCTTCCGACATTCAAATGTGTGATCCAAACAAAAGTCGAAGTCGTGTTCTCTGAAGCGAAATCTGATATCTCAATTTTAGATGAACACAGACCGCGAAACGCTTCGTAACCCCTTTCCCTCATATTTTTTGCAAGATTATTACTTCATACTGTCCCTTCTTCCTCTTGGACCTCCCTCCTCTCCGCATTTCCGAGCCAGTGTTGTACTCTGACATCCACGACCATGCAAGCTATCCAGATCCTCACCACCGGCTCCGCCGACGTCCTCACCCTCCGCGACCTTCCCACACCTACCCCCGGCCCTGGCGAAGCCCTCGTCCGCATCGAAGCCTCTGGCGTCAACTTCATCGACACCTACTTCCGCGAAGGCCGTTACCCAGCCAAACTTCCCTACACCCTCGGGCAGGAGGCCGCAGGCATCGTCGTCGCCGTCTCTCCTGACGTCACCGCCTTTGGGCCCGGCGATCGCGTCGCCTGGGCCGGCGTTCCCGGAACCTACGCGCAACTCGCCGTCGCACCCGCCAGCCGCCTTGTCTCCATCCCCGAAGGCGTCAGCTTCCACCAGGCCGCTGCCGCTCTCACCCAGGGTTTGACCGCCCACTACCTCACCCACTCCACTTACCCAATCCAGCGCGGCGACGAGGTTCTCATCCACGCCGGAGCTGGCGGCACCGGGCTCCTTCTCATCCAGATGGCCAAGGCCCTCGGCGCCCACGTCTTCACCACCGTCTCCACCGAAGAGAAGGCCGCCCTCGCCAGCGCCGCCGGAGCCGACGAGATCATCTTCTATACCCGGGAAGACTTCGCCGCGAAGGTCAAGCAACTAACCTCAGGCCGCGGCCTTCCCGCCGTCTACGACTCCGTCGGCAAAACCACCTTCGAGCAGTCCCTCCAGTCCCTCCGCCCTCGCGGCCTGCTCGTCCTCTTCGGCGGAGCCAGCGGTGCAGTCCCACCCTTCGATCTCATCCGTCTCTCCACCATGGGTTCGCTCTACGTCACTCGTCCCACCCTCAAGGACTACGTCGCCACTCGCGCCGAACTGGAGTCCCGCGCCAAATACGTCTTCGACGGCGTAGCCAACGGCACCCTCAAGCTCCGCCTTGAACACATCTACCCTCTCACCGACGCCGCCCACGCTCACCGCGACCTTGAATCCCGCAAGACCACAGGCAAACTCCTCCTCATCCCATAGCACCACCACAAATGCCGGGTGCCCCATCTTCGGCGCGCTTTTGCGCCTAAGGTGGGCATTCGCGCCACGCGCGACCCTGTGCCCCAGCCAGAATAATTGGACGCCTCGAGCAAGCCCGTTAGCCTCGCTAGCTCACGCACCCCCTTACAATCGAGATCATGGGCAACTCGCACCACCGCAAAGCGACGCAGTTCCTCATCGCCCTCGTCGCCGCAGTGCTCCTCGCCCTCCCCGCCCACGCCGTAATCGTCCGAGGCACCGTCACCACTCCCTTTGGCGTCCCTCTCGGCAACGCTCGCATCCAGCTCATCCAGGGCCAGCAAGTAGCCGCCTTCGCCTACACCCTGCAGGATGGCACCTACGAGGTCCGCAGCTCTGCCAACGGGCGCTTCGTTCTCCTTACCTCCGCCGCTCCCTACACTCCCAGCGTCGGACAGGCTTTTTACGGCGGCCGCACTGCCGTTGTCACCCGCAACATCGTCATGGAGTTCGGCACTGTAACCCCACAGATCGCCGTCACCGCCACCGGAGTCCCCACGCCGGTCCAGCAGGTTCCCGCCGGCATCACCCTCGTCCCGCAATCCGCCCTGGCCACGCAGATCGGCATCCTCAACGACCTCCGCCAATCCCCGGGCAACAATGTAGTCCAAATCGGACAAGCCGGCGGCCCCATCTCTCTCTACGTCCGTGGCGGAAGCCCCGATGCCAACAAAGTCCTCACCGACGGCGTCCCCTCTGAAGACATCGGCGGCTACTTCAACTACAGTCCTGTCTCAACCACCGCGCTCACCGGCCCCGAGCTCTATCGCGGCGCCAACAGCGCCCTCTACGGCACCGGCGCAGAAGCAGGTGTAGTCAGCCTCGCCACCACACGCAGCAGGGCACTCCGCCCCATCATCAACTACACCGGCGACGCCGGCAACTTCCACACCTATCGCAACGAAGCCATCGTCTCCGGCGCGATCAAGGCCCTCGACTACCTCGGCGCCTTTAGCCGCTTCAACACCTCAAACGCCCTCCCGCTCGACGAGTACCACTCCACCAACGAAATCGCCAACATCGGCTACAGCATACTCACCAACACCACGGCACGCTTCACCCTCCGCAACACCGACTCCTCCACCGGCCTCCCCAGCGCCCACGATATCTACGGCATCTCCTCCTCCGGCAAACAATCCGACCAGGACATCTACTCCGGCCTCACCGTAGAAAATGTCTTAGCAGGGAAGTGGCACAACCTCGCCCGCTACGGGATCGCCCGCAAGCGCGAGCAGGTCGAGCAATTCACGCCGACAGGCGAACCCGTCACTGTCATTAACAACGGCGTCCCTCAAACGACCTACTACGGCGACCTCATGACCATTAACGGAGCCAACGGCTACGCCGCCACCGGCCAGGCCGCCTTCGTCCTCCCCGCCTACGACGCCGTCTCCAACCGTGACGACCTCGACTACCAGACGGACTACACCTTCCCCTGGCGCATCACCCTGTTCTTCGGCTTCCAATACGAGTACGAGCGGGGCCGCCTCATCGACGCCGCCACACCCACTGGCAGCCTCATCAAGCGCACCAACTACCTCTACACCCTCCAGGTCCAGGGCGACGTCAAGCGCCGCCTCTTCTACTCCGCCGGCGGAGCGCTCGAAAACAACGAGCTCTACGGCATCGCCGGCCAACCACGCATCGGTCTCACCTACGATGCCGTCCGCCCCGGCCACCGACCCTTTCACGGCACCCTCCTCCGCTTCAACGTCGCCACCGGCATACAGGAGCCGTCCCAGATAGCACAGCTCACCAGCCTCTACACCCGCCTCCAGCAAACCGGCGACGCAGCAGACATC
>DATHQG010000228.1:0-9068 GCA_035483075.1 Edaphobacter sp. | reverse complement strand
GGCAGAAAGAAATAATCTCCGCCACGAAGCTCGACGAAATTGGGCAAGCCACCGCAGACGAAGGGAGGGTTTGTTGAACTTGTATCACCCTGCACGACAAATCTGCCTTCACCGCCGTGATTGCCCATCAACATGTCTTTGTCGTTGCCGAGGTGCGCATCATTGCCGTACTCAATCCACTGTTGCTGAACGAACTCAAACTGGCGGGAGATGCTCGCATTGAGCGCCATGAAGATGACGCCGCGCTCCTCCTGATCGGATGCCGGCTCGCCCTCCGCTGCGAAGCGTCCATAGGGAAGGCCACGCCGGGTGATACGCCGGCGGTCGATCAACTTGCTATCGAAACCAAAAGCATCTCTCGGATGGACACGCCGAACGTGCGCGCCGACGGGACAACGCGTGCCTTCGGGATCGCCGCCGAAGGTGAAATTGGTGCTGCGGTTGGGGTCTTGCGCAATCGACGGATCCGGACTGTCTGGAGAGAGCTCAATGGGCGTCCCGTCTCTCCAGCGTCCGATAAATTTTGCGGCCAGCTTCTCCTTGCCGCCTGTATATAGCGCGGCATGTTGGTCGAGATAAGCGCGGAACGTCGCGAGGTTCTGGTGCAGCTTTCGGTAGACCATGAAGGTCCCGTTGCTGGCCAGCAGATGAGGCACCGGTGCCACCGGCAGCTCGCCCGCTTCATCGGCGTAGCCAAGGAGCAGCTCTCCTGTTGCGAGCGGTGCCCAGCTTCCGTTCGGCATCAGTTTGCCTTGCCCGGGTTGTGAACTCCGCTCCACCCCGAGGTAGTCAGGATTGCCGAAGCCATCGGTGAAGCCGAAGTGTTCGCGAGTGTTCGGCTTGCCATCGATGACTGAAGCGGCGGCGTCCTGTGATGCGAGCCAGGTTGCGCCACCGGTCTCCTCAACAAACGCCATCACCTCCGCACATTCGGCGTCGAGCGCCTCTGGCGACTGCGCGTTGATGCCGACCCACGCATGCACCCGGTCGGTACGCCAGCACTCGTCCCAATGCTCCGGGGAGTTTGCACCGGTGTCCCCGAGGATCGCGGCCCGCTTCTTCATCCCTTGCTGAAACTCGACTGGGAAGGTCAGGAGCGTTGCGTCCGGGAGGTCGAGGGCAACAAGTCCCAGGTGGGTGAACGCGATGTTCAGCGTACTCAACGGCTTTCCGTTGTCCCAGTGCTGGCCAGTAGTCACTTTGTGGAGCAGACGGCCCACCAGACTGCGGGCCTTAGTCGCGTCTTCGAAGTGCAGGAAGAGATATCGGGCGACGGGCAGATTGTAGCCTCGCAGGACAAAGCCTTGGATGTCTGTCGCGTTCAATCTACTCATTTCGACCGCCAGTCTTGATGTCTCTACGCGGTGCCATGCCGCCCGCTCTCGGGAGAGGAGCGATCTTTAAGACAGCCATGAATTCGGTGAACTCCCTCTGCAACTGCGCCGGCTCCATGCCCTGGTGGCTCGCAATGAAGTCCGCCACTGCGCGTTGCGTCTGCAGTGCTGCCAGCGTCTGCGGCACAGACTTGTCATTGATGGCAGCGAAATAGAAGGTGGTTTCAATCTGGCATGCTTTCATGTAGTCGATGAAGGCCTGCGGATTGGATGCTCCAGGGTAGCCGACGCAGTGGCCCCAGATGGCGTCCAGATGCTGTGGTACGTTGGCCGCGAGACCAGCTAAATAATGGTCCAGCTCGCCATCGCAGTTGGACTCGAAGACCAGATACTTGGAGTGGAGATGCTCTTCGCAGGACGGTGCTCCGACATAGATCACGTCGTCCATGACGACCAGCCGGGCGAGGTGAGTACCGGGAGCGAGCGCAAATGGACTCTCTTCACCAGTGGGCAACTCTGCCAGGTACTCGCGGATTTGCAGGTCATGCGAGGGAACGGCCGCCTCATCGTCGATGATGGGGGAAAGCACCGTCAATCCGTAGACACTGCCGTTTTTGTTTGGCATGACTGCTTTCTCTAGGAGACAACAGGTGCTTCGCCGGTCTCCCCAAGGTGGGCCTGCACTTGAATGACAAATTTCAGATAGGCCTCCGCGAACTGCTCTGGACTGCAGACCTGCGCGCGTTGATTGAGACCGTCCAGCGCAGACTGCACAATGTGCGCCGACTTCAAATCATTGGCCGTGGCGTACGGATAGGCAGTGAAGTAGTAGTCCGTATCGAACTGCACCCGTGCGATGTACTCCTTGAATGGGGTCACGGGAACTGAGCCGGGAAACTTTTCGCTCCATCGCCAGATCATATTCAATCCCCGGCTGAGGACCGCGGAGAACGCGTCGATATATTGGTTCCATGTCCCGTTAAAGTTGCTAAAGAACAACAGGTAGTCATATTTCAGCTCTTCCTTCACCTGCCCGTGGCCCAGGAAAGGAAATCGTCCACGCGGCAGGACGACCCAGCGCGCGAATTCGATAAACGAAAGGTTGATCAGGTCCTTCTGCAAGGGCTTTATATTCCAGAGCAGAAAGAAGAGTCCGCGTAGGACCCATGTTTTCCATGGCTTCATCGGGGTTATGACATTCATCGCGTAGACTTTGCCGTTGATATTGCTCATTGGGCCTCCGATGAAGCATCGCAACGCTGCCGACAAAACGCGACCGGCCTCGATCTTGTGGCAGCTTGCCTGCGGTTGTCCGGAACCGCAGAAACAAAGTCGTCAAATTATGACAGAGTTGCGGTCCGAAAAGGGGCGCACGCTGTTTTGCGAAGCCGAGATGCCTGCCAGATTTCTTCGCGTCGTAACACTGCTGATATCTGATATACACAATTCCTTCATAAGATTCACTAAGTCACCGTTAACTTATGTTCCCGCAAGGGACTCTGGCCCTGCTCGAAATCATTTTTTTGGAGACCACGTGAAACGTCTTTTTGTTGCAGTTCTATCATTATGTCTTCTCGCAGCAACGCCTGCTGCGCTCCACGCACAGTTTGAGACCGCCTCTGTCCTCGGCTATGTGCGCGATACCTCGGGCGCCGTCGTCTCCGGCGCAACTGTCGTCCTGGTCAATCAGGAGACCAAAGCGCAGGTGACTGTCCAGACCAACGATCAGGGCGCCTACCAGTTCACCGACGTAAAGATCGGACAATATCAGGTGACGGCCCGGGCAAAGGGCTTTGACATCAGCACTACGGCGCCATTCACAGTTACCGTGAACGCGCGCCAACGCGTGGACGTCGCCGTGAAGATCGGCTCCAACACTGAGACCGTAACCGTAGATGCCGCCGCTGCTCTGCTGGAGACTGATAGCAGCGAACGCGGCCAGGTGATCGGCACACGCGAGGTCGAGAACCTTCCTCTCAACGGCCGCGCTTACGCTGATCTGGCTGCCCTCGTCCCTGGTGTACGCCGCAACCTCCTCGAGAATACGACTGATTCCAGCCGCGACGCCTCCTTCGACGTCAACGGCCAGCGCAGCGAGTTCAACAACTTCCTCCTCGACGGTCTCGACAACAACGCCTACGGCACCTCCAACCAGGGCTTCTCCAACCAGGCCATCCCTCCCTCCCCTGATGCCATCGACGAGTTCCGCGTCGAAACCGACAACTACAGTGCCGAGTACGGCCGCTCCGCCGGGGCCGTCATAAACGTCAGTATCCGCAGCGGCACCAATCAGTTTCACGGCAGGGCCTACGACTATCTCCGCAACACGGTCCTGAACGCTATCGGCCCCTTCACTCCGCCGTCCAACCCGCTCACTGGCAAGCCGCAGAAGCCCATCCTCATCCGCAACCAGTTCGGCGGCACCTTCGGCGGCCCCATCTGGAAAGACCATACCTTCTTCTTCGGCGACTACGAAGGCACCCGTCAGGTTCAGCACTCCCCCACCTCGGCAACTATCCCAACCGCCAATCAGAACGGTACCAGCCCACTCGCCATAGCCAACGGCGGTTATACCTTTATCACAGGAAAAAGCACTGAGAACGGTATTCCTCTTCCCCTGATCAATCCCCTCACCGGTCAGGTCTATTCCAACGGTGTTATCCCCTTCAATGACCCATCGGTCTCCTCCTTCGCCAAGGGTGTTCTCGCGGCCCTTCCGGCAGCGAACGTCCCCGGCTCTCCCTTCGCCAATAACTACGCATCTCAGCCTGCCGACACACTCACAGATGACAAGTTCGACGTTCGCGTCGATCAGACCTTCAGCCAGCGCACCACGGCCTTCGTCCGGTACAGTCAGCACAAGGGCACCATCCTCTCGCCCCCAAATATTCAGGGGCCTGCCGGTGGCAGCAGCAACGGCACCGTCAACATCTTCAATCAGCAGATCGCCGGCGGCGTCACGCGCATCTTCAATCAGAACTCGATCCTCGACGCCCGCTTCGCCTTCACCCGCACCGACGGCGGAAAATTTCCTTATGGTCAGAACCTTCCCAGCCTGATGGACGGCATCCCCGGTCTCCCAACAGATCCTCAGGTCGTCCGCAGCCTCAACGTCCAGAGCGTCAACGGGTATTCGCAGTTCGGCAACCAGGGCAGCAATCCCCAGTATCAAAATCCCTACGTCTATAACCCCAAGATCAACTACACGTTCATCCACGGACGCAGCACCTACAAGGTGGGCTACGAATATCAGGCTATCTTTACCACCGTCGACGACTTCAATCCCGTCTATGGTCAGGACACTTACAACGGCGGCTTCAGCTTCAACGGCGTTCCCGCTACCTCCACCACCTCTGCGATTCCCGCCACCTCGGCCGGTCTCAGTTCAGCCGACACCGGCACTAAAGAGGCCGTCGCGTTTGCGGACTTCCTCTTTGGCGCGCGCGATACCTACCAACTCAACAACTTCGTCAATGTTCATCTCAATCAGCGGATGCACAACTTCTACGTCCAGGACGATATTCGGGTCAACTCCAGGCTCACCGTCAACGCGGGCCTGCGCTATGAGCTTGTAACTCCGCTGTGGGAGTCGAGCAACAAGCTTGCCAACTACGACCCCGATACTCAGTCACTCATTACAGCCAGCCCCGGCTCCATCTACAACCGCGCGCTGGTCAACATGCCAAAGCTCGACTTCGCCCCGCGCCTCGGGTTTGCCTTTCAGGCCGATTCGAAGACCGTGGTCCGCGCAGGTTACGGCCTTGGCTACGCCCAGTTCAACCGCGAAGGTGGAGAAAACATGCTCTCCTATAACCTTCCTGCCATCGTCAACACCAACATCGTCCAGGCCCCGCAGTTCGCAAATCGTGGTGTCATTACGCAGGCCCCGCAAAGCACATGTACCGCCGCGCAGTCTGGGGCCTCCTTCAATCCCGCCACTCCAAGCCCCTGCTTCCGGACCACCACACAGGGTTATCCGACAGGCTTCACCAGCCCCGCCAACGTTACCGCCGCCAGCAACCTCAACACCGAGGCTCGTTACATCCCCAAAAACCTGCCCACGGGATACGTTCAGAGCTATCACCTCACCGTTCAGCGCCAGCTCACCAATAGCACTACCTTTGAGGTCGCCTACGTTGGCGAGCACGGCGTCAAGATCCAGGTGCTCGCCGACCTCAACCAATCCGAAGCCAATCCCGTCACCCCCACCTGCAATGCAAGTGGCGCGCCAGGCAGCACCACCGGCTGCCTCAGCGTGGCGGCACGCCGTCCCATTCCAACCTTCACCACCATCGAAGAAACTCTCCCCGACGGTTTCCTCAGTTACAACGGTCTTCAGACCAAGCTGGAGCACCGTACTGGTCACGGTCTCTACCTCCTGAACTCCTTCACCTGGTCGCGCGCGCTGGACAACGCCGAAGGCCACCTTGAAGAAGTGAACGGAGACAGCGGACGTATCAACCTGGCCAATCCGCTGGGCGACCGCGGCCCCTCCGGTTACAACCAACCCCTGAACGATGTTCTCTCGATCGTCTACGACCTGCCCTACGGTAAAGGACGCATGTTCGGCAGCAACGCTCCGCGCCTTATGCAGGAAGCTCTGGGCGGATGGCAGATCACCGCCATCAACAGCGCCAACAGCGGCATGCCAATCAACATCACCTACTCCCCCAACAGCGCCCAGTCTGTCAGCACCATCCTGGTCCAGCGTCCCAACGAGGCGTCCGGCAACCCGGTCATCCCCAAAAACCAGCGCATCAAGTTCAACGGCAATCAGGATATCGTCGCGCTGCAGAACCCCATTCTGCAGGGTATGCAGCCCATCAATCCCATCTTCAGCCTTCCGGACAACAACCATCCCTACGGCAACGCCGGCCGCAACTCGGTCCGCTTTGATCCCTTCTATCAGCTCGATCTGGGCCTCCACAAACAGTTCCCCCTCTACCCCGAGGGCACCTCGTTCGACTTCCGGGTAGAGGCCTTCAACATTCTTAACCAGACCAACTATGCCTTCCCGCAGAGCAGCTACAGCCCATCCTCTACGAGCTTCGGTGTAGTCGCCGCAGGCTCTACCTTCCCGGCGCGTATTCTGCAGTTTGCTGGAAAGATTATGTTCTAACCTTAGACTTGGGAGGATGATTCGATGATGGATCGCAGACAGTTCGCCACCCTCGCCGGTGCGTCCCTCGGCAGCCTGCTCACCCGGAGACTCTGGGCAGAGCAGGCTCGCGCGACCGCCTCGCCCGACAAGTTCTACTTCGCACTCGTCGCCGATAGCCACATCATCGACGAGTTCTACGTCAAGGGCAGCGAGAACGGTGTGGAGGACAACGAAAGCATCCTTGTGACCACTCCACGCCTCATCTCCGCGCGCGACCTCATCAACTCACTCAATCCAGCCATCGAACAGGTCTTCCTCATCGGCGACTACTTCCACAACTATCCGTCCACCGATTACGACTTCTACTTCAAGAACACGACACGTCTCGACAACGCAAAGGTCATCACTGACGGCTTCAAGATGCCCGTGCACCTTGGCTTCGGCAACCACGACTACGACGTAAAGCGGGTCCCGCGCGAGATGAGCCACCGTCTGTTCGAGGCCAAGTTCAACACGAAGCCCTACTCCGTCCTGGACTACAAAGGTTACAAATTCATTCACCTCAATAATTTTCTGGGCAGCACGCAGGACCACACCTCGTCTGACTTCAACCCAAATATCGGCTCCCTCGGTGAAGAGCAGCTCCACTGGTTCGAAGCCCAGCTCGAGCGGCACAAACGGACGTTCGTCTTCATCCACTACCCGCTCGTTCAGGACCAGCCCACCGAGTTCGCCGACTACGGCTTACTGCCGCTTCTCATGAAGTATCAGGAGACCATCCAGCTCGTCGTCTCTGGCCACAAGCACAAGTGGATCGATTACGCCCACACCTACGGCCCGCAGCACTATGTCATGGCCGCCACTCGCTACGACCCCAACGCTTACATGCTCATGGAGGTCGATACGAAGCACTCGACCTGGCGTTTCATGAACGCGAGTCTCGTCGAATGGACCACTCACTACAGCAAGCCTTACCACTCCTCCTAGCTGGCGATAAATTCGCAGGCAGGGGACCCAACGCAAAACCCATCCAAATCAAAGGACACAGAGTGCTCTCCATCCATTTGCGCCTCATCTCCGCCGTCGCCTTGACCGCGGCCCTCACCGGCAACCTTCACGCCCAGGCAGACGATGTAAAGCTAAACCAGATTCAGGTCATAGGAACGCACAACAGCTATCACGCCGGTATCGCGCCAAACGAAAGCAAGATTTGGCAAGGCAAGTACGCGGACGCCTATAAAGGACTGGACTACCAGCATCAACCACTGCCGCAGCAGTTCGACAGCGGCGTTCGCCAGATTGAGCTCGACATCTACGCGGACAGCAAAGGCGGCCTCTACGCCCATCCCTCCGGCCCATCGATGGTCGCTGCAGCGAAGCTTCCACCCGATCCCGACTTCGACCCCAACGGCGTGATGAACAAGCCCGGATTCAAGGTCATGCACGTCCAGGACGTCGACTACCGCAGCACCTGCCAGCCCTTCATTGCGTGTCTGGAGCAGGTCCGCCAGTGGTCGCACGCCCACCCCGGTCATGTTCCCATCTTCATCCTCGTCGAGACGAAGCAGGGAAAACCGCGGGGCGAACTCCACCTCACCGAACCGGAGCCCTTCACCTCTGCCACCTTCGACGCCCTCGACGCCGAGATCCGCTCCGTCTTTCCGGCCAATGAAATGGTCACCCCTGACGACGTTCGCGGCCACTACGACACACTCAACGAAGCTGTGCTCGCAGGCAACTGGCCGACCCTCGCCAGTGCACGCGGCAAGGTCGTCTTCCTCATGGACCAGCGCCCCGTCGGCCCCGTCTATCTCGCCGGTCACCCCTCGTTGCGCGGACGCGTCATCTTCACGAACTCCCAACCCGGCGAGCCCGACGCCGCCTTTATCGAGCGCAATGATGGCCCCGCTGCGGAGATCGCCTCGCTCGTTCGCAAAGGCTATCTCATTCGTGCACGTACCGATTCAGACACCAAAGAGGCGCGAACTAACGACACCACGGTACGCGACGCAATGATCGACAGCGGCGCCCAACTCCTCAGCACGGACTACCCAGTCAACGAGCCCGCCCGCTGGCCGGGGAATTTTGTTGTCACGCTGCCCGGAAGGGCCGTTGCTCGTTGCAATCCGGTCGACGCCCCCACAGATTGCAACGCGACCTTATCGAGTAGTTCCGGAAATTAGTGCGCTCTCTGCTATCGCCTTCGCCTTTGCAATTTATTTTTCGCGATTTCCGCCCAGAAATCGCATGTCAAGCCCTTAAACGACCTAACCCATTGCCAATCAGCAACATCTGCGTGGCATTTTAGTTTCACTCAACCCGCTATACTGGATATATAGATCAAAAAACAAGCAACCCCCGACACTCTCCGGGGCTAACTCGTTTAGAAAGAATATTTTAGCCATAACCCATTTATTATGAATATTTTACAGTGATCTCCATCTAGTAAACCTATGAATACAAAGAACCTACGCGCGGGCAATAGGGGGGTACCCCCAGGCGGCCAAAGGCAAATTACGCGACGGTGGGGCCTCATGCTCCTCTAAAGCTGGCGAATGTTTTTTCTGTGACTTTAGGCCGACTGGCCAGCGCGGTTTTGAGGACCGCCTGGGCGGCCTCAAGCTCTTTGCCGA
>DATHQG010000227.1:0-14937 GCA_035483075.1 Edaphobacter sp. | reverse complement strand
AATCGCGGGAGGAAGGCGCAGAGTGAGGGGCTGATATGGGCCTATTTGGTGGACGCACAGGGACGGCGGTGGGAGGAGTCTCCGGGAGTGAATGGGGTGGGGTTGACGGCGAGGGTGACTGGGGGAAACTCGGTGGTGAGTGAACCGGTCTTCAAGGTGGCGGCAGACGCGACGGCGTTGAGGCTGGTGTTTACGCATGGGTATTGGCAGCCGGGGGTGCTGGTGATCGGGGATTCGGACAGTTGGCTGCATCGGCGGACTGTGGTGAAACTTGACCGCTGAGCGGGGTCACCTGCGGAAAACTCCGAACTGCTGAAAAGCAAATCGTCGGTAATTACCGGCAGGTTACCGCTTAAGGGTGGGTTTTCGAGACATAATTTTCCCTTGACATTTGCAAAAGGCTGCACTAAGGATCAATGCGTTTCGTGAATCACCCAGCAATTGCTGGTGTATCGTTTGGAACGTCAATTGCACTCTTGTGCGACCGTCAGAACTTCTGAACCTTGACATGGGCCCCCATCCCCAACCTGCGCGTGAAGGGTCACGCAAAATGCAGGGCTGACAGTCATCAGTTTGACGGGCTTCACGTACGAATTGGATTCGAATGCGACTGGCTAGAACGGCAGTCTGCGGCATGTATCATTCCCTACTCCGTTGCACCCCTGCGCTGGTTTCATTTCAGCCTAAGTTGAAGCCCTAATCGAGATTTTCGTTGATGCCCCCCCGTGCGCCTTGGGTTAAGGAGAGCACGGGTCAGTGCGTCAGATGGTCCGCTTCGCAGCTACGCTGCGTTGACGGTCGTGTTCGTCCACAAAACCACTATGGAGTTAGAGATGAATAAAGTGATTTGCACTCTCGTTACCGCTTCGGTTCTGGTTAGCGGCGCCGCCTATGGCCAGAGCAAGCCTAAAACAACTCACGACAAGCAGCCTCTGCGTGACAGCCAGATGGATAACGTCACCGCAGCGGGTGAGGAGAACTCTTCGATCGCGGCCAATAACTCGACCGTCACCGAAAACAATTCTGGCGCGGTGAGTCTCTCTGGAACCGCACTGATGGGCGCCAGCGGCATCAACATCGTGAACTCGACTGACTCCCTGGTTGCCAATGGAGTGAACATCTACGACGCCAGCCTGACAGCCGACGCCAAGGGCACGGGAACCGATGTTAAACAGAAAAACAACATATCTGAGGACAGCTCGTCGACCGCCACGCTCAGTGGCTACTCGCGGGGAACAAACAGTCAGCTGACGTTGAACAAGAGCTCGAGCGACACCTACGCAGATACGTCTTCGTCAAGCGTCAATGCTTCGCTGAATCACACGGCAAGCAACGATTCGTCCTTCACCAACGACAGCGCGACCACCGACGCTTTCGCAACCAGCTTCAGCAAGACCAGCAGCAACATGCAGCAGGCAGGGGCAAGCAAGTCGGCCTCGTTTGACCAGTCGGCTTCTGAGTCGAGCAGCGCCACCAGAAGCAGCGGCACAACTAATGCCTTTGCGGCGAATGCGAGTGAGTCGAGCGGTACGACGAACGCGCTTTCGGCCAACAAGAGCGAGTCAAGCAGCTTGACAAACGGGCTTTCGGCCAATTCAAGCAAGTCGAGCGGTACGACGAACGATGAAGCTGCGAGCGGCTCTCTAAACGCAAGCGCTTCAAAGAGCTCGGCTGCGTCCCTGGCTGGAACGGCAAACTTCAGCAACGCTACGAACAACACTGGCACCTCCAACAGCACTGGGGCCTTCGCAGCTGCCGGCAGGCACGGCAGTGCAACGAGCGACGGAACATCGTCATTCGGCAGCTCCGGCACAGGCGGCGGCGCAACTTCGTCCACCTCTGGTGGCGGAACCGACAATCTCCAAGCCTCGAAGGGCGCGATTTCCGGCAATTCGACCAGCAACGGTTCCAGCACCAGCGCAACCAACACTGCTGCCAGCGGCACGCTTAATGCGGCAGCGAACAAGTCGTCCAACGCCAGCCTGGCAACGAACGCGTCTCAGTCGGACAACTTCGCAACCAGCAAGAACTCTTCTGCGGCTCTGACCGATAACCTGGCTGCCAGCCAGCAGTCGGCTGCAGCGTTGTCGGACAACTTCGCAACCAGCCAGCAGTCGGCTGGAGCTGTATCTGACAACTTCGCAACCAATAAGTCATCGTCCTTCGGCCAACAGTCGGCGGAATCTTCTTCTGCAGACAAGTCCTCTTCCTGGGGCGAGTCATCGAGCAACGCGAGGGCCACAAACACTGCGACGTCCAACAACTTTGCGACGTCTCACAATGTCAGCGCTTCGGATAGCTCGTCAACCAGCACAGTCGCATCCCTCGTAGCCAGCACATCGGACACGAAGTCCAACACCTCGGTGAAGAACACCTCCGTGGTTAAGGACGTGCAGGGAGCGGTGAGCTTCGATGATGCCAGCGCGAAGAACATCGCCGTTGACGGATCCACCGTTACGGACACCAATACCTACAGTGTGACACTGGCCGGTTCTGCAGAGCAGAACGCAGCCGCACTGAACATCGTAAACTCGGCCGGCGGCATGGTTGCCAATGGGCTGAACATCGCCCACTCGACAAACCTCAATGCAATGCCGACCCTCACCCAGACCAACAACATCTCGCAGTCCCGCTAAAGACGGCAGCAGGAATGGGGCCCTCAAACCAGGGGGCCCCGGCCTGCGCTTCTCTGTAGTTTCAAGGAGGATTTATGCGTCGTCTTTTCGTCATTGCGAGTCTTGCTCTACTGACCCAAGTAGGCACGGCCCAAAACGCAGCCCGGCGTAAACCGCTAGCACCGTTGAATGATGCCGCATTGGATCAAGTGACGGCTGCTGGGGGAGGAGGGATTACGGCAGGACTAGCGAATGGGGTCATCACCTTTCAAGGGTCGGTGCCGACCAAGAACGGACTGGTTTCAGGAGCGGGGACTCTGGCGGTCTTAACCGGGCCTTCGTCGACCACTCTGAACCAGGGCACGTTGACGTTGAACGGTCAGGCGCAGCAGAACCTGAGCTCGCTGATCAACATCAACGCAGTCAACTCAAACATCAATGTGCTGCTGAACCTGAACGTCAATATCAACTCGACGGTCGGGACCCTTACGCAGACCAACATGAATGGAAAACACTGATGAATTGCGGTAGGAAAATGCTTGCTGTCGGACTGGTTATTGGATTGGCCAGTCCTCTTCTCTTCCCTGCGCCCGCGCTCGCCCAAGATGCGGGAGAGGCGGCGGGGGTGCGGGGGAGTAAGAATGTTCGCACTCTAAAAGATATCCGCGGTGAGGGCGTCACGCGGCAGCGCTGGGACATGAGTTGCGGCGCTGCCGCCTTAAGCACCGTGCTGACCTACGACTTCAAAGACCCTACGCCGGAGACCGCGATAGTGGTGTGGCTACTTCATCGGCTTGATGCGGGACGTGTGCGCGCTCGCGGTGGGTTCTCACTGCTTGACCTGAAGCACTTCGCCGAGGCCCGGGGTTATCACGCCGAGGGCTTCAGCGGAATGACGATCGAAGACCTGGCGCTCGAAAAGACTTCGGTCATCACTCCAATCCGTGCGAAGGGAGTCGACCACTTTGTCGTGGTGAAGGGCTTTGTGGCGGGACACGTGCTGCTGGCCGATCCTGCCTTCGGCAACATGACGATGCGCGTCGACGAGTTCCAGAAGCTGTGGAAGAACGGCATCGAGTTTGTCGTCCATCCGCCGGACGAACGAATGATCGGCGAGAAAAACCTTACGGTGGCGTCTCGAATGGTGCCTGACGAGACGGCGATTACTCGCAGGATCGGGGTCACGGCCCCGAGCAATTATTTGTACTAAAGGGGAAAGGCGGGCCAGATGTTGCTGCGAAGACTGTTAGGGAGTGTCCTGATTTTATTGGTGTGGGGTGGGGCCATGGAAGCTCAGACGGCCCCAGCGACAGGGGCCGCGCAGGCGCAAACACAAGCACAGATTGACCAGAAGTTGCAGGAAGCCCTGCGGGAACGGGACGCTATCATCCGTAACCTGCTGGAGCGGGTCAACGAACTGGAGTGGAGAGTCAACGGCGGCTTCACGAGCGCTGCCAAGATCGACGAGAGGCCTGTGATAACGGGGGCCGCGAACAGCCGCATGATCAATTCTTTGACGTCGACTAACACCGTCGTAGGGACTGCGACCTACGACGCGGCGGAGCGCCAAGCGACTGCGGCACTTGACCAGGCCCTGATTGTCCGCGGCAGCTTGCTGCTGCCCTCCGGAATGCTCGAGATCGACAATACTACCTCCTATTTCAGCGCGTCTTCCGACCACCTTTCCGTCAACGGATTTGCGTTGCTTCCTGTGCTGGTCGTGGGCGATATCACATCTCAGCGAGTGCGCGAGGACTACCTGTTGCCGTCCTTGACGACCCGGCTTGGGTTGCCGCATAAGTTTCAAATGGACGTGGTTATCCCGTATGGTTACGAACTGATCCGAACGGTGGATGCAACCGGTACTTCGACCTCTTCAAGCAACTTTGGGCTGGGCGACATTTCCGCCGGGCTCTATCGGCAGCTGACGTCCGAGCATGGACGTGTGCCAGACCTGCTGGCGAATGTGCGTTTCAAATCGACGACGGGAGCGGATTCCTTCACCCTGACCAGCAGTGAGGTCGCCCTGGGAACGGGATTCAATTCACTCCAAGGGAACCTGACAGTGGCTAAGTCGAGCGACCCGGTAGTGTTCTTCGGCAACCTTTCCTATACCGGCAGCCTGCCGGCGCATCACACTATCTCAGCCAACGACCCGAATAACCCAAACGCGACGACGTTAGGGTACTTCAATCCGGGAGGTGCGATAGGGTTTCAACTCGGAGCTATCTTAGCGCTGAATCCCGACGTTTCGATGACTGTCGGATGGGACCAACGCTTCACAAGTTCGACTAAACTAAATGGAGTGGATATTCCGGCGTCGTACCTGGTGGAAGGTACCTTGCGGCTCGGCACCAGTTACATGTACAAGCCGGGTAGGATCGTCGATTTGAGCTTTGGGGTGGGGCTAACTCCGGATACGCCGAATCTGCAGTTCTCCGTGGGAGTGCCGTTCCGAACCAGCATCTGGGGGCCTAAGCTGAAGAAGCTGCCCGACGTCAAGTGAGCGGAGGGCAGTCCGTATCCCCTCAGGCGGTTGGTTTAGCGAAGACGGAGTGGAGGGTGGCGTCTTCGAGGAAGCTGATTTCGATGCGGATGGCGACGATCTGACCCAGGTCGGCTGGGGCAGCGAGGTTTTTGCGGCAGATGCAGAGATGGGTGAGGCCGAGATGACCCCCGCGAGTGAGTTCGAGGCCTGAAGCGAGGATCGAAGAGTAGAGGTCGACGACCGCGCGGAGCTGGATCTCGATGCGAAACTCCATTGTGGTGGGGGAGAGGGCCTTGCGATCGAGGACCCAGCCGCCACAGTCGGCGAAGGCGGAGACGAGGGTGGGAAGAAGACCGTGACGCTCCTCATAACTGAAACCCTGGATGTCGAGCAATTGCATGGGTGAAGAGGCCTCTGAGGCGGACGTGGGTTGCTGTTAGGGTGTTCATCGGAGGATCAGGGCCGAGCGTGAGGGGTGGGGTCGGGTACGGTGGTCATGTGACTGCGGTCGTTATGATATTGCAACAACTTGATTTGTGGTTATTATGTGCGCTTGGGAGGGTAAGTGTAGGAGGATGGTGTTGTGAGGTTTGGCATGGTGCTGGGACTCGGGACGGACCTGATCGAGACGAAACGGATCCAGGAGAGTATGGATCGATTTGGCGAACGGTTTCTGGAGCGGATATTCACAACGGGAGAGATTGCCTACTGCTCGCGAAAGAAGAGAAACGCGGCGGAGAGTTTTGCAGCGAGGTTTGCAGCAAAGGAGGCCGGGGCGAAGGCCCTGGGGACCGGGATCAGCCGTGGGGTGAGTTGGACGGAGTTCGAAGTAAGGCGAGAGACGAGCGGGCGGCCTTCGCTGCACCTGAGCGGGCGGGCGGCGGAGTTGGCTGAGGCGATGGGGGTAAGGAGGGTGCAGTTGAGCCTGACCCACAGCCGAGAGCTGGCGATGGCCGTGGTGGTAGTAGAAGACTAAGCCCGGCGTCAGAACTGGAGTTGAAACCATTGGAAGGGCCTGGGCATCTACTGAAGACAAAGCACTTTCGATACAACCAGGGTACAGGCAGATTGACGGTTGATTTCGTGGCAGAAGGGGCTGGGAGGTAATGTATCCTCTCAATTACAGCACCCGGCCTGTATCGAACGTCGGTAGCGGTGGAGGTGAGGCCGTGATGCCGTTTCGTTGTGGAATAAAGTCTTACCGGTTCTTAAAGGAGGGCTATGCCCAGCCAACACGAGGTCCGATGGTCGCAGTTGAAGGTGGGCGTAATCGTGTTGATTTCGACCGTAATCCTGGTAGCGCTGCTGTTCCTGATGACGAGCTCGTCGGGATTAGGGATCCTGACGCACAAGTTGACGGTGCTGACGTACTTTGAAAACTCGGCGGGGCTGAAGACTGGAGCGGCCGTGAACCTGGAAGGGGTGACGATCGGCACGGTGAAGACGGTGACGATCGACAACTCGCCTGAGCGCAAGCTGACGCCGGTTAAGGTCGTGATGAAGCTCGACGATAAGTATGGGGCGAACCTGAAGAAGGACTCGAAGGCCTCGCTGTCGACGGTGGGAGTGTTGGGCGATACGGTGATCGATATCAACAGCCAGTTTGCGGTGGGACCGCGGCTGCAGGACGGCGACGTGTTGAAGACCGTGGAGACGCCGAGCCTGACCGACGTGGTGAAGGCCAGTCAGGGGACGATCGAAAGCCTGAATGTGATTCTGGCGAAGATGAATGTGATCGTCGACAATATACAGTCGGGCAAGGGGTCGGTGGGTCAGTTGATCAACAATCCTGACCTTTACAACAAGGCGGACAAGACAATAGAGCAACTGCTTACGCTGTCAAAGAACCTGAACGCCGGGCGCGGGTCGATAGGGAAGCTGATTGCCGATGACACGCTTTACAACCGGCTGAACGACACGGTTGGGCAACTTCAGAACATCGCGAGCTCCGTGAACGCAGGCAAGGGTACGGCCGGCATGTTGCTGAAGGACGATGCGCTTTATAAGAACCTGAACTCGACGGTAGCGCATGCGAACTCGATTTTGGCAGACGCGGACGCGGGCAAAGGCGGGCTGGGACTGATGCTGAAGGACCCGAAGTTCCGGCAAGACTTGAGCGGTACGCTGGCGCAGGTGAACTCGCTGGTGTCCAACATCAATGAAGGGCATGGGACGCTGGGCAAACTGGCGACCGACGATGCGATGTATACGAACCTTAATAAGCTGCTGATGGCGAGCACGGACCTGGTGACGACCATCCGAAGCGACCCGAAGAAGTATCTGACGATCCACATGAAGATTTTCTAGGGGTAAAGGAGAGGGCTGAGATTGAGCGGGCCCCGGACTTCGGTCTGGGACCGCTTTTTCGCATTGGCCGACCCAGGAAACTTTGTGATACGGTGTTTCGTCTCCGTAATATCTCAAATATCTCTGCGTTGAGGGGTGAGAGTTTAGCCACACTTGTTTGAAAAATACTTTTCACCAAGCTTTAAGTTTTCGAGGAGGACCGTAATGTTTAAGTGTTTTGCTGGTGTCGTGGTGCTGTCTACTGGGATTTGTCTCGGGCAGTCATTTGTTGGATCGGACATGGCGCCTGGGCCGACGACGGAACCGAAGAAGCCGATTATCTTTGACCTTTCCGCGATCGATAAGACGGCGGACCCTTGTGTCGACTTCTATCAGTACGCCTGCGGGAACTGGGTCAAGAACAATCCGGTCCCGTCGGACCAGTCCCGCTGGGGGCGCTTCAACGAACTCGCTGAACGGAACAACTACCTACTTTACGTGGAGCTCAAGGCCGCGGCCGATGCCCCGAAGACTCCGCTGCAGAAGAAGTATGGTGACTACTTTGCGGCTTGCATGAACGTAGACCTGGCCGACAAGCTGGGCGCGAAGCCGGTCGAGCCAGCGATGAAGACGATTGCATCGCTCGAAGACAAGAAGCAGCTGTCAACGATGGTGGCTGAGTTGCAGACCAAGTATGCCGTGAGTACGTTCTATCAGCTTGGCGTGCAGCAGGACCAGAAGGATTCGAGCCAGCAGATTGTAAACACAGCGCAGGGTGGCCTGACGCTGCCAGACCGCTCATACTACATCGACGACAGTCCACGAAGCCAAAAGCTCCGCGATCAGTACATCGACCACTTGACGAAGATGTTTGTGCTGCTGGGCGATTCGCAGGACAAGGCAGCGGAAGAGGCCAAGAGCGTAATGTCGATCGAGACCGCTCTGGCCAAGGGAGCGATCGACCGCGTGGAGCTGAGAGACCCGGCCAAACGGTACCACATCATGACATTGGCTGAACTGCAGGCACTCTCTCCCGGCTATGATTGGACGCCGTACCTGAAGGGGATCAAGATCGGCGAATTCAAGACGCTGAATGTGGCGACGCCGACCTTCTTCACAGCGATGAATGCGGAGATCGATTCTGCGAGCCTGGATTCGATCAAGAGCTATCTGCGGTGGCATACGCTGCGGGCCGCCGCGCCCTCGCTATCGAAGCCGTTTGTCGATGAGAACTTCAACTTCTTTTCAGCGACGCTGCAGGGGCAGAAGGAACAGACTCCGCGGTGGAAGCGCTGCACGCGAGCGACCGACCAGGCGCTGGGCGAGGCCGTGGGTCAGGACTGGGTGAAGCAGAACTTCCCGCCTGACGCGAAGGCAAACATGGACAAGCTGGTGGCCGCGCTGGAACGTGCTCTGGGTCAGGACATCCAGCAATTGCCGTGGATGAGCGCCGAGACCAAGGTTGAGGCAGAGAAGAAGCTGGATGCAATCCGGAACAAGATCGGCTATCCGGAGAACTGGCGCGACTATAGCGCGCTGGTGGTGAAGCGCGATGACCCTCTGGGCAACTTCGAGCGGAGCGCAGAGTTTGAGCGGGGGCGTAATCTCAACAAACTCGGCAAGCCGGTCGACGAGAAGGAGTGGGGAATGACGCCGCCCACGGTGAACGCCTATTACAACCCACCGAACAATGACATCAACTTCCCCGCCGGAATTCTGCAACCGCCGTTCTTCGATAACAGCATGGATCCTGCGGTGAACTTCGGCGGGATCGGCGTGGTCATCGGCCATGAGATGACGCATGGATTCGACGACCAGGGATCAAAGTACGATCCGAAGGGAAATGTGAAGCAGTGGTTCACGGCCGACGACCTCGCGAAGTTCAAGGAGCGGACCGACTGCGAGGTAAAGGAGTATGACGGCTTCAAGGTCGCCGAAGGACAGAACCTGAATGGCAAGCTGACGCTGGGTGAGAACACAGCCGACAACGGCGGTATCCGGATTGCGTTCCAGGCGTTGCAGGAGGTCCTGGCCAAGGGTGGATCGACTGCTGAGTCTGGATATGTTAACGGCGAAAAGGACGGATACACACCGGCGCAACGGTTCTTCATCACGTTTGGGCAGGTGTGGTGCCAGAACCAAACGGAGCAGAATGCGCGGGTGTTGGCAAAGACGGATCCACACAGCACAGGCGAGTGGCGGACCAAGGGCACGGTGCAGAACTTCGATGAGTTCGGCAAGGCATTTGGTTGCAAGGTGGGCCAACCGATGATGCCGACGAATTCGTGTCGCGTCTGGTAGAGAGGATAGGCAAACGAGAAGGCCTGGGCTTCGGCCTGGGCCTTTTTGTTTGCAGACGACATGGTAAGAGAAGGTAACTTCGAGCTGGTAACTGATGCAGAAGAAGTTATAGATTGGCCAGAATGCACGGGACGGGTGGCACAAAGTCGCGACAGCTTCTACAATAGGCAGAGGAATCGTACCCTACAGAATTGCTCGCGGCAGAAGGTGGACGAAGACCGTCCACTGGCGAGGATTAAGGAAGCGCATGAAGTTGAGCAGGATTGGCCGGGTATCAATGGCCTTGGTAGTGTCCGTAGCGATGGGTCTAGGCATGACGGCGTGCGGTGGCGGCACGATCGGGTTCATGTGGGTCTTGGGAACGCAGTACAACCAGATCGCCGCCTTCAAGATCGATGACTTCACGGGAAACCTGACCACGCCTCCGGGCTCGCCGTTCAACTCGGGCGGGACGAATCCGGTTTCCCTCGTGGTGAAGCCCGGTGGCCGTTACCTTTATGTGGTCCATAAGGGTGGCGGCTTAGCGACGGACGTAAATGGTGGAGTGACTTGCCCGGCCAACCTTGCGGGTGGCGGATCGATTGCTGAGTTCGCCATAGGCGGGCAGGGTGTGCTTACCTTCCAGCAGACTTTCCAGAGCCAGGGTTGTACACCGGTGTGGGCGGCGCACGATAGTACTGGCAACTTTCTTTATGTCCTGGACCAATATGCCCCGAGCACGGCTTGCCTGCCCAATGGAGAACCCGAGCCTTCCGCTCCCGGACAGGCTGCCAACGCCTGCAATGGCGAGATTACTGTTTTCTCGGTTGATCCGAACACTGGGCGGCTGACTCTGGTGTTGAATCAGCAAATCAAGGTTCCAGGGAGCCAGTTACAGTTGACTTATTTCCCCGTCGGAGCGCTGCCGAAGATGATGGCACTTTCTGGTTCCTGCCTGTTTACGCTGGATAATGACGCGAACCAGACCGTTTTCCCCTATTCCTCGGGTGCCAATGGACAGTTGACGCTGACAACAAACTCCACGATCAACTCGGGAGCGACGCGGGCGACCTCGATCATTGCAGGTGGGTCCTCGGTCTACATAACAGATGCGGGCGCGGCGAACACAAACACCCCAGGGCAGATACTGCCATTCACGGTGGGCGGGACGACATGCTCCTTGAACACGATAACCGGGGGGGCCACCCAGAACCTGGCGCCGGGAGCGAACCCGGCGTACGCGCTGGTTGACAGCAAGGACAAGTATCTGTACGTGGCGAACCAGTCGTCGACAAACTCGACCATCGCGAACAGTACGCTGTCGGGGTTCTTCTTTCAGTCCAACGGAACCTTTCAAGCGATTCCGGATACACCAGGACTCAATCCCTATCCAATTGGAGCTGGGCCTGTGTGCATAGTGGAAGACCCTTCGAACCAGTATCTCTATACGTCAAACGGGGACGGGACTGTAACCGGCAAGGTCCTGTTTGCGCCTACGGGCCAGCTTTCGAACTTGACTCGAGGCTCGACCTTTACGGCGGTAGGACAGGCGACATGCCTTGCAGTAAGTGGCAACGTAGACTAGCTGGCAGGACGCAGCTGGAGAACCAGGACAGGATGTCGTCACGAATCCTCAGTATCGGGACAGCAGAAGCGGGCGGAAACGATTTGCCCCGGAGTTAGGCAAGCATGAAGTGGAATAAGTTGGGCCGTGGAACATTGGCCTCGATATTGTCTTTGGCGTTGGTGAGCGTAACGGCGTGCAGCCGCGACTATGTGCTGGCGTATGTGTACGTGACGACGGCAAAGCCCCTAACAACAGGGTCACCGAACGGTGGTGTGAGCGCTTACGCTGTGGACTATCAGATTGGTTCGCTGACTCCGTTGGCCGACTCACCGATACAGGCCGGCCGGAACCCAGTAACTCTGGTGGCTTCGCCGAACGACCTGAACCTGTATGTCGTGAACCACGACGATTCGTCTGTCGGGGAGTACGCGATCGGGACGGACGGGAAGATTTACCTGCAGAACACGTATAACGTGACGGGAAGCGGGGCGACGGCGGTTGCGATCGATGCGGCAGGCGCGTTCCTGTATGTGACGTTCACGTACCAGATCGGGCTCAATGGGCAGCAGCTCTATTCGCCGGCTTCGCCAGGGCCGGGTGGGGTAACGATCTTCCCGATCAATAAGGATGGTTCTCTGGGTACCCCTTCCACGGTGAACGTCGGCAATACTCCGGTGGGAGTAGTGGTAAGCCGTCCGGTGTGCGCACCGACCGGTTCAAACAACAGCGCGAACCCTACCTGCACCACGTCGAACGGGAGTGGGAGCGGCAACGAGACCTCCTTTGTGTATGTGCTGGACCAGGAGGTCTCGCCCAAAGCGACGGTGCTCGGGTTCTCGCAGAACATGGCGACGGGCGCTCTGACGCCTGCGCCGGGTACGGTCATTACGACTGATTCCACAGGCAAGACGGTGGCGACCGGGTATGGCGCGGGAGTGGTTCCGAGTGCGATCGCGGAAGATCCTTCGTCGCGATTCGTGTACATCACGGATGAGGCCACCAATGTGCTTTATGGCAACGTTGTCGCCAGCAACGGCTCGCTGGTGCCGATGACCAACGGACCGTTTGCTACGGGAATCTTCCCGGTCGGCCTAACGATCGATCCGCGCGGCGAGTTCCTGTATGTTGCGAACTTCAGCTCCAGCACAGTGGGGGCCTACGCGATCGATGTCGCGACAGGAACACCGGTTGGGTCTGTGGGATCCGCCTCGACTGCAGTGGATACATCACCAATGTGCGTGACGATCGAACCTGCACTGGGCATCTACCTGTACACCGCAAATAACCTGGCGAGCGACGTTTCGGCGCTGCAACTGAATCCGCACAATGGCGGATTGCAACAGGTGCAGAACACTCCGTTCCCCTCCTCCGGCTTGCCGACGTGTGCGGTGGCGGTAGCGAATGGATCGCACCCGACCCAGATCATCGTTCCCTAGTCCTCAATGTTTCCTTGGTTGGAAAAAGGGCCCCGCGATTGCGGGGCCCTTCGTGGTTTGTGGTCATCAGGAGGCGGACAGGAGAGCGCGAGACTTGCGTGAGAAGCGGTTGAGGATCGCTTTGCGGGCCGGGACCTCAAAGAAATGGAAGACAGCCAGCGCGAGCAGAACCAGGATGGCGTAGGAGAGCCAGGGATCCAGGGCAGCTAGATGAAGGCGCTCGGGCACACGGTAGGTGTGGATGAGTTGGAAGACGTTGAAGTGGAGGAGATAGAGGCAGTAGCTGCTCTCGCCGATCAGAAGTAGAGGGCGCCAGGAGAAGAGCGCGGAGATTGGATGAGGGCCGCTGAGGCCAAGGACGAGCGCGGCGAAGACTGGGGTCAGGAGGCCGCCGTGCATGAGGAGGTAGGGGGTGTGGCCTACCAGGGTGTAGAAGAAGAGTCCGGCGGCGGCGAGGCTGAGGCCGGAGAGAACGAGACGCTGACGTGGGGTGGGCGTGAGGGCGAGTTGCAGCTTGCCGAGCGTTACGCCTGTTAGGAACGTGCAGACGTAGGGGAGCGGTGTGTACTTGAGGAAACGGAGGAGTTGAGAGGAACTGTAGCGGTCGACGCGGCCCACTATGTGGTCTGGGTTCAGATAGAGATACAGAGTGTGGGGGGCGAGGCCGATGACCCAGAGGGTGATGAGGAGAAGGACGAGTTGGGTGGGCTTCCTGGGCCAGGGTAAGCGGATAAGCCAGGGAAAGGCAGCGTAGAGGACACACTCGCTGGTGAGGGTCCAGGCGACTGTGTTCCAGAAGGTGGCGACGGATGGGCTCCAACCCTGGAGAACGAACGGGGTGAGGACGATTCCCTGCCAGAACTCAGCGTGGGGGCGCGCGTGCCACTCGTCCAGCACCATGGGAAGGGAGATGATGAGGACAAGAAGATAGACGGGATAAAGACGGGAGAAGCGGGCGAGCCAGAACTCGCGCTTGATGAGGGTCTTTCCGCGGTCGGCGTAGTTGTAGGTGAGAACGTAGCCGGAGATAAGGAAGAAGACGCCGACGAAGACGTAGCCGTTGTCGATGATTGGGTAGAGAAGACCGAGGTGCGGCGGGGTGAAGTGGAAGAGAATGATGGCCAAGGCGAGCAGGGTTCGGATGCCGGTTAGCGCAGGCAGGGGCGGATTGCGGATGGCCGCGGGCTGAGGGACGAGAGCTGACGGCCGCTCGGTCTCGGGTTTGGACCCTAATTCGAGGATGCTGGTGTTCACCGATTTGTCCTGTCAATTGGATGCGGATGCAACTCTATCTAACGCGGCGCTGTGACATTTGACGTGGAGAAATTGATGCAGGACGCATATTTCTCCCCTTTTGCCGGGGCCACCCAGAGTGGCTTGGATCCTGTTGTGAGGTCTAGGCCGTGACGAGGGAGCCTATTTTTTCTCCGCTGACGACACGGACTATGTTGCCAGGTTCGCGCATGCTGAAGACCATCATGGGCATGTTGTTGTCTTTGCAGAGGGAGACGGCGGTGGTGTCCATGACGCGGAGGTTGAGGCGAAGGATGTCGTTGTAGGTAATCTGCTCTAATTTGGTGGCTTTTTCGTCGATCTTGGGGTCGGCGGTGTAGATGCCGTCGACGGAGGTGGCTTTGAGGAGGATGTCGGCCTTGATCTCCATGGCGCGGAGGCTGGCTGCGGTGTCGGTGGAGAAGAAGGGGTTACCGGTGCCGGCGGCGAAGATGACGATGCGGCCTTTTTCGAGATGGCGCATGGCTCGGCGGCGGATGTACGGCTCGGCGACCTCGTGCATCTCGATGGCGGACATGACGCGGCAGTAGAGGCCGAGCTTCTCGATAGCGTCCTGGAGGGCGATGGCGTTGATGACGGTGGACAGCATGCCCATATGGTCGGCGGCGACGCGATCCATGTCGATGGCCTGCTGGGCGACGCCGCGGAAGAAGTTGCCTCCGCCGACGACAATGCCGATCTCGCAGCCCAGGGCGTGGACGGCGGCGATTTCAGCGGCTACTTTGTGGATGAAGACGGCGTCAATTCCGAAGCCTTTACCTGCGGCCAGGGCTTCGCCTGAGATCTTGAGGAGGATTCTTTTGTACATGTCAGGACTAAGTATCGCATGGTGATGGGGGCGACGCGGTTGCGCAACTGTGGGGCGAGATCAGGTAGTTGCGCATAGCTTTGCGAGGTGAGCGGGCCATTTCACGTCAGCACTCACATCGGCCCGCATGACCGGTTCCGGAGGGCGAAGGAGCTGTTGTGGGC
>DATHQG010000226.1:0-6898 GCA_035483075.1 Edaphobacter sp. | reverse complement strand
CCATTGCCTTTGCGCCTACCGCTATTTTTCTTTTGCCATTTTCAGCCCAAATATCGCATGTCAAGCCCCCAAACTAGCTAACCCAAGGCCAATCAGCAACATCTGAGTGGCATTTTAGTTCCACTCCAACCGCTATACTGGTTATATAGATCAAAACAAGCGGGCCCCGGAAACCCTCCGGGGCTAACTCATTTAGATAGAATATTTTGGACGCAACCCTTTTGTTATGAATATTCTGCAGACAACTTCGCACCGTAAACTATTGAATATAGGTGACTTACACGCAGGCAATAGGGGGGGGAACCCCCGGGAGGGTAGAACTAAACCTGAGGCTTCGGAGTAAGCCGCACAAACGCACCCGCACTCCCAGGCCAATCACCCAGCAGGGTTCGTGCCAGGCCGCTTCCAGACAGCTCCACATGCGTCTCGACCAACGCTCGCAGAACGTCCTGCGCCTCGGGATCGACCGCACTAAACCCTTCGGCAACAAGAAACTCCGGATGATACCTCCCGTCCCGCACGAAAGACCCGTCAGCGTCATACACCCATGCCAAACCGCCCGTCATGCCGGCCCCAAAGTTTATCCCTACCCGCCCCAGCACAACCACCTTTCCACCGGTCATGTACTCGCAGCCATGGTCGCCAACACCCTCAACAACGGCCGTGGCACCCGAATTCCGCACCGCAAACCGCTCCCCCGCCCGCCCCGCAGCAAACAACCTGCCAGCGGTGGCGCCGTACAACGCAACATTGCCCAGAATCACATGCTGCCCGCTGTCCTGGGCCGCCAGTCCACAGGCGCGAATCACCAGCTCACCACCGGACAGGCCCTTGCCCACAAAATCATTCGCCTGACCCTGCAGCACCAGCTTCATCCCCTCGACCGTAAACGCGCCGAAGGACTGACCCGCCGTTCCACTCAGATTGAAGGTCACGTCCGCTGGAAGATCACCCTGCGCTCGCCGCAGGGCCAGCTCTCCCGCCAGCCGCGCTCCAACCGCTCGGTCCCGGTTCGCAATCTTCGACTCGACCACAAACGGCAATCCGGCCTCGACCGCCGCCATCGCCGGCACCACCCACGCCTCATCCAGTGGAGGCACCGCAATCGGCTGATTGTTCCTCACGCCCATCCAGCGCGCCGGCCCATCCGAAACCCTCGCCAACATCGGCTGAAGATCGAGATTGCCGTCAAACTTGACCTGCTCCAGCAGGTCCGAGCGCCCCACTGCCGCCTCGATCGAAGGAAGACCATACCGCGCCAACAAATGCTGCAGATCGCCCGAGAGCTGCTCAAAGAACCGGACAACGTACTCCGGCTTCCCGCGGAACTTCGCCCGCAACTCCGGCTTCTGCGTCGCAATCCCAGTCGGACATGTATTCAGATGACACTGCCGCGCCATATCGCAACCCAGCACCACCAGCACCGCCGTCCCAAACGCATACTCGTCCGCACCCAGCAGCGCCGCAATCAGGATGTCACGCGCCGTCGCCAAACCGCCATCCGTCCGCAACCGCACACGTCCCCGCATGCCACTAAGCATCAACACCTGCTGCGCCTCTGACAGCCCCAATTCCCAAGGATTTCCCGCATACTTGATGCTTGACAACGCTGCGGCCCCTGTTCCGCCTGTGTTCCCGGCGATCACAATATAGTCCGCATAGGCCTTCGCCACGCCGGCAGCAACGGTCCCCACGCCGCAACCCGACACCAGCTTCACGCCGACGGCAGCACGCGGATTCACACGCTTCAAGTCGTAGATCAACTGCGCAAGGTCCTCAATCGAGTAGATGTCATGGTGCGGTGGCGGCGAGATCAACGACACCCCCGGCTGCGCATGACGTAGTCGCGCAATCATCCCACTCACCTTATGCCCCGGCAGCTGTCCACCCTCTCCGGGCTTCGCCCCCTGGGCCACCTTAATTTCAATCTCCTCGGCATGGATCAGATACTCCGCCGTCACACCGAACCGACCAGACGCGACCTGCTTGATCTTGTTATTGAGCGAAACATGGACCGCGGGCGCCTCAACCACCGGCTCTGCCAGGGCCGTCCCGCCCCCGGAGCGCGCCATCAAACTCACCCCCTCGCTGACGCCGGCAAACTCCGCACCAACGGACTGCACACGATACACCGCCGAATCCTCACCACCCTCCCCAGTGTTCGATCGGCCGCCAAGCATATTCATCGCAGCAGTAATCGTATGGTGCGCCTCCGGACTCAACGATCCGAGAGACATGGCGCTCGACACAAACCGCTTGCACAGACTCGCAGGCATCTCCACCTCGCTCAAGGAGAGCTCAGGCCCCGCCGGCCGGATCTCCAACAGGTCGCGTAGCACCGCCGGATCACGAGCGATAACGTCCCGCGTAAAAATCGCAAACGCACCAGCAGGGTCCGTCGGCTGCGGCACATTCCGGGCACTTCCAACAACCGACTGCAATGCCTTTACCGTCGGCGGCTGCCACGCATGCGGCTCCGATACGTCCGCTTTACGGAATCTCACCCAACCATAATCCGGCAGTTCATTCGACGCCGAATCACTCGCTTCATACGGCACCCACGTCTGTCGCAGTTGACGTTCCAACTCCGCAAACCCAATCCCAGAGAGCGGAGCGGGCGTATCAACAAAACACCGCGACACTACACTCGAATGCAGTCCGAGAATATCGAACAGATGCGCTCCGCGATAGCTGTCAACGACGGAGATCCCCATCTTCGACATCACCTTCGCCAGCCCCGCATCAAGGGACTTCAGCATCTTGCGCTCGGCCTCCGCTCCATCGGTGCCGGCAGGCGCAAGACTCATCCCGGTCTCCAACGCCAGCCACGGACACACAGCTCCCGCGCCATATCCGATCAGTACCGCTGCATGATGAATATCGCGGCAATCGCCCGCTTCGACCGCGAGCCCCGCAAGCGTGCGAAGGCCTGCGTCCACCAACGCCTGATGCACCGCTCCAGTGGCCATCGCCATCGGGATAGGAAGCAGCTCCGCACTTGCAGTACGGTCCGACAGCAATACAATCCGCGCTCCGTTGCGCACCATTCGAATGGCGTGCATACAAAGCTCGTCGAGGCCCTGGGTCAGCGATTTATCCACCCGAAACACGGCCGGGAGCTCGGCCAGGTTCAACTCCGCCTTATGAGGATACTCGCCGCGCCGCAGGCCTTCGACCTGTCCAAGCGACAGGAATGGCGAAGGCAACGACAGCCCTGGTAATGGCGCATTCTTGTCCAGCAAATGCGGCCATGGGCCAAGTCGCGTATGCAGAGACACCACGCAGGACTCGCGCAAGGAATCAATGGGTGGATTGGTCACCTGCGCAAACCGCTGCCGGAAGTAGGCGTAGATCGGCCGTGGCGAACGGGCAAGAAAGGCCAGAGGAGTGTCATCGCCCATCGACCACACCGCGTCCTTGCCCTCGACCGCCATCGGCTGCAGAATCATCTTCACGTCTTCCCGCGTGTACCCGAACCCTTTTTGCGCAGCGGCCAGCGAAGCAGAATCAATAGCAGGAATCGCCACTGCTACAAGGGGAGTGTCCGCGACCAGGCTTGCATAGATCGCCCCGGCATCAAACAACTCCAGCAGCGCCTCGTCCTCATACACCTTGTGATTGACAAGATCGACGACAAGCATCTGCCCGGGCCCCAGCCGACCGCTATGGGTCACCTCTTCCGGATCAAGATCAACCAGACCTGCTTCCGATCCAGCCACAACCAGTCCCGCCCGCGTAATCGCGAACCGGCACGGCCGCAGCCCATTACGATCAAGCGCCGCCCCCACCACCTGGCCATCGCTGAACGCAATGGCAGCGGGCCCATCCCAGGGCTCAGCGCAATCCGTGTGATACCGCAAGAACGAAGAGGCGTGATGCCCATCGGTTGCGGGCGGAAGCAACATGCGGATGGCCTCCGCCAAGGTCCTTCCGTTCTGAGACAACAATTCAACCGCTTCATCAAGACTCGTAGAGTCTGTCCCCCCTTGCGTCAAAACGGGCTTGCACTCCACCGGCAGCGTCGAGTCCCGGGCCGCCATGCGCGCACGGTTCCCCCACACCGTATTGATCTCGCCGTTATGTCCGAGCTTTCTCCCCGGCTGAGCACGATGCCATGTTGGAGAAGTGTTCGTTGCATATCGTTGATGAAAAACCGCGAACGGCGTGACGTAGTCATCCGATGCCAAGTCCAGAAAAAAGCTGGGCAGAAACTCACCCGTACACATCGCCTTGTAGACAATTGTCTGCGACGATAGCGAACAGATATAACCCGTAACATCGCCTTGCGCATGCGCCCGTTCGAACTGCTTGCGCGCCAGGTACAGTCGCCGCTCCATCGTTCCCGGCTCCGCGGCGTCTGCGTCAACCACCAGCACCTGCCGAATCCTCGGCATCGTGCCAAGCGCCGTCGTTCCCAACCACTCCGAACAAACCGGCACGTCACGCCAGCCCAATACTTCAAAATCATGCGAGAGCAAGCAGCGCTCGAGCAGTCCCTCCGCACGTGTCTCCTCAACAGGCACAAACAACATGCCCACTCCCAGCAGCTGCTTTTCATCAATCGCAAGATTTGCAGACTTGGCCAGCAGGGACCGCGGAATCGCGGTCATCACCCCCACACCGTCACTGCTCTTCCCGTCAGCAGCCGTCGCACCGCGATGGGCCAGCCTGCCCAGCGCCGTAAGGGCCTGCCGCAGAATCGCATGGGAAGGCGAACCATCCACAGAGGCGACAAAACCTACCCCACATGAATCGTGATCAAATCGCTCGTCGATCAACGACGGCAAAACTCCCATAGACACAGAATCTCGACCGAAAGTCCGCGTCGGGGTAGATACCAGAGACCGTTCCATGCTTCACTATACGTCGTGCAGGACCTTCCACGACACCTTCCTTTTGGAGAGTGTTTTGTCCGTTCCGTCGAAACTGACTTAACCGTATGTATAAATATACACAAATAATGTATATTTATACATGACCGCAATTTCACATCTTTCTTCAACCTGCGTTGAAGTGAAAGAGTGAAGAAACAGGTACAACGACGCAATGAAGCAGCAACGTCACGCCGTAATTCAGGAATTGCTGGTAAAAACCGCAGTCACCAGCCAGGACGAACTACGTCGAAAACTTGCCGGCCGCGGGTTCCATGTGACCCAGGCAACATTGTCCCGCGACATTCACGAGTTGCGGCTGAACAAAGGGCCCGCTGGTTACTCCCTGCCTGCGGGGTCCGACTCCGACGAAGATGCCCTGCCGGGAATACGTGAGGTGCTTGAAAGTTTTGGCCTTGAAGTTCGGCAGGCCATGAATCTGCTCGTACTAGTGACAACCACCGGGAGCGCCCAACCCATCGCGGCTGGAATCGATTATGAAGACTGGCCGGAAGTCGTAGGCACAATCGCAGGAGATGACACCGTCCTCATCATCTGTCCAGATGAGAAACAAGCAAGTCTATTGAAGACTCGAATTGAAGGATACCTTGGCTAACTCGGCAACAATAAATTCCGTAGAACGATCAGGCGCTCCCGTTTCGACAGAACGATCAGGCGCTCCCGTTTCGACCGCGCCCCGGACCGCCATAGCTGGCGTCAGCGGCTATGCTGGCGGTGAACTCGCGCGCTTACTGCTGCATCATCCCAAATTGGACGGCGCGACGCCAACGTTTCTTGGCCGCGCAGGCGAGACCGAAATTGGGGCAGCTACCTATCTCGAAGACCTGCACCCACAACTCTCGCTGCCAGGAAACTCCCGCGCGTACGAAGTCTTTCCTTTCACCTGGGAGCGGATCGTCGACTCAGGGACCGAAGTGTTGTTTCTTGCCACACCGCACGAACAATCTCGCGAATGGGTACCAGAGGCGATCAAGCAAGGCATCAAAGTCATCGACCTGAGCGGCGCATGGCGCCTGAAGGACCATATTAATCGCGTTGTCTATCGCCTGAAAGACGCGGACCCCGAACATGCCGGCGAAGTCCAGGCAGAGGCCGTCTATGGATGCCCGGAGCTGCACCGCAACGAAATCAGACAGGCTCGTCTTGTAGCCAATCCCGGCTGCTACGCTACCTCGATCATCCTCGCACTTGCGCCGTTGCTACAGGCCGGGCTGGTCGATGTTGACCACGGCATTGTCTGCGATGCGAAGTCGGGCGTAAGTGGAGCTGGAAAGGCGGCCACAGCAAACACCCATTTCATGCATGCTGCCGACAATCTCTCCGCGTATGCCATCTTTGGACATCGCCACACTGGCGAACTGCTCGAGCAACTCCATCTGACGGCAGACCAAATCCAATTCACCCCGCATCTATTACCCATACCGCGTGGAATCTTGTCCACGATCTATCTCCGCTTCAACCATGCGACAGATGCCGCCGCAATCAGCGCAGTCCTTCGAGACTTTTACCAGCACAGCCCGCTGGTTCGACTGCACACGTCGCCGCGGTTGCCGGAGATCCAGCATGTCGTCCGCACTAATTTTTGCGATCTCGGTTTTGCTCTGGCAGCAGATGGCAAACGCCTCGTAATGGTCTCGTGTCTTGACAATCTCTTGAAGGGCGCCGCCGGCCAGGCGGTACAGAATATGAATTTGATCTGTGGATGGAACGAAGAGGAGGGCTTGCTGTGAGGTTTGTCATCAAATTAGGCGGTGCTGCCCTTGAGGACAAGAAGGTCCTCCATGCCTCCGGCAAGGCCATCGCTGACCTCGTCGCAGATGGGAACCAGGTAGCGGTGGTCCATGGCGGCGGCGTGCAGTTAACTCGCACCCTCGCTCAAATGGGTAAGAAAAGTGAGTTCATCTCCGGTCTCCGCATTACCGACGCTGAAACGAGAGATGCGGCATTGATGGTTCTCGCCGGGCGGGTCAACAAATCGCTCGTCGCAGCAATTGGATCGCACGGTC
>DATHQG010000225.1:0-22642 GCA_035483075.1 Edaphobacter sp. | reverse complement strand
GCGGAACTGGTCCAGATTGCGCTCGAACGGATCGGGCGAATAGAAGTGGTGGGGGGTCTGCAGCATGGCCAGTTTGCTGTCGCGGAGGAACCAGCCGAGGGTGACCTGCATGAAGCTGCGCGTGGGGACGTGGTCGCAGTCAAAGATCGCGACGTAAGGGGCGTCGAGTCGGGCGAGGGCGCGGTTGATGTTGCCGGCCTTGGCGTGCAGGTTATCGTCGCGCGTCATGTAGCCGATGCCGGCCTCTTCGGCGAATCTGCGGAACTCATCACGACGGCCGTCGTCGAGGATGTAGATGTTGAGCTTGTCGGCCGGCCAGTCGATGTTCATTGCGGCAAGGGCCGTGTACTTTACGACGCTGAGCGGCTCGTTGTAAGTGGGGATGAGCAGATCGACCGCGGGCCACAGGTCGGGATTGTCAGGCAACGGCACCGGGATGCGACGCAAGGGCCAGAGCGTCTGCATATAGCCGAGGAAGAGGATGACGAAGGCATAGGTCTCGGCAAAGAGCAGCAGGACGATGAAAAAGGCATCCAGTACGCTCCATACTGAGCCGGGATCTAGGAATAATCTGGAGGTAGTCGCGATTCTCCAATACCCGTAGCGCAAGGTGGAGAACATGGAGACCAGCAGCAGCGTCAGTGTGACCAGGTAAGAGCTTGAGCTGCGGTCGAGCCAGATGACGAGGGCGACCGTGAGGATGCCGAGCACGATCTGCTGCGGCCAGGTTAGCTCGAGGACGCCGGTGAAGCAGAGCAGGAATACCCCGCTTACTAGGATGAGAAACCGAAGAGCTTTGAAGAAGAGACCGTCACCTGACTCAAACTGCTTAAAGAGCGGTGACGCAATCATCTTTCACTCCACCTGACGTTGCGGAAGCCTGCAGTGGCCGGTGCGGCGACAGTGCGGAGCCAGGTGGCAAGGTTGAGATAGTCCTCGGCGACCGGCGCGTCGGGAGCATAGTCGACCACGGTCATGCCTTCAGCGAGTGCTTCACTTACGGCCGGGGCGCGGCGAATGACGAAGGGCATCAGGCGGTCGCCGAGTTGGCGGCGCATCACCTCACGGACGTCGAGGTGCAGCGGCAGCGAGGTGTCGAATTGGTTGAGCACGTAGTAGGGCTGCAGAGGACGGCCATCGCCGTCGTTGACGCCGCTGAAGAATTTTTCGACTGTCTGCAGGCTAATTACCGAGTTCATGTCGGGCGCGACCGGAACAAGGATGGTCGGGTTCATGCGGGACAGTCGGCGGACGATCCAGCTTGAGCCGACGGTGAGGTCGAGCAGAATGCGTTGGGTGCCCCGGCTGTTGTTGATGATCTCTTCGGCGAGTTGCACCTGCGCGGCTTCGTCGCTACCCTTCTGGTCTACGTCGTAGCTAACCAGATAGATCGGTGCGTCGGTGCTGCCGCTGGGTGGCGAGAAGGTGCGGACTGTGCCCTGACGCAATTCGCTGGCCCCGAAGTAGAACGGCAGCAGACCGTGAGAGGTCGTGTCGGTCAGGAGGACCTTTTCTCCCATGGACGAGAGAGCGCGGCCAACTGTAGCAACGAGGCTGGTCTTGCCGACACCACCTGCGAGCGAGAAGACGGCAAGGATAGGTGTACGGGTTTCCTTCTGGCGCACCGGTGCGGCCTCGGCCTGGTCCTGACCGGGCTGCTCGAAGACGCCCTTGAGCGCAAACCAGCGAGCGGCGACACGTTCGCGTGAGTGCTGCAGCGTATCAGCGACCGAGGACTGTAAAGGAGACGGCTGCGAAACAATGGGCTTCGGTGTGAGCTGCGGCGCGGACGGAGCATAGAGCCACGCCGGACCGGCGGGGTCTGACGGATGAGCGGGCTTTGGCGTGGAGAGCGGGGCGGGTTCGGATACGGACTCCGACGTACCACGGCGCTCTGGGAAACCCTGCGACTGCTGGTAGTCGAAGTCATCCTGGGCGCGGCGACCGCGAGTCGAGTCGGACGGAACCAGCGCCTGAGAGAACGGCGATACGGGCCTGGGAGTCGCAGTGGAGGGGGTGACCCGCGAAGACATCATCGGTCGCGAAACTTGGGGCTTGGTTGCCGACGGATTTCCATTTACTTCGAGGTTGGAATCATGCGAAGCATCGACCGGTAGGGAGCGATCTCCTGAGCTCGGAGGCCATTGGCCGCCGGTAGCGGAGGTTGAGGAAGTGACGGGCCCGGTCTGAGACGGACCGGCCGCGTGTACTTGGGGATCGGAGTGACGTTGATCCATGAGCGTAGCCTGACTTTCGTTTACGTTTGAAGGGGGACGTGGTGCGGGAACCGATCGCCCGACTAACGGCCCTATTCCCTGGGACGCCGCGGACGCAGCAACGGCGCGACCCTCCGCTGGAACTGAATGTCGTAACGAACTAGTTGAAGTGTACTCGGCTTGTGCAGCAGCGAGATCGGGGCCGCGGTATATCTGGCGAACTCCGGATGCATCGTCGGGATGGTAGCCTTGCGGGCGGCGAGACGAACCCTGGTGACCTCCGGAGGTCCGACGTGCTGGTGAGACAGGGGCGGTCGTATAAGGACGGTATTCGTGACGGTCGGGACCGCCGGTTGGGAGCGATTCATCGGATGGGGCCGTCTGGTCCAGCGCTGCCGGGCCTGTCGTGGGCCGCAGCAATGGCTGAGAGTGGACAGGGACCTGCGGAGTAGAGGCGACCGTATACGGATCTGAAATCCTGCCCGGGAGCTCTGTGGGCGCCTGCTGAACGGCGCCCGCTGCTTTGCGGCGCATCTCAGAGTCTGCATAGCGAGCAGCTTGCCTTTGGGCGGACTCGTGCGCCTCCGCGATCTCGCGTTCTTCACGGCGTGCGGCCGCCTCGGCAACAGCGGCTGCCTCGGCACGCCGAGCGGCTTCGACGCGCTCTGCTGCGGCGGTGCGGGCGGCCTCCTCGGCCTCACGCAGAGCACGACGCATGGAGGAGTCAGCGTCTTCTGCCTGATGGGTACGGACGGTCTGTTGCGCATGACGCGCAGCGGACTCCGCTGCTGCGGCGGCGGCCTCGGCCTCAGCCTGTGCCAGCAACGCCTGTTCGCGGACCTGCTCGGCAGCACGATGCCTCAACTGCGCGCGATACTCCCGGCGCGAAGCCGAGAAGTCACGATACTTTGCTCCGTGAAGATTCGCCCAGGAGTAAAGGACCGCCACATCTTCGGGGGTCTCCGCTACTGTCGGCTCATCGATCCTGTCTGTGCTGCGAGAATCCATATTTCCAGTCCTATAACATCCGGTTACCGTGGTGGTTTTAGTCGAACTGCGCCGGTTCGCTGCCAGTTCAAAAGGACGTGTTTGCACCCGTTATCATGCAATAGCCTGAGGCTACTGTGGGTAATAACCCAAGTCAATGAAAGCGTTGTGCGACTTAAGTGTGACCGGGCGATGAATATGGGGGATAACCGCGTAAAAAACAAGGCGAAAAGCGACCAACGCTCACCCGGCCCAAAACGGGACTCTGTGTTTACCCCTGGCGATTCCAACAATGCTACGGCCGGCCTTCGGTCACGATTTTCTGGGAGCAACTGAGGGTCTCAGGTGGTGGGTCTGCCTTTGTGCGAAGGAGCTCTGCCAGGCAGGAAAAGCAACAGTCTGTAAAGGCTTGCACAGCCGCTGGTTGGCCGCGAAATTACCTCGGCTGAATGTGCTAACTTGGTAATGTGGTTTGAGAGCGTAGCTCAGTTGGTAGAGCATCGCCCTTTTAAGGCGTTGGTCCTGGGTTCGAGCCCCAGCGCTCTCACCATCAGCCCCTTATCGAAGCCGGATTTACTGCTCCGTCAGGTTCTTCGATCCTAAGATGGACTTACGCCGTGGGTTTGTCCGGAGCGGGCTCTATGGCGCAAAACTCCTCCAGGAACCTATCGCTGTATTCCCTTACGAGCGTTTCGACGCGCTCGGCGGAGTTCGCGCAGACGATCAACCCGGCGTGATGGTGTCGATCGAGATGCTGGACGACCTCGGGTGCGTTGTAACTGCTGGTGTCAGGCCGTTCCTGGCGGGCGAGACAGATGACGCTTCCGGCGTAGAGATGCTTCACCTTTGGAAGAGCGTACTCCATGTGGAAGAGTGCTGAGACCTCAATCCTCGCCCACTCGACCCAGGGATTGATCCCAGAGGCAAATTCGACGACCTCGGCGATGTGGGCGCCTCCCACGCGGGCCGCGGTCTCGAGGAAATAAAAGCTTCCGTTGGAGTGCGCCTTGATGAACTCCGTGTGCGTGACGCCGGAGATGAGGCCGAGCGACTCGATCACATGGGTGTGCATTCCGACGAGGCCGAGGGCATCGCTCGATTCCCTCTCCAGCGCGCGTGTGCTGAAGACGCCGCCCTGATGCATGGTCTGCATGGGCGGCTTGCCATATTGATAGGCAGAACCAAAGAGGGTCCTACCGTTCCAGGTGATGCCCTCAACGTGAAAGATCTCGCCTGGGATGAAGCGCTCGAGCAGGTAGTGCGACTGTAGATCGCCGAGTTCGTCGAGGACTGGCCAGAGCGCTTCAGGGGATTCGAATTTGCGAATGCCGATTGCAGAGGCGTTGGTGCGAGGCTTCAGGAGCCAAGGGCCGGGGACGTGACCGATAAAACTGCGGAGGTCAGCGTAGTTGAAGACGGAGGTGAACTCCGGCACAGGGACGCCGCACTGCCTGGCGCGCACACGCATTGCGAGCTTGTCGCGGAAGTGACGCGTTAGCGATTCACCCATGCCGGGCAGTCGCATGTGCTCCCGCAGTAGAGCAGCCACTTCGAGGTCAAATTCGTCCAGCGCAACAATGCGGTCGAACCTGTTTTCGCGCGCGAGGTAACTAACGGTGTTCAGGACCTGGCCCGCAGTGAGACCCTCCGGCATGGTGAAGAGTTTAGAGATAGAAGCACGAGGCCAACCGGCGTGCTCGAGTTTGTCGACCGTGAGGAGAACGACGTTCACGCCGAGACGCGCGACCTCTTCCAAGAAGAGATAGCCCTTATCGTAGGTGCTGATGCAGAGAATCGTCGGCTTCTGTTGCTGGTCCGTCACGCTGGCTCCTCCTGCTGGCAGAAACAACCGGGCCTCTGGTTCAACAGGTACGAATGTACGTTTAATTCGTGTAGCGAGAGTAAATCAGGAGACCGGTCCTTCGGCAAAGGTTTGTTTCACCCCGTCTCCAATCGGAGTAAACCCGGCGGTGTAGCCCGCTGCCCGCAGACCCGCGATGTCGGCCTGGGTGTAGTGCTGATAGCGGTCCTTCAGGTCATCGGGAAAGGGAACGTACTCGATCTTACCCTGGCCGTGGACCTGCATGAGCGCCTCGGCTACGGCCTTGAAGGTGCGGGCCTCCCCGGTGCCCGCGTTGACTACTGCGTGAACGGGTTTTCTGGGGCCGTCGGACAACAGACCGCCGAAGAACATGTTGATGTGGGCGAGGTCCTTGACGAAGACGAAGTCGCGGCGTTGTTCGCCATTGGCGTAGCCGCCTGAGCCCTCGAACATTTTGATCGTACCGGTGTCCTTGAGCTGTCGCGTGAAGTGATGGATCACACTGGCCATGCGGCCTTTGTGCTGTTCGCGTGGCCCGTAGACGTTGAAGTAGCGAAGGCCGACGACCGTGCTCTTCATCTCTGGCAAAAGACGGCGGACATAGTTGTCGAAGACCAGCTTCGAGTAGCCGTAGACGTTTAGCGGACGCTCGTTGGCCGGGACCTCTGTGAAGTTGGTGCTTCCTCCGTAAACCGCCGCCGTCGAGGCGTAGACGAGCGGAATTTTTCGGTCGAGCGCGAAGTGCAGCAGCTCCTTTGAGTAGGTGAAGTTGTTGTCCATCATGTAGCGGCCGTCGTCTTCGAGTGTGTTCGAGCACGCTCCCTGGTGCAGGATGGCGCGGACCTTTGCGCTCTCGAAATAGCCTGCCTTCAAGGCGGCGCGGAACTCGCGTTTGTCCATGTAATCGCTGAACTCGGCACCGGCCAGATTGAGAAACTTGGCGCCGGTCAGGTTCGGCGCAGGGGCAAAGTTGTCCACCAGCAAGATGTCGCGCTCGCCCGCTTGGTTGAGTTCGTGGATCAGGTTGCTGCCGATGAAGCCTGCACCGCCGGTCACGATGATCACTTCTGCATCTCCTCGCTGCGCGCAGAGTTCGCGGTGAGCTTTCTCACGATGTTGGTGGTGGAAAAACCTTCGACCGTTGGGACGATCTCCACTCGCCCACCGGTGGCGATAACGTCTTCGTGGCCGACCACCGTCTCGATGGTATAGTCGCCACCTTTGACCAGGACATCAGGCTTGAGGGCGCGGATAAGCTCGAGCGGTGTGTCCTGTTCGAAGAGCACGACAGCGTCGACCGCGGCAAGGGCGGCCATGACGCGAGCGCGTTCCTGTCCCCCTACAATGGGACGAGCGGGGCCTTTGAGACGGCAAACCGAGGCGTCGGCGTTGAGGCCCAGCACAAGCTTCGAGCCGAAGCGGCGACAGTCTTCGAGCAGCTTAATGTGGCCGACGTGCAGCAGGTCGAAGCAGCCGTTGGTGAAGACGATGGTCTCGCCCGAGGCGCGCCACTCGGCGACTCGCAGCTTGATTCGCTCAAGGTCGAGGACCTTTTCGCCCGCGGTGATTCCTGAGCTAGGGGTCAAAGATGCCACTAGTTCGTGTCCGGCGATCGGGACGGTGCCAATCTTGCTGACTACGATGCCCGCCGCGAGGTTTGCGAGTTCAACGGCGGTCTCGACCTGAAGTCCACCGGCGAGGCATGCGGCCAGAGTAGCGATCACCGTGTCTCCTGCGCCCGATACATCGAAGACCTCGCGGGCGCGGGCTGGCGAATGGTATACGCCAGTATTGCCGGGGGACGCGGGGCGGAGGAGGCTGATTCCCTTCTCGCTCATTGTGACGGTCAGGAATTTGAAGTCGTGTTCTGCCACCAACGCCTGGCCCGCAGCGAGTAGGTCTTCGGTGTGGTGGGCGGGGACGCCAGTTGCGGCGGAGAGCTCACTAAGGTTTGGGCAGACCGTAGTTGCCCCCGAGTACTTGCTGAAGTCGAGGGTTTTGGGATCGGCCAGGACGGGAATGCCGGCCGTTCGAGCGGCGCGGATGACGGCTTCGCAGAGATTGCGCGACAGTGCGCCCTTTGCGTAGTCGGAGAGGACGACCGCGTGGACCTTCGTCACCAGCTCGGCGGCGCGCTCCTGCAGGCGCTGGATTTCGGCGGCTGACGGCGCGTCACGGCTCTCGATGTCGAGCCGCAAAAGTTGCTGCATGCGGCCGACGATGCGGGTCTTGGAGATGGTTGGGAGAGAGCTTGAAACAACGCCGACGGTGTCGATGCCGGCTCGCTCGAGGATCGTCGCCAGTTCGGTCTGCTCGGAGTCGCTGCCCCAGAAGCCGCCGAGAAAGGTGTGACAGCCGAGGCCCGCGAGGTTCATGGCGACGTTGGCTGCGCCGCCTGCTCGCTCATACCGCCGGGCGTGCCGAAGGACCGGAACCGGGGCCTCGGGCGAAATGCGCTCTACGTCGCCATGGATGTAGCGGTCGAGCATGATGTCGCCAACTACCAGCACCTTGAGCTGACCGAAGCCGCCCTCCAGCAGGTTCAAAATCGAATGAAGTTCCGGCAGCATGCGCGAGAAGATCTCCTTGGAACCATCATCGCATCTCCACCGGCTTGTCGCTGACTGCTAGCCGAGGACAGCGCGGACTTGAGTGACAACCTCATCGACTGTAATCGAGGTGAGGCACTTTTTGCGTTCGATGACGCATGTCTCGAGGCCGCACCCCCAGCATTCGGTCTGATGGTAGAGGACGCGATGCTGTTTTCCATAGGGAAACCAGACCCGCGGCTTGTTGCGAGCAGCAAAGATGGCCACGCAAGGCGTCTGGACGGCTGCGGCGAGGTGCATGGGGCCGCTGTCATGCCCAACAAAGACTCGAGCATGCGCCAAGACGGCGGCGCTCTCGCGAGGTGTCAGGAGGCCACAGAGGTTGACGACCGGACTCTTAGAGTTTTCTCGCCAGCCATCCGCCGTAAACTCACTGGCGTCACTTTCTTCTGCGGCCCCGCATAAGGCCAATGCGTGATCTGAGTAGAGAGTAGCGAGGCTATTCAGAAGCGCCCGCCAGTTGTCGCGGCCCCAATCCTTCGACTGGACCTTGGTTCCGACGCTGACGGCGATGATGCAACGACCAGCGGTTGCCGACAAAGCTCCCGCCGCCCGTGTCTGTTCCGCTTCGGTCAGGCGAAGGTCCCAGCTTGCCGGAGCATCAAGATTGGCATCACCCAACTCCGAAAGATTGCGGGCAAGACGCGCCCCTTCCGGTTCGAGTGCCTGGTTGGACTCCTCCCAACGGTTTTGCTGCATGTCCTCGGTATCGGGAACGCCGATGAGGCGTGGAATTCCGCAGAGCCTGAAGAACCTGGCGTCGCGGCGTGCGGACTCCACTCCGCGAGCAGGACCCAGGTACACGAGAACCTGGGGGCGCCAGCGGAGAAGTTGCCACCACAGGGTGAGGAGTTTGCCGGGACTGCGAGTGCCGGCGACGTAGCGGAAGTAGCCGTGGATTAGGGTAGTGTTTTCAAGTATTGCGGCCGCGGGCGGGGCTTTAGCGTTGACCGGGAAGTTCGTCAGGAGACGGCGCTCGGCGTCTGGGAATGCCCGAGCGACAAGATGAAGTGCCGGTAGTGCAACGAGGGTATCGCCCAGGCTCCCCAGCCGGTAGATCAGGACCCGTTTTGTCGAGCTTGCCATTGTGTGACTCTAGTCTGCTTGGTTCGCTCGCTTCAGGCAAGCGCGGTGGAAAGACCAGGCCAATGCTAACTTATCTTCGTCCAGGACTTGCCGCTGAACGCTGCTCCCCCGCGGCTGCTAAAGTTTATGGGGCGGTCGGAAAGGAGTACCGATGCTCGATGCTCTTTTGATAACGCGGATGCAGGACGAGATGACGGCGGCCCTCCATGAAACTGCGGGCCAGTTGAAGATAGAAGCAAGTGCCGATGGATTGATGGCGCTTGCGATGGCGCAGCACCGCGCCAACTTTGAACTCTGGCATGAGGAGGACAAGGCCCGCGCTCCAGAGGCTGCGGACGCGGAGATCGCGCGGGTGAAACGGGCCATCGATGTCTTGAACCAGAGACGGAACGACCTGGTGGAAAAGATGGATATGTGGCTGATTGAGAGGCTTGAGCAGGAGGCTGCCGTGCCGTTGCACTCGGAGACGCCCGGGTTGATGGTCGATCGGCTTTCCATCCTGGCGCTCAAGATCTATCACACCCGAGAAGAGACACATCGGGGGAGCGCGACGAAGGACCATCGGCTCCGCAATGTGCAGCGGCTGGCGCTGCTGGAGGAGCAAAGAATGGACCTGGCAGCGTGCCTGGACGCTTTGTGGGCGGAGGTGCTGCAAGGGACCCGGCGATTCAAGCTTTACCGGCAAATGAAGATGTATAACGATCCAGAGTTAAATCCCGCAGTCTACCGGCGGGGTTAACACATGGCAGCACGGTGAAAAACCGCCAGTTGACCAGACAGCCGGGTCTGCGTATAAAACCGACACGAGAAGAAACCAACAATGAGCTACCGTTAGAATGAGACAGCTCAGAAACGCCAGAGGCGACAGGAAAGACCATGGCCCAGACAAAGACAGTAACTGCACCCGCAACAAAGCGTGCTCCACGCACGTTGGCTGGAACACTCCCTGCAAACGACATTGCTCGCGCGCAGATCGTTGCTCAGTATGAGGTCGCACTGCGGCTGATGCAGGACGGGAAATACGAAAAGGCCCATGCGGCGTTCGACAAGATGCTGGCAACAGGTGCCGGTGAACTGAGTGATCGCGTCCGGATGTACAGTAATGCCTGTCTACTGCAGGCTGCGAAGGGAAAAAACACCTTTGCGAGCCATGAAGAACACTACGACTACGCCGTCTCTTTACTGAACGACGGGCACTATGAGGACGCCCGCGAGCAGTTCACACTCATCCTGAAGGCAAATGATAAGGCCGACTATGCCTTATACGGATTGGCGGTGCTGTCCAGTATGACGGGGGACTCGCACAGATGTTTGGAACATCTGACGGAAGCGATCCGGCAGAACCCGCGCAACAGGATACAGGCGCGTGCCGACTCTGACTTTCAAGATATGGCGGACGACCCGCGCTTCACGGAGCTGCTCTATCCGGAGGTCTAGCCGCTCTAAATCCAGGCCAAGACCCTTTGCGTCTAAGCTTGGGTAGGAGACCTCGCGCATGTCGCTGCATAGTTCTGCCGAACCCAAAGAAAAGGAGCTTCAGGTAGTTGCCATTGGTGGCGGCACTGGGTTGTCGACCCTGCTGCGGGGGCTGAAGCGGTACGTCGTGACTCCGGATAGGAGAAGAGGGATACGGATTGGCTATACATCGGAGCCCCAGGGCCCACCTCCGCCTCCCTCCCCGGCTTTGCGGTGCATTATCCGGCAGCTTTCAGCTGTGGTGACCGTGACTGATGATGGCGGCTCCTCGGGGCGTCTGCGTGAAGACCTGAAGATGCTGCCTCCCGGGGACATACGGAACTGCATGGTGGCGCTGTCCGAAGATGAGCACCTGCTGTCGAAGCTGTTTCAGTTTCGCTTTGAACACGGCGACCTTGAGGGGCACAGCTTCGGCAATCTCTTCGTTGCTGCCCTCTCCCACATCACAGGAGATTTTGCCCAGGCGGTGCAGATGTCTTCGCAGATCCTGGCCGCAAGAGGAAAGATCTTCCCTTCAACCAACGCGAATGTCGGGCTGATTGCGCAGATGGACGATGGCTCGCTCGTGCGTGGCGAGACCAACATCACGGCGAGTAAGCGCAGCATCGTCGAGCTACGCCTGGAGCCGGAGACGGCGGACCCGTTGCCAGAGACGCTGGAAGCGATTGCCAATGCAGACCTGATTACGCTGGGACCGGGGTCGCTCTACACATCGTTGATCACCAATCTTCTGGTTCGCGGAATTCCGGAGGCGCTCGCCGCGTCAAGGGCCACCAAGGTCTTCGTGTGCAATCTGATGACTCAGGCAAACGAGTCCCTGGGACTAACGGCGTCACAGCATATCGAAAAGATCATGCAACATGCTCCTGGGACTCAATCGCCGATCTTCGACTATGCCCTGATCAATACGGGACCGATCTCTGCGAAACGGCTGGAACAGTATGCGCGTGAAGGCCAGCGGCCGATTGAAGCCGATCTTGATCGAATACGGGCGCTTGGGGTGGAGCCGGTGACAGGGGACTTCGTCCACGAGGGCGACCTGTTGCGCCACGACTATGATCGAGTGGCAGAGCGGGTGCTCGTACTCGGGCTGGAGCGGCTGGCGCCAGCGTTGACACAGTAGGAAATAATAAGGCGTGGCTGAATAAATGAAGACTACGAGATGAGGTCACGATGACGCCTGTGCTCGAAGGCCCAAGGCTGCGGTTGGAGCCAATGACGATGGGACATTTGGCCGCTCTGGAAGCTGTTGCCTTTGACGACAGGATTTGGCGGTACATGATGCACAGGGTAAAAACGCGGGACGATTTGCGGCGCTGGATGGAGGGGGCGTTGAATCTGGAGGCGGCGGGGACCGTGATGCCTTGGGTGACAGTCCTCAAGGCCAAGAATCGAGTGATCGGGAGCACGCGCTTTATGGACATCGACAGGGTGCATAAAACAACGGAGCTTGGATCAACTTGGCTGGCACCGGAGTTTCAGGGATCAGGCTTGAATACTGAGGCAAAACTGCTGCAACTTACTTACGCCTTCGATGATTTGAAGCTAAACCGCGTGGCCCTGAAGACCCACCACGAGAACCTGCGGTCGCAAGCGGCGATGAGGAAGATTGGGACGATGGAAGAAGGAACGTTTCGAAACCACTACGTGATGCCGGACGGTTCGCTGCGGCATAGTGTTTGGTTTTCGATTATCCGGGAAGAGTGGCCGCGGGTGCGATCTCTACTAGAGGCGCAGTTAGAGGCGTCTCAACCGTCCGCTTGAGCTGGCCACAGGCTGCGTAGATGTCGCGACCACGCGGACGGCGGATGTACGCAGGGATACCGGCCGCCATGATGCGCTTCTGGAAGGCGAATACACCGGACTGCGGCGGTTCGCGGAAGGGCATATCGGGACCGGAGTTCCAGCCGATCAGGTTGATCTTGCAGCGGGTGCCGCTGATCAGGGCAATAAGCTCGTCGGCGTGCTCGAGCGAGTCGTTGATGCCGCCGAGTAGCACGTACTCGAAGGTGATCCACTCACGGTTGCGCAGCGGGATGGTCGCGAGGGCGTCTAGGAGAGTAGCGATGTTCCATTTGCGCGTGATGGGCATGATGGACTCGCGAACCGTGTCGTTTGAGGCGTTGAGACTGATGGCAAGCTTGGGGCGGACGGCTTCGGTGGCGAACCGCTGAATGCCGGGAAGGATGCCGGAGGTGCTGACGGTCATGCGCGATTCTGGAATCGGCATTTGGGTGAGGAGGCGGACAGCGCTCATGAAGCTGTCGTAGTTGAGAAAGGGTTCGCCCATTCCCATGAAGACGAGGTTGATGCGCGCGGGAGTGTAATTGCCGCGGGTACTGCCAAGTTCGACGTCATGCCGGTTGAGGACTGCGGCAACCTGTCCTGCGATCTCCCCAGGAGTGAGATTTCGTCGGATGCCAAGTTTGGCGGTGAGGCAGAACTGACAGTTGACCGCGCAGCCGACCTGACTGGAGACACAGATGGTGGAGCGGCGATAGGGAAAGGCGGCAGGAATGGGTGCGCGATCTTCCGCCTCTTCCTCTTCGGCGGCCTGGGAGCCATCACCGCGTTCGCCGCCGTCACCGTCGGGCATCCAGACGGTCTCGACTGTCTCGCCGTCCGCCATGCGGATGAGGTAACGCTCGGTTCCGTCTACGGAGCGGGCGGTCTGGACGATCTCGGGCAGACCGACGATGTAGCCTTCGGCGGCGAGGGTGTCGCGAAGGGCCTGGGAGAGGGTGGTCGCTTGGTCAAGTGAGGTAATACGCTGACGGTAGAGCGCCTGATGGAGTTGCGAGGCGCGATATGGGCGCTGGCCGAGGCGTTCTATGACCTCCGTAAGTTCAGGTAACGATAGGCCGAAGAGCGGCTTTGCTTCAACTGGTGGCTTCGGAGTTTTCTCTAAACTGTTCATACTAATAATTTTGTGCCGGAACCTCCATTTTCTCATTTAGCGGTCGGGGATCACTGCACTGATATCAGTCTACTCCGGCCTCAATGGGGAACCGTTGCCCCGTTGTGAAACAATAAAGATTCAAGGAGCCGCATGTCCGCAACTTTAATCGATGATTTCTCCGTGACCAAACAAGCTTCACGCAACATTCGAAAGACTGTCCTTCCAAACGGTCTGCTGGTGCTGACCGAAAGTATGCCCCATCTTCGCAGCGTCTCCATGGGGGCGTGGATCGGGTCGGGATCGCGCGACGAGGCGGCCGAGGTGAACGGGATCTCGCATTTCGTCGAGCACATGGTGTTCAAGGGGACGACCTCACGATCGGCGCAGCAGATTGCTCGTGAAGTGGATACGATTGGCGGCAATCTCGACGCGTTTACCGGCAAGGAGATGGTCTGCTTCAACATCAAGGTGCTGGACCAGAATGTGCCGCCTGCGCTGGAGGTGTTGGCGGACCTGGTGCTGCATCCGACTTTTACACCGGAAGAGCTCGCCCGCGAACAGGGCGTGATTCTGGAAGAGATCAAGATGGACGAGGACAATCCTGACTATCTGGTGCATGAGGTCTGGACACAGAACTTCTGGAAAGGCGATGCGCTGGGGCGACCGATTCTGGGGACGGCGAAGACGGTTTCGAGCTTCAATCAGCAGATTGTCTTTGACTTCTATGCAGGCCGGTTTACGCCACGGAACATGGTCTTTTCGGCTGCAGGAAATCTCGACCATGATGTGTTTGTGGCGCAGGTGGAGAAGGAGTTCCGCTCGCTGGCCGCTAGCAGCGCAGAAGTAACCTCGAAGATCGCGGCGCCCAGAGTGACTCCGCATATAACGTTGAAGCGGAAAAAATCGCTTGAGCAAGTGCAGTTTTGCCTTGGGGTGCCGGCGCCTCCAGTGAACGATGCTCGGCGGTATGGGGTGTATCTGCTGAATACGATGCTGGGTGGAGGGATGAGCTCGCGGCTGTTCCAGACCATTCGCGAGGACCAGGGGCTTGCTTACTCGATCTACTCGGAGATGAACCCGTTTCGCGATACTGGTTCGATTTGTATCTACGCGGGCACTTCGGTGGACAAGACACAGAAGGTACTGCAGCTTACCCTCAAAGAGTTGCGGCGTCTCAAGGAAGAGGCGGTCAGTGACGTGGAATTGAAGCGGGCCAAGGACCAGCTGAAGAGCAACATGGTCATCGGGCTCGAGAGCTCGGGAAGCAGGATGACGAACCTGGCCAGGCAGCAGATGTACTTCGGGCGCTTCTTTGGCGTGGACGAGATGATGGAAGAGATTGATGCAGTGACTACGGCCAATGTGCAGGAGCTGGCGCAGGAGCTGTTTCAACCGGAGACGATGGCGCTGACGCTGCTGGGAAATCTCGGGACGATGAAGGTTGAGCGCGGGGATTTGGCCTGTTAGGACGATGCTGATAGAGTTTTGTTCGGAGTTGGATTCCAGGACCACCGAGGAATAATGAAGACCATAGACGCATTGGATCAGTTACACGCAGAGCAAGGGACTGAAGAAGGATTTACGCTGATCGAACTGCTGATCGTCATGTCGGTGATGTTGATCCTGATGACGCTTGCTGTGCCACAGCTTTTGAAGATAAGAAAACAGGCGAATGAGACCTCTGCGGTGCAGTCGATGCGGACGATCGGGCAGGCGGAGTTGCAGTACAACTCGGCGTACCCTGCCAATGGCTTTGCGTGTTCGCTGGCCACGCTGGGGGGCGATCCGAAGTCGGGCGCTCCGACGGCGCAGTCCGCCCAGCTGGTGACGCCGGACCTGGCGAGTGGGCAGAAGGCCGGTTATACCTTCGCGATCACAAATTGCACCAAGGTGACGGTGAATAATCAGGACATGTACACGGGGTATGAGATCACCGCGGTGCCGAACTCGATTGGAAGGACCGGCGATCGCGGGTTCTGCACCGACGAGAACAGCACGATTCGCTTTGACCCCGCTGGCGGCACCAACTGCACGCAGCCGATTCAGTAGATGCTCGCCAGAGCCGTCCTGCTGGTGTCGATTTGCTGCGCTCTGCCCTTGCTTGCGCAGGACAATGATGCGGTTGTTCGCAAGGTCGACGACCACTACAACCATCTCAATTCCCTGCGCGCTCACTATACGGAGCATTACGCCGGGATGGGGATGGACCGCAGCGAAGAGGGCACGCTGCTGCTGAAGAAGCCCGGGCGGATGCGGTGGAGCTATGCGGAGCCAGTGGGCAAGGTGTTTGTGCTCGATGGCAAGTTTGCGTGGTTCTATACGCCTGGGGACGCGCAGGCTACGCGGGTGCCTGCGAAGGAGTTGGACGATCTGCGGTCTCCGCTGCGGTTTCTGTTGGGGCATACGCAGCTGAGGAAGGAGCTCGACAATCTTGCGGTTGCGCCGGACGGTGCCGGGTCCCGGATCTCGGGTGTTCCCAAGGGGATGGCACAGCGGGTGAAGTTGTTGTCGCTCTGGGTGACGGCTGCGGGAGCGATTGAGCGGATGCGGCTGGAAGAGGTGGATGGAGCGGTGACCGAGTTTGTGTTTTCGGCGATCCAGGAGAATGTGCCGGTGAAGGACTCGGATTTTGGGTTTGTTCCTCCTGCGGGAGTGACGGTGGTTGAGGGGCTGCCACCGATTTAGCTTTGGCGATGACCTCAGCTCGGTCGGTTTTAGTAATACCTTGTATGCATTCTCCCGGGATCCCCCCTCCCCCCTTGCTCGGGCGTAAATTCCTTGTATTCAATTATTTACGCTATGCCAAGGCCAGCAAAATATTCATAACAAATGAGTTACGTCCAAATTAGCCTATATCAACAACTTAGCCCCGGAGAGTATCCGGGGCTTGCTGTTTTTTCGATCTATATATTCAGTATAGCCTGTTGAGGATAACTAAAATGCCACGTGTAACTTTAGGTGGATAAAGGAGTTAGGTCATTCTGGGGCTTGACATGCGATTTTTGGGCTGAAAACGCAAAAAAAAATAAAGACAACCGCAGATCCCTTCGGGATGACAACAAGAAAGGCAAATGCAAGAACAACCACACCAGCAGGTTCGCTGCCGGATGGCATCAAGAAGGGCAAGGGCAAAAACGACGGTAGGTCCGGATTGTTGAGGGAGGCGTTACTCTAGAATCGCGTGGATGGCCGGATTTGCCGCTGTGATCGGGGGGCCAATTGCAGTCGCTTCGGAATCAGCATGTGAGCAACTTTCTTGCGCTGGTGTTGAGCGCAGTGGCGGCGAGCCTCGCGCCGTTGCAGGTGTTTATTTTTGTGTATGCGTTTGTGGGGCCGCTGCATTATTTAACTGAGATCGCGTGGCTGAAAAAAAAGGACTTCTACTTTGGCGGTGGAGTGGTCTCCGAACGGGTGTATGTTGCCATTGCTGCGGTGCTTTGCGCAGCGGTCAGCGTTGACTACTATCTCCATCGCGGGATAACGGGGTATGCGATTGGGCTTCTGATGGTGCTGTCGCTTGGGGCCATCGTGAAGAACCCTTATGTCCTGGTGTCAGCGCTGGTGGCCGGGTTTGTCGCCAGATTTTTTGTCCACGGGCTGGTGATCTTTGTCGCGGCAATCCTGCCAACCATCGTCCATGTGTACCTCTTCACGATGCTGTTTATGGTGAGCGGACTGGTGCGGGAGAAGAGGCGGTCGGTGCTGGCGTGGGGCAATCCGTTTCTTCTTCTGGGGCTGCCGGTGGTGCTGCTGATGGCGCGGTGGAGCTATCCGGCGCCGGGCAGTTACTGGATCAATGCGGAGGCGGGGTTCTCTGCCCTGCACGGTTACCTAGTGAGGCTGGTTGGGCATAACCTGCATCCCGACGCGTCGATTCTGGCGGACCCTGCGGCGGCCGGGGTGCTGCGGTTTCTCGCCTTTATCTACCTTTTTCACTACCTGAACTGGTTTGCGAAGACAGAGCTGCTGCAGTGGCATCGGGTTTCGCGAAGGAGCTGGGCGTGGATCGCGACGCTGTACTCGGTTTCGGTGGGGTGCTACCTGTGGAACTTCGTGGTGGGTTTTTATATTGTGAATTTTTTGAGCATGTTACATGTCTTTCTTGAATTTCCGCTTAACTGGCATACGGGCCGGTTCCTAACAGCTTCGATTGTGCGGCTGTGGAGTGGGCCGGAGCGGGAAAAGGTGACGGCGTAACGCGTACGATAAGACAAGTTGTAGGTGAAAAACAGACGCGAGGTTAGGCGCGTAGAAAAGTTGAGTTTATTTTGTGAGCAAGGTCGTTGCAGTTAGTCGGTTGAGCACCTCGGAGTTTTATGCGGCAGTGCGTGCGTCGTCGCCTTCAGTGGCCGTCTTCGATTGCGATGGGACGCTGTGGTCGGGAGATGCCGGGTCCGGGTTTATGCATTGGACGATTGAGACCGGGCTCGTTTCGCGCGAGATGACGGATTGGATCGATGGGCGGTACCGTGGGTATATGCGGGGTGAGGTGTCTGAGGTGGCGATCTGCGGGGAGATGGTGCAGATGTACCAGCGGCTGCGCGAGGTGGAGATGCGACGGGCAGCCAAGGTGTTCTTCGAGGAGCAGATTGAGCAGAACATCTTTCCCGAGATGCTGGAGCTGGTGACGGAGCTTCGCGACAATGGCGTGGACATCTGGGCTGTGAGCTCGACCAATAACTGGGTGATCGAGGAAGGCGTGCGGCGGTTCGGGATTCCGGCGAACCGGGTGCTGGGGGCATGCGTTGAGGTGAAGGGCGGCGTGGTGACGGACGTGCTGCTGGACGTTCCGACGGACGAGGGCAAGGTGGCGGCGCTCCGTCGGGTGGGGGCGGCGGCGCCGGACGCGGTGTTCGGCAATTCCGTACATGACGCGGCGATGCTGAAGATTGCGCGACGGGCGTTTCCGGTAAATCCGACGGAGGCGCTGTTGGAGCTCAGTTCGCAGGAGGGCTGGCCGGTTTACTATCCGGTGTCGGTTGGGTCCAAGTAACACGAATAGGGGCTTTTGGAGGTGGGTGTCGTCTAATCTGTAGGCAGATGAGAGAGCCCATTCGCAAACTGGAGGAACACGCGGAGAAGACGGTGCATAAGCCGCTGCGGCTGGTGGTCGCGGCGCTGATTCTGCGCGGGGCGACGGGTGATGGGGCGTCCGGGGTAGAGGTGCTGATCTGTCAACGAAAGCCAGACCAGCCGATGAGTCTGAAGTGGGAGTTTCCGGGGGGGAAGATCGAGGCCGGAGAGAGTTCAGAGGTCGCACTGGCGCGCGAGCTGAATGAGGAGCTGGGGATTACGGCGGTGATTGGGCGACGGGTGGCGCGAATCCGGCACAAATACCGGAACGGCGGGGCGATCGACCTTCAGTTCTTTATGGTGCGGGAGTTCGATGGGACGCTTGAGAACCGGATATTTAACGACATGCGATGGGCCCCCCTGGCGGAGCTGCCAGGGTATGACTTTCTGGCGGCGGACCTGGGGTTGATTCGGGACCTGTCGGAGGGGAAGCTGCTGTAGGGGTAGAGGCAGTTGCAGCTGCAACGACAAAAGCGAAAAGCGGATCTCTCCGCTTCAGCGGCAAAAAGCGCCGCCTTCGGTCGAGATGACGATTGGTGGGTGGTGTGGAGAAAAGACGACAGCAGATCCCTTCGGGATGACAAAAAAATCAGACACCGCGCGGGTTCAGCCGTGGAGGGTGTTCCAGACCAGGACGAGCGAAAGCGCAATCATGATGGTCACTGTGATCCATGCGATCGCGTTCCACCAGCGGGTGTTGGTGTATTTGCCCATCAGCTCGTGTTTGTTGATGAGCCTCAGCATGAAGACCAGAACGAGAGGCAAAAGGACCCCGTTCAAGACCTGCGAGAGGATGCTGAATTTAACCAGCGGGAAGTTCGGGATGAGGACAATGGCCGCGCCGGCGAAGAGAAGAAGGCTGTAGAACCAGTAGAAGAACTTCGCTTCGCGGAAGCCCTTATCCAGACCGCTTTCAAAGCCGAGGCCTTCGCAGACTGTGTAGGCGGTGGAGAGCGGAAGGATCGAGGCGGAGAAGAGAGATGCGTTGAAGAGGCCCGCGGCGAAGAGGATGAAAGCGTACTGACCGGCGAGAGGCTTCATCGCCCCGGCCGCGTCTGAGGGATCGGTGATGTTGCGCATGCCGTGGGTGTAGAGGGTGGCAGCGCAGGCGACGACGATGAACCAGGCAACGACATCGCTGAAGATCGAACCGACGATGACGTCAAGGCGGGAGGTCTTGTACTGGCGGACGCTGACTCCCTTGTCGACGATGGAGGCCTGGAGATAGAACTGCATCCAGGGGGTGATCGTCGTGCCGATAACGGCGATGGTCATGTAGACGTATTCCTTGTTGGACCAGAGGGCGCGTGGGGGCAGCTTGACGGTCTCGACGATGGCCTGGTGCCAGTCGGGCCCGCTAAGAACGCTGCTGATGATGTAAGCGATGTAAAAGACGCTGGCGATGAGGAAGATCTTTTCGACGCTCTTGTAGTCGCCCTTGACGACGAGGGCCCAGACGATGAGCGCGCAGATGGGGACGCTGAGGTATTTGGTGACGTGAAAGAGCTGCATGCTGCCGGCGATGCCGGAGAACTCTGTCACGACGTTGGTGAAGTTGACGGCGACGAGCAGAAGCATGATGACGAAGGTGATGCGGAGGCCGAACTCTTCGCGGATAAGGTCGCTGAGCCCTTTGCCGGTGACGACACCCATGCGGGCACACATCTCCTGAACGACGATAAGGGCGAGGGTGATGGGGACCATCGTCCAGAGGAGCGTGTAGCCGAACTGCGCTCCGGCCTGGGAGTAGGTGAGGATGCCGCCGGCGTCGTTGTCGACGTTCGCGGTGATGAAGCCCGGGCCAAGGACGGCGAAGGCGATGATGAGCCGAGTTCTCCAGATGCGCCAGGGAGTCATTGCTTGGTTCCTCTTTGCTGGTTGGGAGAACGCGTCGGCTCGCCTGTCTCAGGCTAACTCATCTGATGTGATATTGGTCCTCTTGGTTATGTCTTGATTGGAAGCTGGTCGCGTTCTGCCTGGACCAGGTCGTAGAGTTGGCGCGCCGGAGTTTCGAGCGTGGTGTCGGCGGCGGTGTCGATGTTGGCTTGGATGTGCTTCGGATTTTTAGAGGAGAAGAGGACGATGCTGGCGGGGTTCCTTACGAGTGAGGCCTTCAGCATGAGGCGGGCGAGGGTCCCCGCGTCGCTTAGGTTCGCGTTCACTTCGCGGGACCAGCGTTCGCAGAGCGGTTTGTTTTTCACTAGAGCGGCGTGGATGGCGTGGAAGTGGTTGGTGAGGGCGCGGTGGTGGATGCGGAACGGGCCGGAGGGTTCGATGGGCGCGTCCAGAATGGACCACTCGTATTGCAGGGTGCAGCAGTAGTCGGGGCGTTCGGCGAGGAGGGCCGGGACCTTGTCGGCGCTGCTGCCGATACCGAAGCTGCCGATAGTCCCCTGCTTAACCAGGTCTCCGAGAAGGTGGAGTAGGGCGTCGTCCTGGAGGTCGCTGGCGGTGACTTCGTGGAGGAGCCAGAGGTCGATGTGGTCGGTGCGGAGGGCGGCGAGGCTGTGGTCGAGGGAGGCCAGGGCCTCGGCGGCGGTGAAGGTGGGGCGCTCTTTGTTGCGGGTGGTAGCTTTGGCCATCTGTGCGAGACGCTGCTTGAGGCCCGGTAGATTTTTGACGATGGGGCCGGCGATTTGACGGCCGATGGTGATCAGGGGCGCTTGTTTTGCGGGAAATATGCCGTATTTTGTGGTGATGGTGATCTGTCCGGGATGGCGTTGGAGGAATTCGCCGAGGCAGCTCTCGGCTTCGCCGTAGCCGTAGCGGGGCGCGACGTCGAAGTGGCGGATGCCGGCTTCGTAGGCGGATTCGAGGAGCTTCAAGGAGTCGCGGCGACCAATTGCACCCATGATGTTCCCACAGCCGAAGCCGAGGCGGGTGGTTTGGCGGCCGGAGGTTCCAAGTGCGATCTGCTCCATCGTTGCTCCGAGTATTTTCAGTCGTTCAGATGATCGCTCAGGCGGAGGGCGAGAGCGAGTACGGTGTGGGTTGGGTTGGAAAAGCCGGAACAGGGGAAGACGGCGCTGCTGCAGATGTAGGTGTTGGTGAGGCCGTAGAGGCGAAGGTCGGTGTCGACTACGCCGGTGGCGTCTGATGTGGACATGCGCATGCCGCCCATGTGGTGGTTGCTGTCGTCACAACGGGCGAGGAACTTGGAGCTGCCGGACATCAGGTCGGGGGCCGGTGTGATGCGGGCGACTCGGGCGAGGGAGCGCTGGGCGATCAGGACGTATTGGCGGATGGTCTCCAGTTCCCTTTCGGAGATCTGCCAGTCGAAGCGGACGCGGAGCAGACCCAGGGAGTCGCGCTGGTCGGTGAGGGTGATGCTGCTGCGGGAGGTGGGCTCCTGCTCGCAGTGGATGCGGAGGAAGATGCGGACGGATGGGGGAGCGTAGGCGCGGCGCTTGACGTAGTACCGCCAGGCCTGCTGGAAGAGCATGGGGACGTGCTTCGTGGTGTGGCTGAGATTGTCGCTGGTGACCTCGTTGAAGCGCCCGCGCATGAGGTTGCGGATGGTGTGTTTGGCCTGCATGCGGACCTTGCCGGTGTCTTCGAAGGCCATCGTGGAACCAATGTTGAGGGTGCCTAGTTCTGCCTGCAGGTGCGGCAGGAGGCGCAGCTTGGGGAGGTACTTGAAGCCGTGGGCGATGATGGGGTCAAAGGTGTCGTGAAAGCTGGCGAGATCGAGGGGCTCGATGGCTGCGGCGTTGCAGTCGATGTGGTCCTGGAAGTGCTGGCCGAGGAGACCGGAGCGGTTCCAGGGCAGGCCGCCGGGGCGAGGCTGTAGGAAGAAGCGCGAGCTTTCGATACCGCCTAACGCGAAGATGTAGTGGCGGGCACGGAAGATGGTTCCAATCCCGGTGAGAGTGCGGCAGCGGATGCCCATCGTGGTGTCGCCTTCGGTGATGAGTTCGACTGCGCTCGCGTGGAGCCAGAGGTGGATGTTGGGGTGGGTCGTGAGGGTCTTGTTGTGGAGGCGGGCGAAGTTGGGCTCGGGACACCAGCGCGAGAGGTAGGCGTCGAGGTTGGCGAACTGGGTGAAGGGCAGGCCGAGGTCGCGCCAGACGGCTTCGTCGCTGCGCTGGACGTTGGCTAGGCCTTCGAGGTGGAGGGCACGCTCGTAGAAGGATGTAAGTTCAGTCTTGGGGAAGGGCCAGCCGCTATCGGGAACTCCGGGACGGGGCGTGAAGTCGAGGGCATCGAGTTCGAGAATCTGGCCTCCCCAGCGAACGGTCGTGCCGCCCTTGACGCGGATACGGCCGGTGTGGATACCTCGATGGGGGAGGCCGGCGATTTCGCTGTCGTAAATGGCCTGCGAGGAGTCTTCGCGGATGGCTCCGCCGCCTTCGAGGAGGAGGACTTTCTTGCCCTTGCGTGCAGACTCGACGGCTAGCGTGATGCCGGCGGCACCGGCGCCGACGATGCAGATGTCTGCGAGGAAGCCGGAGGGTGGTGTTTCGTTGAGGAGGTC
>DATHQG010000224.1:0-10382 GCA_035483075.1 Edaphobacter sp. | reverse complement strand
AGTCTTGTCCACCACGTAGTAGTACTTCCCCCCCGTATCCGAAGCCATCTGCATCAGCGCATGCTCCCCACCCACATTTCTCCCCGCATCCGCGTAGATCGGCACAATAATGATCGCGTACACCATCGCCCCTGCCCGCTGCGCCTGCTCCATGGCCTGCGTATACCTCGACCCCTTCACCGTGTCCCCGCCATCGGTAATTAGCACCACCACCCGCCGCCGCCCATTCGCAGCCGAGGTCTCCGACAGCCGCTCTGACGCCAGGTAAATCGCGTCATACAAGGCCGTCGCGGCCCCTTGCTGCAACTGCCCAATTCCAGCCTCAATCCGCTTTTTCTCGTTCGTAAACGGCACGATCTCCCGTACCACTTCGGAGAACTCCATCAGGTCCAGCTCGTCCTGTTCCCGCAGCAGCGCATTCACAAAGTGCTTCGCCGCCGACTTCTCCAGCCGCTCACTGGTCATCACGCTCTCGCTGGTATCAATCGCCAGCACAATCGACAGCGGCGTCGTCGCCTCCTTTTCAAAGATTGCGATCTTCTGCGGCTTTCCGTCCTCCAAAATCTGAAAATCGTCCCGCACCAGCCCAGCGACCGGCGCACCCTTCGCGTCCATGACGTTCAACGCCACATTCACCAGCCGAGTCTCCACCTTAATCGTCGGGAATCCGCTCTGCGGGGCCTTCCCCGCCGGCGCGTCCTGCACATCGTCTGCGCCCTGGGGGGCCTGAGTCCCCACCGGCGGCGGTGGCGGCTTACGCTCAATCGGCGCCTGCGAAAACGCATCGCCTTGGACCACAACCAATCCCGCCAGGACCCAGACCCATGCCAGCAATCTCACCTGGTCCCTCCTGAATCGACCGCCGACCCAACAACTCGCTGACCAGCTGACCCGCTAACTCGCTGCTCTTCAGGAAACGGCTCCCCGTCCGCCCAGATCGCCCCATCCACAAACTGTTCCTTCTTCCAGATCGGCACCGTCTTCTTCAACGTATCGATCAGCCACCTGCAAGCCTCAAACGCCGACCCCCGATGCGCCGAGGCCACCGCAATCAGCACACTCGTCTCCCCAACATGCAGCCGTCCCAGCCGGTGTACCAGCGCCACGTCCCGCACTCCAAACTTCGTCACCGCCTCCGCCGCCAGCCCGCGCATCTGCTCCAGCGCCATCTCCCGGTACGCCTCGTAATCCAGATGCAGCGTCTTCCGTCCCCGCGTATTGTCCCGCACAATCCCGTCAAAGACGCACACCGCGCCATCCGGTCCCGACTTGATCTCCGCCGCAATCTCCGCCGCCGGAATCACCTCGTCAATAATCTCAACCCGCATACCGTCCCTTACCTCGATCTACCCCCAAAACCTTGTCCTCCTGACACTGAGCGAAGTCGAATCGGGAAGGACCCTTGTATTTCGCTTTTGCTTTTGTTGTTGTCTGCCGCACCCGCCACTCACCGGCGGCAACAGCGCCACCTCATCTCCATCCTTCAGCGCATCACCGACCCGCGCGTACTCCTGGTTCACCGCCACAGCGATCGAATCCCAAACCGAATCAGCAGCTCTTCCGGAAGAACGATGCACCGCCAGCAACTCCGCCACGGACGATCCTTCCGCCAGCTCCATCTCAGCGCTACGGCGCCCCATAACGTCCTTCAAAACACCAAAATACAGAACCCTGACCCGCATCCAGACAGAATACGCGAGCCTTCCCTTTTGACTCCATTCACCCCAAAACAGATAGGCCAGCGCTCGACCCACAACCATACCACCCGGAATAAATCCACAGGGACGAAAACGGTCCTGTCTCGACGGCACCGATCGTGCGTCGCCGCACCACTTGAGACCCGAACCTGCACTTATGATCGTCTGCATGCCGAGGTCCACCGTTGTACTCTTCCTTCCCGTCGTGGCAGGTGCCCTCGCGCTCCCGGCAAACGCCCAGACCTGCGGCGCCAATGCGAGGGACCCGATCGCTACAGACCGGCCGCAGATCACAAGTTCGAGTATCGTCGTCCCCTGTGGAAGCCTGCAGTTCGAAAACGGGTTTCAGGAGACCAGCAACGGAGGCCAACGCACCTTCGATCTCCCCGAGACAGCCCTGCGATTCGGAATCGCCAAGAGGACCGAGCTTCGCTTCACCACCCCGGACTACTTCTTCAATGACGACACCGCCTCCGGATTCACCAGCGGATTTGCCGACGTGAGCATTGGCTTCAAACAGCAGCTCGGGCCAACACTCGGCGGATTCGACGTCTCATTCATACCCTCCGTCAGCCTTCCCACCGGAGCAAACCTGATATCAAGTCACGGCTATGATCCGACCGTCCAACTGCCCTGGTCCCACTCCCTGCCAAAGAGCTGGACAGTCGCTGGAATGTTCTCCGTCATGTGGCCGACCCAGGGACCGCGGCGAAATCTGACCGGCCAGGCCAGCATGTACTTTGATCGTCAGCTCACCTCACCCTGGGACGCCTACGTCGAATACTCCGGCGCCTTTCCTCAACGCGGCGGTCCGCAAAACGTCATCGACTTCGGCACGTCCTACAAACCCACCCCGCACCAGCAGCTGGACTTTCATTGCACCTTCGGCCTCTCCGCCGCAACGCCCGACCACTCGATAGGCCTTGGCTACTCTGTCCGCTTCCAGGCGTTTCGATCCAGGTGACGTCACCCATCCTGCAATAAACAAGGCGGAGCTACAGGTACCACGGAATATTGATCACCATAATCCGCTGGTTCCCGCGCACAAGCAGCAGCAGCTTAAGCAGTTGCGCCCGCTGGTTGTGCAGCGGGGTCTGCCACCAGTGTTTAACAACCAGCTCAGGGACGAGGACCGCGATCTGACGATCAGGATGGTCGCGTTCGATCTTCAGTATGTACTCGACCAGCGGCGTTATCACGAACCGATACGGTGAGGACAAAAGAACGAGCTCCGGGACCGTCTTCCCCGACTCCACCATCGGCCCGACAACATTTCGTTGCCACATATCCCGGACCTCGTCGCAGCACTCCTCCGCGTCAACGTGCACAGCCTGCACCTGGTCGCTGATCTTCATTGCAAAGCGCAGGCCCTTCTCCGTGATCCGGGTCCAACGGTCCAGCGGAAGAATGACGAGCGGCTGAGCAAGGTTGTCAATGCGCATGGGGCAATCCACAGCGATCTCGCGTCTGACGCGGCCGTAGTGACGCTTTACTGCGCTCATCGTCACGATCAACGCGGGTATAAGAATGGCCGTGATCCATGCGCCGTCCTTAAACTTCGCAACGAGCACGACCAGAAGAGTGACCCCCGTCGCAAACGCCCCCACGCCGTTGATCATCATGCGTTGGAGTGAGCCTTGGCCGCCCTGTCGCTTCCAGTGCATGACCATGCCCGCCTGCGAAAGAGTGAAGGCAAGAAAGGCCCCGATGGCAAACAGCGGGATCAGGCGGTCCGTCACGCCGCCGAAGACGATCAGCAACAAAGCAGTAAAACCCACCAGTGCGTACACCCCGTGCGAGTAGAGCAAACGCCTGCCGCGGATCATAAACACGTGTGGCAAATAGTCGTGCATCGCAATAGCACGTGTCAGCCGCGGGAAGTCCGCATACGACGTATTCGCCGAGAGCGCCAGCACCGCGAGGATCGAGCCGATGGTCAGGTAGTAGAACCACCCGCGGCCCATCACAGCAGCGGTGAGCTGAGAGAGGATGCTCTGGTAGCCCGCGGCGCCAGGATCAGTCGCACCGATCGAGTATGCGCGGCAAAGCAACGCAATGCCGGCAAGGAAGACCATAAGCAAAACGATGATGATGGTAAGCGTCCGCTTGGCGTTCTTCTGCGTGGGCTCGCGGAAGGCATTGACTCCGTTCGAGACGGCCTCGACGCCGGTCATGGCGGTGCATCCACTGGCGAAGACCTTGGCCAGAAGCCACAAAGAGAGCATCGACGCACTGACAGGCAAATGCGGCGGCTCGACGATCGGTACCGGATGGCCGCCAGCTGCAAAGGCGCGCACCGCCCCCACAAGGATCACGAGCAGCAGCGTACCGACGAAGAGATAAGTCGGGACCAGGAATGCGGTCCCCGTGTCCTTGACTCCACGCACGTTGATCAGCGTCAGAATCAGCAGGATCGCGAGGCACAGCGCCAGCGTGTGGGGTTGGAGCAAGGGAAATGCGGACACCAGCGCTCCCACCCCCGCGGATATGCCAACCGCAGCATTGAGGATGTAGTCGATCATCAGCGCAGCGGCAGCAAACAATCCGGCGTTCGCCCCGAGGTTCTCAGAAGCGACCGTATAGCTGCCGCCGCCATGGGGATAGGCATCAATCGTCTGCAGGTAGGAGACATAAACAATTGCCAGCAGGCCAATAATGGCCAGGCTGATCGGCACGATGTGCTGAATTCCCAGCAGGCCAAGCGGAATAAGCAGCGTTAGAGCGGCCTCAGGACCATAGGCCGCCGAGCTGAGAGCGTCAAGCCCGAAGACAGGAATGCCGGCGATGGGACCGATGTGCTCAGCGCGTTCTTCAGAGGTCGCGAGGGGTTTACCGACGACAAGGTCGAAGAACGACATGAAATGCTCTTTCGGTCAGACACGAGAGTATGGCCAACATGGAACAAAGGTTAGCCCAGAAGCGCATAAACAAATCGTAAAGATTAGAACTCTCTCTGTCCTCAGGCAAATTATTCGGCGCGCAGGGCCCGCATGGGGTCGATCTTGGTAGCGCGCCATGCGGGTAGCCACGCGGCGGCAATCGTCATTACCGCAACGGTGGCGACTGCGGTGGAGATGGCCATCGGGTCGAGCGGGCTTAGCTCGTAGAGCAGACTCTTGAGGATCCGCGTGGAACTCAGGGCAACGGGGACACCGATGCTGAGTCCTAAAACCAACAGAAGAATGCATTCGCGCAGAACCATCCACAGAACCGTGCGGGATTGCGCCCCAAGGGCGAAACGGATGCCCAGCTCGCTCGTACGAAGCGCGACCGAATATGAGAGCAGGCCGTAGACCCCGATGCAGGCGAGAAAAACAGCCAGGGTCCCGAAGAAGCCGGAAAGCCGGGCGATCAGCGATTGCGTCGCAATGGAGTCGTCCACCTGTTCTTCGAGACTACCAACGCTGTTGACCAGAATGTTGGGGTTGATCTTCGCGATCGAACTGCGGGTCCGAGAGATGATCTCCTGCGGGTTGGCTCCGGCACCGAAACGCACGATGAGATTGCCGTAAAAACCGGGCTTCTGGGTACAGGGGAAATACGCAGCCATCAACGTGCCCTCATCGAGTTCAGTGTATTTGGCGTCCTTTACCACGCCGATCACTTCGATCTCGTCGGGACGATCGGGAGTCCCCATTCCGAAACGGCGTCCCACAGCCAGTCCGTGAGGGAAGAACCGCCGCGCCATGGTTTCGTTGATCACGGCGACCTGCGGTGAGCCTTGCGTGTCGTGAGCGTTGAAGGTGCGGCCATCAATGAGCGGGATACTCATCGCGGAGAAGAATCCGTCGCCCACGTTGTTAAATAAGACCTCTTGCCCGTTCTCGGGCGTGCGCGGAACACCCTGGAAAAGCACCTGGTCGCCCCATGCGCCTTCGTTGAAGGTGAAGAGGGCGAAGCTGTCGGACTGGACGCCGGGGACGGTCTGCACGCGGTCTTCGATCTGCTCCTGGAGCTGGACGGAGTGGATCTCGTCGGGCGTTCCACGCGGGAGATTGGCCGTGCTGGAGTCGAGAGAGAAGACGAGGACGTTGTGCTTGTCGAAACCAGTGTCTACGTCAGACAGGTGAAGGAGGCTGCGCACAAAGAGCCCGGCCACAACGAGCAGTACAACGGAGAGCGCAACTTGCCCGACGATGAGCGATCGGGCCAGGACGCCGCGCGTCGTCGAGGAGCTGCCGCCACCATCTTTGAGCGCAGGAGTGAACTCAAGGCCCGTTGCCCGGAACGCTGGGACGATGCCGAAGAGCAGCGCCGTGAGGGTCGCAACGCCGAGAGTGAAGCCGAGCACGGCCATGTCGGGGGTAAGATTCAATGGCACCGGATCGGGGCCGGGCGTGGCCATGTTCAGCAGCACAACGCTCGCCTTCCATGCCAGCGCAACACCGGCCACCGCCCCCAGAAAGGCAAGTAATACAGACTCCGTGAGCAGTTGAAACACAATCCGTCGGCGCGACGCGCCCAACGCCATGCGCACCGCCACCTCCCGCGTCCGCGCGACACCGCGGGCAAGAAGCATGTTCGCGATATTCGCGCAGGCGATCAGAAGCACCAGCGCGACAATGGCCATGAGGACCTTGAGCGGCATCGAGAACGCGCGACGCAGATTTGAGACTCCGCGGCCTCCTGGGGTGAGCTCGACACTGGCGTGTGCAAGGTCGTCGAGGTGTTTTTGCGGAGGTTGAGACCCGAGATAGCTGCGCAGAATCTGCTTGAACAGCAGATTGGTTTCGGCGCTGGCCTGGGCCGCAGTCACGCCGGGTTTGAGACGTCCGATGAGATAGAGCGACTGAAAGAACCTATCACCGAGGCCATTCCAACCGGGACGAGAGAACTCCTTCTCCATCGAGAGCGGGATCCACAGGTCGGTCGATTGGCCGACCGTGAATCCATCGAAGCCCGGCCGAGCAACGCCAACCAGCGTGTAATCGTGCGACTGGATGCGGATCGTTTTGCCCAGTGCCGATCGGTCGCCATCGAATTGCCGCTGGAACCAGGAGTAACTGGCTACCGCGACCGGACCTGCGTCCGCGGCGCTGTCATCGGATTCGCCAATCGTCCGGCCCAGGAATGCCGACACGCCGAGAACGGAGAAGTAGCTGCCGGAGACAAGATTGATATGGGTCGTTTGGTATGCTGCGCCGGCAATCGAAGCTTTGGTTGCAAACTGCGTGCTGTCTACCGCGGCGGTCCCTGAAAACGAGGTATCTTTCTGGCGAAAATCGTGAAAGAAGGAATAGGAGAACAGGTTCCAGCTCCCATTGGGGATTACGCTGGTGCTGCCCTGGGCGTCGCCGTGCCCGAATAGCAGTAGTTCCTTGGGACTCTGCACCGGCAGCGGGCGCAGCAGAATCGCGTCGAGCAACGTGAAGATGGCAGTGTTGGCGCCGATGCCCAGCGTGAGCGAGAGGAGGGCTATAAATGTGAAGCCGGGCGACTTGCGAAGCTGGCGCAGGCCGTAGCCTACGTCTTGCGCAAGCGATTCGAGCCACAGGGTCCCACCGCTTTCGCGGCAATTTTCTTTGATCTGCTCGATACCGCCGAATTCCAGACGCGTGAGCCGACGGGCTTCGCTCTCTGAAATGCCGGATCGCACCTTGTCGGCGACCTGCGATTCAAAGTGGAATCGCAGCTCTTTGTCCAGTTCGATCTCCATTCGCTTACGTGCGAAGAGTCTCTGCAGCCAGCTCATGAGGTTCCCTCCAGGGTCCCCTTCAGAATGAGACCAACAACGTCGGTGAGCCGCCTCCAGTTCTCGGATTCGGTCTTGAGATGCGTGCGGCCCTTGGCGGTAAGCTCGTAGAACTTGGCTTCCCTGCCGGTCTCAGATGGCTTCCAGGTGCCGGCGAGCAACTTCTTGTATTCGAGACGGTGGAGAGCGGGATAGAGCGATCCTTGCTGGACCTGCAAGGCCTCGCGGGACATCTGCTGAATTCTCTGCGCGATGGCATAGCCGTGAATGGGGCCAAGCGCAACTACCCTCATGATGAGGAGATCGAGGGTACCCTGCGGAAGATCGAATTTGTCTTCAGTCTTCATACCTATGCCTTCTACATATACGCTCGGACGTGTAGAAGGTCAAGGTATCTGTCGAGAATATGCAAACCGGGCAAACGATCCAAAATCCGCATATCTCTCCTACCCAAACAACCCAGCCTCGCCCGGATACCAGACCTTAGTTCCTTCCACCCGCGCAAACTCCGTCATCGCATGCGGCCTCCGCGAACTCCTCCCGTCCGCCTCGACGAAGATGTCCTCCACCGCCCCACCCCGCGCCAGCACCGCGTCCCCAATCAGTGATCGGTGGCACCTCCACGGCACCGCCTCCGCACACATCACCACTGCCGTGTCGAAGTCCGCCAGCTTCATCAGCCAGTCCACCTCGCCATCAAACGCCCCAGTCTGCATATAGTCCGCATACCCTCGAAAGCTGTCCTCGCGCCACCCCGTATTCACACTGTCCTTCCTGGCCTCTCTTCGCCCACCCAGCCCCTCCCGCCACACCGCACGGATCCCCAAATCATGCAGCGCCGCAAAAAGCCGGTCCTGCGCAAAATGCGGGTTCCGCCGCGACCCCGGAAACCTCCTCACATCCACCAGCGTCGTGCACCCGTTCTCCCGCAGCGCCCGCAGAAACACGTCCTTCTTCAGCGTCGAGTGCCCGATCGTCATCATCCGCATCGCCTCACGCAAAAAAAACTAAAAAATAGTGGCAGATTTTTGGACGCAAAAAAGCGACTGCCAAAGCACCACAATTTACCAGCAACTCACCACAACTTCACCACAAAAACACCACGAAAAAACACCATTTTTTGCCAAAACCCCCTGCAAAAACGCCCCTCCACCACAAAAATAAAAAATCCCTGAAACGGGCAAAAAAAAAGGCGGCCCGGCAAGGGCCGGACCGCATCAGTCAGCTTCGAAATCCAAATCGCCTTACACCCCAGCGTGAATGACCTCTTCCCGCACCACCTCGTCCTTCACCTTTTCCAGTGGAGACATCGGCAGCGCGACAGCCAGCACCTCCTCGATCCGGGAGGCATAATGAAGCGTCACACCCTCAGTCTGGTCCGGCGATAAGTCCTCATCTACCTGCTGTTTACAGTCCGTCGGCAAAATCACGTCCCGCACACCGGCCCGCTTCGCCGCCAGAAACTTCTCCTTGATTCCGCCAACCGGCAGCACGTTGCCGCTCAGAGTGATCTCGCCCGTCATCGCAGTCAGCGGATGCACCGGCGTATTCGTCAACAGACTCACCAGCGCAGTCGCCATCGTCACGCCGGCCGACGGTCCGTCCTTAGGAATCGCCCCTGCAGGCACATGAATATGCAGGTCCGTGTCCTTCGTAAAGTCCTCATCGAGCCCTAACGACGCGGCGTTCGAGCGCACCCAGGTCAACGCCGCCTGCATGCTCTCCTTCATCACATCGCCTATCTGCCCCGTGATCGTGAACCCGCCCTTGCCCTTCATCCGGTTCGCTTCGATGAACAAAACATCGCCGCCCGCCGGCGTCCACGCGAGCCCGACAGCAACTCCTGCCCGCTTCGTCCGCTCTGCAATCTCGGTATCCACGCGCACTTTGATGCCGCCAAGAAACTCGTGCACAATCTCCGGCGTAATCACGACCTTCCCCGTGTGACCCTCCGCGATGCGCCGCGCGACCTTGCGGCAAACCGTCCCGATCTGCTGCTCCAGCTTACGAACACCCGCCTCCCGCGTGTAATGCCGCGCGATCAGGTGTACGCTGTCCTTCGGAAACTCGACCTGCTCAGCAGTAACACCGTTCTCCTTCGTCTGCCGCGGAATAAGGTACCTGATGGCGATATTCACCTTCTCCTCTTCCGTGTAGCCCGTCAGCTCAATGATCTCCATACGGTCCAGTAAGGGCCCAGGAATCGTGTCCAGCTGGTTCGCCGTGCAAATAAACAACACCTTGCTCAGATCGAACGGCTGGTCCAGATAGTTGTCGCGGAACGTATTGTTCTGCTCCGGATCGAGCGTCTCAAGCAACGCGCTCGCAGGATCGCCTCTGAAGTCGCGCCCCAGCTTATCGATCTCGTCCAGCATGAACACGGGGTCCTTCACCTCGACCCGTTTCAGGTGCTGAATAATCTGCCCCGGCAGCGCTCCAATGTAGGTCCGTCGATGCCCACGAATCTCCGCCTCATCATGCATCCCGCCAAGCGAAATCCGCGAAAACTTCCGGCCCAACGCCCGCGCAATCGACCGTCCCAGCGAGGTCTTACCCACGCCCGGAGGCCCGACAAAGCAAAGAATCGGCCCTTTCATATCCGGCTTCAAACGCCGCACCGAAAGATAGTCAAGAATCCTGTCCTTCACCTTCTTCAACCCATAGTGATCCTCATCGAGGATCTCCTTGGCCTTCAAAATATCCACTTCACCAGATGAAGTCTTCGACCACGGCAGCACCGCCAGCCACTCCACATAGTTCCGCGTCAGCGAGTAGTCCGCAGCCGCAGGATTCATCCGGCTCAACCGTCCAAGCTCCTTCAGCGCGTCCTTCTTCACTTCCTCCGGCATCCCGGCGTTCTCAATCTTCTCCTTCAACTCCGCAATGTCCTTCTGCGTGTCATCGAGGTCGCCAAGTTCCTTCTGGATCGCCTTCATCTGTTCGCGCAGGTAGTAATCCCGCTGCGACTGCTGCACCGAGTCCTGCACCTCGCT
>DATHQG010000223.1:0-12778 GCA_035483075.1 Edaphobacter sp. | reverse complement strand
AGTTCGGTGTTGGGTACAAGGTGAAAGCCGCACGCGAGCATGTCACATGGCTCGTCCCATGTCTCCGCGCCGTCGGTGAATCGGACGCTTTTGAGCAGGCCGGAAGCTTCGTCTCCGAATGCCGCCACCGGCCAGCAGCCGGTACGGTATGGAGCTTTCCCAAGAGCCGCGCGGTAGCCAATGCCCTGGAGGGCCTTTGCGGGACGCGACCAGAGCGAGGCAGCGAAGAGCACGAGCTGCGACATCGGGGCCTGTTCCACGACACCGACCACGTGCACTCCGTACTCGCGGAGATGCGCTGCCACGGCCAACAGAAGCGGGCCCGAGCCCGCGACGGCGACACGCTTGCCTTGGACGGGGAAGCCGCCTTTGACCAGGGCTTGCAAGCCACCGGCTCCAAAGACACCGGGAAGAGTCCAGCCGGGAAAGGGTAAGAAGCGCTCGCGCGCTCCGGTCGCCAGAATGAGATGGTCGTATTGAAGGGCGACCGCCTCGGCATCGGTGGAAGTCTCGCGAAGTGCAGACAGTGTGTGCGGGGCTGGTGCATCGAAGACGCGATAGCCGGCGAGAAGGACCGCTCCAGACGAGGCGAGGTTGCGGAGTGCCTTGTTCCTTCTCGCATTTTCTCCTCGGTTCGCGCGTTGAGCGGGAGCTTCGATGCCGCCGCGCCAGATCTGACCTCCTGCCGCGGGGTTGTCGTCGAGTAGAAGCACGCTTCGACCATGTCGGGCCGCTGCTGTAGCGGCCGCAATGCCGGCTGGTCCGGCGCCTACGACGATGACGTCCGCGTGTCTCATCGTTCCGTTTCCACCACCATGCCTTCACGGCACGTCAACTGACAGGTGCGGCGATGCGGTACGCCGTTCACAGTGACCCGGCACTCGAAGCAGATGCCCATGCCGCAGAGCGCTGTTCGCGGTTCACCGGTGACGGAACGGCGGCAGGGCACGCCTGCTTTAAGGAGCGCGGCAGAGACCATCGATTCGGGCTCCAGTTGCACCGGCATTCCATTGACCAGCATCGTTACGCTCTTAGGCATGCGCGTCCGCCTGCGTGCTCATGCGCTGAGGCAAGTACGGTGCCGGGTCGATCTCTGATTCGCGACCGAGCATCTGATCGCTCAGCAGGCGAGCGGCACCAAGCGCGTTCGTGATGCCGAGCCCTTCGAAACCAGCTGCGACCCAAAGTGTGTGGTCGTCGCTGAGACCCTGGGCCGGGCCGATGAGCGGCAACTTGTCGGGTGTTGCAGCGCGGAAACCGGTCCAGATGCGTAGTCCGGAGATACAGGCCAGCTCAGGCATATAGCTGGTTGCGCGCTCGAGCATCTGAGTGAGAATACCGGCATCGGACCTGGAGTCTTCGTCGCCGTACTGGCGCGAGGACCCGATCAAGAGCTGTCCGGTGCGGCGGGGCTGGATATTGAAGGCGACGGAGTCGGTCTCTATGGTGTGTGCGCTCTTGAGGTATCCAAGCTCCACGAGCTGGTGGCGAAGGAAGCCTGGATAGCGGTCGGTGATGAGCAGGTGGCCTTTGCGTTTTTTTATTGGCAACGTGGGCATCAGACTGTTGTCCGCTCCGGTCGCGAGCACGATCCGGTCGCTGTGCAGAATTGTTCCGTCGGCCAAACGCAGTTCGCCATCGCCCGCGGAGACCGCGATGCCCTGCAATAGGGTCGCGCCCAACGTCACGGCCTGATCGAGAAGCCATTCGGCGGCAGCGGGAGGGTAGATGACGCCGTCGTCGGGGACAAGGAGCCCACCAGCCAGCCCTGGCCTGAGTTTGGGTTCTTCCGCTGCTACCTCGGCTTGGTTTAAGACGTCTGCGGCCACTCCAACCGCTGCGTAGGTCGACCGTTTTGAGTGGACTTCGGTCATCTCTTCTTCGTTGGCTGCGACCCAGAGCGTGCCGCGCGTCTCATACTCTACGGTGTCCGGCAGTTTTGGAACCAATTGCTGCCACAGCGAACGGGAGTAGCGTGTCAGATCAAGTTGCGCTGGCGAATCGTCCATGACGACGATGTGTCCCATGCCTGCGGCGGTCGCGCCCCCGCCGGTCACACCGCGCTCTATCAGGCCGACGCGCAGATCCGCCTGGGCGCACTCGAACGCGCAGGCACAGCCTACAATACCGGCACCGACGATAAGGACATCGTAGCTCTTCATCAAAACGTAATGCCGCCGACGAAGGGATCGGTGTTATCGAAGAGCAGTCTGGACTCTGCGGTCACCCAGGCCCGCCCCGTGATTACTGGATGTACATGGCCGTTCTGGGCCGCAGTGATCGTGCCTTCAAAGGACGTGCCTAGAATTCCCTCCTGGATCCAGACATCTCCCGGAGCAAGCTTACCGTCGGCGTAGAGACAGGCCATCTTGGCACTCGTCCCGGTGCCGCAGGGTGAGCGGTCGAAGGACGCTCCGGGGCAAAGGACAAAGTTTCTTGAAGAGCTGCCGGGTGAGTTCGGTGCTGCAAAGAATTCGACGTGGTCGATCACAGCATCGCCTTCCCCAGTGATGCCGGAGGCGATAAGAGCGGACCGGATCGCGGTCGAGGCGGCGACGAGCTCTGCGCGGTTGGCGAGCGATAGGTCGAACGGATGTTCTCCGATTAGGAAGAACCAGTTTCCGCCCCAGGCGATGTCCCCTGAGAAGCGGCCGTAACCAGGGACCTCGACTGGAACGGACGCGCGAAGACGATAACTTGGGACGTTGGAGACGGAGACGCGCCCGTCCTGGTGCAAATGTGTTGAAACGATCCCCACCGGGGTTTCAATGCGGTGCTGGCCTCGTGCGATTCGCCCCAAGTGGGCCAGTGTCGTGATAAGGCCAATTGTTCCATGCCCACACATTCCGAGATACCCAACGTCGTTGAAGAAGATCACCCCTGCCGCAGAGTCCGGATTGATGGGTTCGCAGAGGAGCGCGCCAACGACGACCTCCGACCCACGCGGTTCACATACCACTCCGGAGCGGAAGTGATCGAATTCGTTCTGCAAGCGCTTCACCCGGTCTGGCAGATTTCCTGTTCCGAGATCAGGTCCACCGGCAATGACGACACGTGTCGGCTCCCCTTCGGTGTGGGAGTCAACTACTTCGACCAAGCGCTTTTGCATCATGACGTTATCGTAACTCTTCGGCGAACGTGGAAGCTTGTAGCTCTTGCCAGTCCGTGGGAAGAATAGTTTCAGCGCAGGAGAGATGCATAAATCTCGATAGCTTCACGCGCAGGTGTTTTCTGACATTGCCGGTGTGAGTGGTTCCGCTCTTAGCAAAGTAGTGCTTGACACCTTTTAAACGACCGGCGTAGATTTGCCGCGTCTCTCCTATGCGAGGAGCAATCGATTCGTGGATCCTGATTGATTCGTTGCGCCGTTCTGCTGGATTAAATCCATCGCCACCAAGCCTTCCTATAAGCCCCTGAAGAACCTGACTGAACCGCATCACGCCAAGTATGCCCTTGACCACAGCCAAAACTGTTCCAGTAATGCGATCCATGCACGGGCTCGGCGTCTTTTGCGCGATCGCTGCCTCAACATGGTTGGGTGGGGCGGAAGCTCCAACAAAGCTGGTCAACACAGGATTTTCGCCGGTCGTGATCTCGCTGTGCATGATTGTTGGAGTCTTTTTCGCACGGTGGACAGTACCTACGCTTCTAAAAGGCACTTCGTATGTCATGTACGACTTAAAGCAAAAGCCCCATCTCATGATTTGGGCCGTACTGGCTGGCGGCATCTGGGCGGTGGCAAATACGTTAACGATTGTTGCTGTACGCGATGTCGGCTTGGCAATCGCTTTTCCTCTCTGGAACATTAACTCCCTGGTAGGACTCTTTTGGGGATGGTTGTTGTTTGGAGAATTGCGTGGTGCAGGGGCCAAGACCTGGATAAGTGTTCTAGGCGGAGCCATGGCGATCATGATCGGGGCGGTCGCTCTGTCCTTTGCTTCGGCGGGTTCCGGGGTTATCTCGGCCCATCGCGTCTACTCGGGTGTGGGCGCTGCGCTCGGTGCGGGACTTCTATTGGGCACAATGTACATACCGTATCGAAAGGCATATCTTTCGGGCCTGAATCCGCTTTCATTCGTCACTATTTTTACACTTGGCGAATTAGCGATAATTGTGACCCTGGCTTTCACACTGCACGACGGAGGCAGTTCGACATTAGTGCAATTGAAGGCAATCAAGTCCTCGACCTTATGGCTCTTCCTAGGGGGGTTCTGCTGGGTCATTGGTGATCTCTTCCAGCAGTACGGCACCAAATATGTAGGCATCAGCCGAGCCATTCCACTCTCGAACACCAATCAGCTCTGGGGGTTGATCTGGGGTGCTCTCGTGTTCGGAGAATTTGTTCACTTTAGCCGGTCTACCCAGATCGTTATCTTTTCCGCGTCTGCGCTAATGATTCTAGGTGCTCTTGCAATCAGCACGGCCGCCGCACCTCCTGGTGAACGCGCCTCGTGTATTCAAACCATTACCCGGGAATGCACTCGGTACAGCATGGACCTGGAGCAAACGATTGCGGCGCAGAATGGCGAGGAACCGGAGTCCAGCTATGGTCATAAGCGTCGTTGGTGGGACTATGTGATTCTTGCTGGTGCTCTGGCGGTCTTTGCCCGGTTTGCTGCTTACGCTAGGCGACCTCCGCTAGCCATCAACTATGGGTTTGCAATGATGCTGATCGGCGTGATGCTGCTCTTTCTAGTGGCTGGTGGGTGGGCCTTGTGGAAGTACACTCGTTTTGCATGAATGAACATGTGATGACCGGCCACTCGTCTCGTCGTCGACGCAACAGCGAGAGGTTGTGGTAACGCAGACATATTCGCCCACAACTTAGCAAACCTTCAGCGGCAGAATTGGATACTGCTTCTTGCTTATGAGATTGACGTTTCAGAACCAGGCGTGCCCACAATACTATGTGCATAAGCGATACGCCTTATCGTGCCAAATCTGGTTCTGCGGTATAGAACTCTGAATAGACCAGTGCGCAACTTCGAGAAAACCCGAACGGAATTCCAGGAGATACTGGCCAAGCCCATTCGCGAACTCGGGCTCAAACTCGAGGGTTCTCCTCTCGAACGATTCGTTCAGCAGCTTTATCGCGAGCTGGAAGCCAAGGGCATCCACAAGTTTCGTCCGGTTTGTTATCTCACCGATGAATGGGGATGTCCTTCTGGCGAGCCTGTCATCGGCATTCCGTTCTATCTGGCCAACCCGGACCTGGCACAGCTTGAGCGAAATATGAACGACCTGGAAGATGCTCGCGAGATCATGATGTACATGCGTCATGAGGCCGGACACGCATTCAATTACGCCTACCAGCTCTACAAGTCGGCCGAGTGGCGCGATCTCTTCGGTCCGTTTCGCCGCGCCTATCGCGATAATTACCGTCCTATACCGTTCTCGCGGAAGTATGTTCGTCACATGGCTGGATGGTACGCGCAGAAGCATCCAGATGAAGATTTTGCCGAAACGTTTGCGGTCTGGCTCACGCCTCGCTCGCAATGGCGAAAGCGTTACAAAGGTTGGGGCGCGCTGGCCAAGCTCCAATACGTCGATCGCACAGTGCGAAAGGTCGGAGGTGTCGAACCCATCCGGCGTCGCGGGCGCACCGACATCACCGTCGATGAGATGGAATCGACGGTCGGCGAGTTCTATCATCTCAGCCTGCCGGAGGAGATTCCGGTAGAGGAACTCGCGCTGGATACCGACCTGGCTGACATCTTCAATATCTCGAGCAAGCGGCGTAAGGGCGTTCGACCTGCCCAGGAGATGTTGCGTCAGCATCGAAAGCCCATTATCGACAAGGTCGCGTATTGGAGCGGCGTGCAACGTCCGATCGTCAAGAGATTAGTGGAGGCCATCTGCAAGCGTGTTGAGGACCTTGGTTTGCGCGTGGACGTTCAACGCGAGGCCGAGTACCTCACGGAGTTCACGGTCTACACAACCGCACTCTCAATGAATTATCTGATTCGCGGCAAGTTCGTTCATCCCTGAGGCGTGCCGGCAGCTGCCGTCGCTCCGATTGGAGGCCGCATGACTGGAGGGAAATTGAAAGTCACCGTACTGTACGACGCGTGGGAAGAAGAGCCTGCTGAGGTACCGGAAGAAGTCCCTGCACCGCGCAAGCGCAAGGGGCAAACGAAACGCAAGAAGAAGCCGGTAAAGCACGACCGCGAAGAGGTCTTCGAAGCCCTGGAGAAGCTCGGTCATGAGCCGTCGTATCACATTCTCGATGGACGCCCCCAAACACTGCTCGGACTTTCCAGATGTGGCGCCGATCTCATCTTCAACCTCACGGAATCCTATGCGGGCGATGACACTAAGGAGATGCACGTCACCGCATTTCTGGATTTGATCGATATCCCCTACACGGGCGCAGGACCGCACGCGAACACTCTCGCTCAGGACAAATCGATCGCCAAGAAGATGTTCGCTTTTTATGGGATCCAGTCCCCCTACTTCGCGACAGCCTATCGCGGCACTATCGACCACGCCCATGACATAAAGTTCCCACTCATCGTGAAACCCACCTCCGAAGATGGATCCATCGGCATCGATGCCGCTGCCGTAGTTACGAGCGTGAAGGAGTTGATGGAGCGCATCAACTATATACAGACGGAGTTCGATTCTCCTGCGTTGATCGAAGAGTACATCGAAGGGCGCGAGATCTACGCCGCCATCCTCGGCAGCTACGAGAACGCACATGCACTTCCGCTTGTGGAACTTGACCTTTCGAAGCTTCCGAAGGGCATGCCCAGGATCGCCAGCCAGGACGTGAAATTCGAGAAAGACACAGAGGCCTATAAGCTCACGAAATCGGCGATCGCCGAAGACCTCGATGAAGAGACCGTAACCAAGCTCACCGAGATCGCACTCAAGGCCTATCGCGCCGTCAAGCTTCGCGACTATGGCCGCATTGACATGCGCGTATCGAGCAAGGGCGAGGTTTATGTCATCGAGGCGAATCCGAACCCATGGCTCTCCAGCGGACAGGAGTTTGCCATGGCCGCGAAGAAATCCGGCCTCTCCTATACCCAAATGATCGGGGAGATCGTGGACCTCGCGATGGCTCGGCAGGCGTGAAAGATAGCAAAGAGTTCAGATGAGTAGCAGCGCACGGGTCACAAGCCCTTCGAGATAATCTACGAATGGGTCCGTTGGGAGAATGGTCGGGGCGAGAGGATTCGAACCTCCGACCCCCTGGTCCCGAACCAGGTGCGCTACCAGACTGCGCTACGCCCCGAATAAATGCTGCGATGAGATGCCGATGAAGGTGCTTTCCGTGATGCTCAAGCGTGCGGGTGGGCTTGCTGGATCGCTGTATCGACTTAGCTAGTTTAGCAGAATTATCGGTGTTGGGTGGCGGAGGCCATTTGCTACGACCCACGGTGACCCAGTAGGAAGGTGAGCGACTTCTGTTGCGATCGGGTGGGGCAATGTGGTTGGCAGAGAGCAAAAAGATGGGGAAGAGCCCTAGTGACTCTTCCCCATGAGTGGTGCAAAGTCGATCAGCCTAGCGGCCGGTTAGTGAGCTCTGGTGGCGGTTTTGGGCGTCCCATAGGGCTGCCCCTGCCGCTTCACCGAGTTCGAATCGAATGTTGTGGTGTCGCCTGGAGTGAAGGTCGCTCCGGCGGGGACCAGGATGTTGTCGAGGCTGCGGTTGAGCTCGCCGCCGGTGCGCATCTCAATGCGGGAGGGGTCGATACCCTTCTCCTGCGTGAGGTACTGAGCGACGTTGAGGTCACGTTGTGCCGCGGCATCAGCTGGCTCATCGGCAGAATGTCTGCCGACAATTATCAATTTGGCGGAGGACTCGCGGTTGAGGGTGAGGGCGACCTCGTCGAGGCAACCTTTGGCTTCGTTGTCGACGCGGACGGGACGCTTTCTGTCGCGCTCGAAGGAGACGCTGCAGAGGTTGCGCGCCTGCGGAGCGACGGGTGCCGGCGGAGTCGTAATCGTGACGGAGGTGTTTGCAGTGGCCTGTTTGCCGAGGTCGTCGACGACGTTGCAAGTGACGTTGACGGTGCCTGAGGGTGCGCCGGTCGTGATGAGTGTGGCAGTTGAGGTGTTGCCGGCGATCTGGCCTGCGGAGGCGGAGTAGGAGTAGGTCAGGGTGCGGTTCTGCGGGCTGTTGGCGATCGAGGTGATGGTGGAGGGATCGCCCGGCATTACTGTGCTGGGATTGGCCGAGCAGGTGATGGTGGGCGGATCGTAGGCGTGGATGCGGAAGCTGGCGGTGCAGCTAGCTTGCTCGCCGGGACGGACGCCTTGGGTGACGTGGCCGGAGACGGTGTAGTCGCCAGCGGGGAGACCCGCAGTGGAAACGGTGGCGGTGGTCTCAGTCCCGGTGATCTTGCCGCCGCTGGTGGTCCAGGTGTAGGTGGCTTTTTTCTTCAGGTTGAGATTAGCGGCGGTGGCGGTGACGGTGATTGGGTCCCCGGGGAAGACGTTCGCAGGTTGGATGGTGCAGCCGAGTTGGACGGGCGGTGGCGGTGTAACCTGGCCGAAGCGAAGGACGACCCCAGCGGAGAGACGGTAGGCGGTAATCTCGCCGATGCCGCCGGTCACCGCGCCGACGCCGACTGGGCCATAGTCGACGTGGGAATAATCGAAGTCAGCCTGAATAGGCCTGATGGCGATGCGGTTGTTGAAGGCGGGAAGAATGTAATCGAATCCCACGCCCGCGGTGATGCCCCAACCCCAGGTGCAGGGTTGGAAGATGGGGCCGCCGACTTTGGCCCCGCCACCGAGTGCGTGGACGAAGGGAACGAAGCGATTTTTTTGATAGCGGAAGATGGGGCCGGCCTGCGCGGTGAAGACGCAGTCGTTGGGCCCGCTGGGGAAGAAACTGCCTTCGGCCTGAACGCCGAGATAGCGATTGAAGTACCCGGTGGCGCTGACGACTGCGCCGGGGTTGATGGGCTGGTACTGGACGTTGCCAATTTCGCTATCGACTGGGTGCAGGTAACCGTATCCGCCGTAGAGGTCAAAGCGCGAGGGCTCGGGCGGGGGGGTCGAGGCGGTCTTGGCGGCCTGGGCGGCCGCGGACAGTGTCGAAACCGTCATGAAGGCGGTGGCCAAGGCGACGAGAAGAGCGGCGCGGGCGGCGATGGAGCGCGAGGGGCTGCTGTACATAAGACCGGAGCTCACTGGGCGGAATTGCATAACGATGGGTCCTCCAACTGCGGTGCTTCTTCCTGATTTCAGGTGACCGCCGCGCCCAGAGACTGGGCAGGTGGGCGGCAGTCAGGACTACTGGTTACCGACGGACAGGATGACCGAGGTGGATTGGGGCGGTGCCGTGGAACTGGCACTAGTGGCCGTGATGTTGATGGTGTAGGTCTGGAACGCAGTGCTCGGGCAGCCGCAGCCTGTCAGGCCCAGAATACCGAGAGAGAAGAGGACGACAGCCAGCAGGCGCATCTTCTGAGCTCCAAGCTTCTTGCGACGGCGAAGACCGGCGAAGAAGACCCCAAGGCCGGTGAGTTCAACGGGGAAGACGGCAGCGGCGGTGATGGGCGCGAGGTCCGCGGGAGTGAAGGTGCGGAGCGCCGGCTCGCGAACTTTGGCGTCGGCGACGGTTGTGTTGACCGTCATCGCGACGGTCGCAGTGCCGCCCGCGGTGAGCGTTGGATTGTTGGCGAAGGAGCAGGTCGCGTCAGATGGCAGGCCGGAGCAAGCGAGATTGATCTGGCCGGCGAACGCGCCCACGGAGGTGAGGGTGACTTGATAAACGGTCGCACCAGCACCCTTGATGTATTGAGTTGCCGGTGAGGCAGAGATGGTGAAGCTACCAACCGGCGCGGTCATGACCTGAGTGAGAGTCGCCGTGCTGGCGGTGAAGTTGGTGTTGGCCTGGAAGGCGGCGGTAATCGTGTGGCTGCCGACGGCGAGAGTCGTAGTGGAGAAGGTTGCGACGCCGCTGCTGTTCAGTGTCCCAGTGCCGAGCATAGCGCTTCCGTCAGAGAAGTTGACTGTCCCGGATACGCCGCCGCTGGTGGTGGTGACCGTGGCGGTGAAGGTGACGGTCGTCCCAAACGTTGCGGGCGAGCCTGAGGTCGCGACAGCGGTGACAGTGGCCGCGGGAGTGATGGCGAGCGTTCCAGGGTGTATGGTCGCGATGTAGTTGGCGGCAGAGGTGCCTGAGACGTTGGCTCCGATGGCGTAGTTGCCGGCAGGCGAGGTCTGTGTGGCGTTGGTGACGTAGGTGACGACCACATCGTCGCCTGGGATGACGCCAGTAACGGTGCCAGTGAAGTTGGGGTTTGGTGCCCCGTAGAGGCGGGCCGCGCTGTTAACGTTGACGACGAGAGAGGAGGGATTTTGCGTGATCGTCAGGGTGCCGTTGACGGTGACGATGGTGTAGTTTGAAGAGGCGCCGGAGACTGTGGGGACGATTGGATAGGTTCCGACGGGGCTATTGGTGACGGCGGTCGAGCTGAATGTTGTGGAGACGGTGTCGCCGTTGACCAGCCCGGCGGTGGTTCCAGTAAATACCGGGTTGGCGGTCCCGTAGGCGCGGGTGGCGTTGTTCGCGGTGACAGTGAGCGTCGCCGGAGTGACAGTGAGGACGCCGTTGCTGGTGGTGACGTTGTAGTTGGCGGCGGCCGAACCGGAGACAGTGGGGACTATCGGATAGGTGCCGGTCGGCGAGGTTGCAATGGCGGTAGTGGCGTAGGTGATGGTGAAGGTGTCGCCGTTGAGCGCGCCGGTGATGGTGCTGGTGAAGGCAGGGTTGGCTGCACCATAGGCGCGGGTCGCGTTATTTGCAGCGACGTTCAGAGCAATCGTTGCTGTTGTGATGGTGAGAGTGCCGGGCGTGACCTGGATGGTGTAGTTCGATGCTGCGGGGCCGCCGACTGCGTCGTTAATGGGATAGGTCCCGACGGGCGAGGTGATAGTTGCGGTGGTGGAGTAGGTGTTGGTGAAGGTGTCGCCGTTGAGCGCTCCAGAAACGGTGCTGGTGAACGCCGGATTAGCTGCGCCGTAGGGCCGGGTCGCATTGCCGACCGTGACCGTGAGCGGCGCCGGCGTGACGGTGAGGGTTCCCGAGTTCACAGTGACGAGGTAGTTCCCTGAAGACGGTCCGGAGACGGTGGCGGTGATGGGATAGGTCCCGACGGGCGAGGTGACGGTGGCGGTGGTGGAGTAGGTAATGGTGAAAGTATCGCCGTTTAGCGCACCCGATACGGTGCCAGTGAAAGAGGGATTCGCCTGACCATACTGACGCGCGACGTTGTTGACACTAATTGTGAGAGGCGCCTGGGTGATGGTGAGGGTCCCAGGGGTGTTGGTGATGGCGTAGTTAGCGAGGTTGGTTCCGCCGGCCGGAGTGAGGGTCGCGACGATGGGGTAGTTTCCAATCGGGCTGATCACGGTTGCAGTCGTGGAGTAAGAGACCAGAATCGTGTCGCCAGGGAGTACACCGGTGAGTGTGCCGGTGAAGGCCGGGTTCGCCGCTCCGTACACGCGGGAGGCGTTGTTGACGGTGACAGTGAGTGGTGCCGGCGTGACGGTGAGGAGGACGGTGCTGCTCGCCGCGGCGTAGTTGCTATCGCCCGTGTAGCTGAAGCTGACCGTGTAGGTGCCAACGGGAAGGCCGCTGTTCGGAGCGTTGCACGTCGTGGTGGGCCCAAGCGTCGCGGTGAGGGTGCAGAGGACTTGTTTGCCGATACTGAAGGTGATAGTGCCGGTGGGAGCAGGGTTGCCGTTGGTGACCTGAACGATTTCGGGAAAGGGTTGACCGTAGATCTCAGTCTGGGCTGGAAGTGTGAACTGGAGCGGCGAGACGAGGTGTCCGGTCCCCGTGAGCTGGAGTGGCTGAGGGCTGTTGTAGGAGTTCGAAACAAGCGTGATGGATGCGGTCAGAGAGCCGTTCGCAGTGGGGGTGAAGATGACGCCGACGTTGCAGGTCGAGCCGGCGATGATCGTGGTGCCACATGAGGTGGAGTTGCTGTCGATGGTGAAGTGCGAGTCGGATGTCGAGATGGCAGCGGTGAGGTTGAGGTTGTCGGTCCCGAAGTTGCTGAGGCCCTGCAGCATGACGGGGGAGCTTTGGCCGACCATGATGGTGCCGAACGCGAGGGTCGGGTTCGGGTAGGTGATCTCGCGGACTGAGCTGTTGCCGTTGTCGACAACGAAGAGATTGCTGCTGCCATCGACGGCGACGCTGACGGGATCGCTGACCTGCGCGAGAGTGCTGAGGCCCCCGTCGCCAGCTTTACCAGCAACGCCTGTGCCAAAGATGACGGCAATGTTGCTGCCGTTGCTGAGGGTGGAGGCGTAGACGGTGTAGACGCGATTCGCAGCGGCGTCCGCGATGTAGAGGTCGCCTGCTGCATCGACGGACAGCGAGGAAGGGGCAAGCAGAGCGGTGCCTGTGGCCTGTCCGGGAACCGTGGTGGTTGTAGTTCCGTTGCCGGCGACCTCGTGGAGGATGCCGGACTTGTCGACGGCGTACACGAGGTGTCCACCGGCGTCGGCGACGTAGAGGATGCCGTTGAGGTCGAGGAAGAGCCCGCTGGGCGAGACGAAGCTGGAAGAGATGATACGCCGAGATCCGGCGGCGTAGACCTCGATCACATTGTGTGTCGCGCCTGCCTGGGCGATGAAGAGATTGTCGAAGCCGTCGGCGTAGATTGCAGTAGGCGTGTCCAGGCCCGTGACGTAGCTGGTATTGATGGTGCCGTCGGCGCCAAAGCGGGAGACGGTGCCATGGGTGGCGTCCGCGATGTAATAGTTGCCCGCGGAATCAATTGCGAGGGCGGAAGGAGTGAGCAGGCCG
>DATHQG010000222.1:0-3928 GCA_035483075.1 Edaphobacter sp. | reverse complement strand
TCTATACGTCGAAGGACGGGACGAAGGTGCCGATGTTTATCGCGGGGAAGAAAGGGCTGAAGCGCGATGGAAGCGAACGGCTGCTGATGACGGGCTACGGCGGATTTGCGCTGAGCGAGACGCCGGTATGGAACCCGGAGTATGCGTGGTGGATGCAGCAGGGCGGGTGGTTTGCGCTGCCGAACCTGCGTGGCGGCAATGAATATGGCGAGGTGTGGCATAAGGCGGCGATGTTTGAGAAGAAGCAGAACGTCTTTGATGACTGGTTTGCGGCGGCGGAGTATCTGATTGCGAATAAGTACACGACGCCGGAGCAGTTTGCGATTCGCGGGCGTTCGAACGGCGGGTTGTTGATGGGCGCTTCGATGACGCAGCGGCCGGACTTGTTTGGCGCGATATGGTGCGGATATCCGTTGCTGGACATGCTGCGGTATCAGATGTTCGAGATGGGACGGACGTGGACGACGGAGTATGGGTCGGCGGAGAACGCGAAGGACTATCCGTACATTTTGAAGTATTCGCCGTACCAGAACGTGAAGGCGGGGACGAAGTATCCGGCGATCTTCTTTTTTACGGGAGATGGAGACACGCGGGTCGATCCGATGAATGCGCGGAAGATGACTCCGTTGATGCAGACGTCGACTTCGAGCGGACGGCCGATTCTGTTGCACTACAGCCTGAAGGGCGGACATAGCGCCGGGGTCTCGCAGACGCAGCTGGTGCAGGACTACGCGGACGAGATGGCGTTTCTGTGGACGGAGACCGGGACGAAGTAATTAACCGTTCGCTCTGTGTTTACAGATGAGATGATCGGTCTGCACCCAGTTGAGTGCGGCGGTTCTGCTGATCTGCCAGTCCACTGTAAATGTGTCCTGGCCGATTATGGAGTACAGGAAGCGGTTGGCAGCGTAAGGGGCTTTCGGGTCCTGCGAGATGGGAGAGGTCATGGTCAGTACGTTATTCTGCCATCCATCCTCGCTCGCATAGGTCCAGGCACCGAAGTTATTGGCGTCGAACTCGACCAGGTGCTTTTGCTGCGAGTCATAGCCGATCAGGTATTTGGCTAGATAGCCGGTCGCAGGTTGAACGTCCTGCTCGGTGAGTTCAAGCCACTTGCCTCCGAGAATCGTCGCGCCGGTGAAGGTAGCCTTGTGGAGCTGGGTGTTACGAATTGTGCCCTCGCAGTCCCAGGTTCCGGTGAATTGGAAACTTTCGGCCGGGAAAGCAGAGAGCGGCTTGTTCTCTTGCGCCGACAGGTTAGGGGTAAAGGCGAGGAGACACAAGAGAAACAAAGCGCTGCCCATGATTCGCATGATTTTCCGATTCAGTCCGAAAGGAATGGCCCAGAGCGCAAACGTATTGCGTGATCTGCCATTGTGAGGAAATCAATTATTTGTGGGCCGTCGTCGCCGCTTTAGTCTTCGCGGGGGGCGGGGCGGGGTTCTCGGCGATGGCGGTGTCGAGCATTGCGTAGAGCTGGGTGACGTCGTTTACCTGAGTGAAGCCCTTCTGGGTCACGATGAAGATGGTCGGAGTCTGGGTGAGGCCGACACGCTCGCCGAGGGTCGTGTCGGCGCGGACCTCGGCGGCGAAGAGACCGTTGGGGTCGATGATCATGGGCATCTGGCGACCGTGGGACTGAAAGTATTTTTGCGTGAAGGCGGTCAGGTCTTCCTTCGACGCGATGGAGATCTGGTTGGCGAAGACGGCGCGGCGATAGTCCTCGGCGGCCTGTGGGGAGATCTTGTCCTGCATGTAACGGGCGATGACGGCGGCGTCAAAGCTCCAGATGTGCATCTTGAGGGGGAAGTCGTGGCGGAGTAGCGGAATCTTGTACTTCTCGACTGCCTCGTGGACGATGGGGAAGGCGTGGGCGCAGGCGGGGCACTCGAGGTCTTCGAACTCGTAGATGGCGACGCGGGTGCCTGCGGGGGCGCGCAGCATGGAGGTGTCCTTGAAGCCGGTAGCACCCTGGGCAAGGGCGGGAATGGCGAAAAGGAGAGCGGTGGCGAGGACGATCCGGTTCATTGATATAAGACGCATAAGGTTATCTTTTGTATTTTATCTGAGCGGCCTGCAAGAGGGGCCAACAAGAGGGTCGACAGAGGGCCAAAGTGTGCTTTTGGCGTGATTTCTGCATCGGAAGGGGGGTGTGGCACTCTAATAGGAGACCATGAAAGAGTTGACGGGAATTTCTATAGGGGCGAAGGCGTGGCAACAGGCATTAATGTGGCCGCTGGCGCTAGCCCTTTGCGGTCCTATGGCTGGCGCGCAGACGCAGACTTCGGAGTTGCCGCAGGCCCCGGTGCCAAATGCGATCAAGCTGCCCGGCGGCGTGGAGGTGGAGCGGGCGACTCCCGGGGCGTTGCCGCTAAGTCTGGATGACGCGATCTCTCGCGGCGAGAAACACAACCTGCAGATGCTGTTGACGATCCAGAACGAGCGGATAGTGCGTGGGCAGGTGTTGACGGTGGAGAACAGCCTGCTGCCCAGCCTCACGGCCAAAGGGACGTTGGAGGCGCAACAGATCGATCTGGCGGCGCTCGGATTTAAGCCAGGGTCGCTTGCGGGGTTGGGTATCGCGCCCGGGACGTTTCCCACGATTGTGAAGGTGGATACAGCCGAGGCGCAGATAAGTATGAACCAGCAGCTGTTCAATGTGCCGGCATATTATCTGTATCGGTCGGCCCAGAAGGCGGCCACGGTAGCTGATCTTACCAGGCTGAACCTGCTTGGCGGCGTGACGCTGGCGGTAGGGACACAATATCTGCTGGCGCTGGCGGACGCTGCACAGATTGAGAATGCGCGAGCGTTGGAGAAGGCCGACGACGTGGCGTACCGGCAGGCAAAGGACTCGCATGACGCGGGTGTGGGGACGAACCTGGATGTGCTGCGGGCGCGGGTACAGTTGCAGACGCAGCAACAGGCCGTGATCAACGACGAGAACGCGTTTGCGAAAGACAAGATTTCGCTGAACCGGATCATCGGTCTGCCTGCGGACCAGGAGATTACGCTGACCGATACGGCCCCATATGCGGAGTTTGCTGAGTTGCCGCTCGCCGACGCGATGCGACTCGCGTTTCAGCGGCGGAAGGACCTGCTGAGCCTGCAGGCGCAGCTTGAAGTGGCTGCGCAGGCGGGAAAGGCGGTGACGGCGGAGAGGTTTCCGACGCTCGCGTTCGACGGCTACTACGGCGTACTGGGCGTTATTGGCGGCCTGTATCACGGCGTATTTTCTGCGACGGGCAAGGTCAGCGTCCCAGTGTTTGAAGAGGGGCAGCTGCGTGGAGAGCATGAGGTCGCCGAGGCGCAGGTGATTGCGCTGCGGCAACAGATCGAATCGCTAAAGGTGTCGATCGAGTGGCAGATCCGGTCGGCGATGCTGGATGTGCAGTCGTCGAACGAGTTGGTGAAGGTGGCGCGGAGCAACGTCGATTTGGCGACCCAAGAGGTGCAGGACGCGAGCGATCGATTCAGAGCTGGCGTGGATGACAATCTGCCGGTGGTGCAGGCGCAGGCGGTGTTGGCTGCGGCGCAGAGCAGATTGGTGCAGACGCTGTATCAGTACAACCAGTCGAAGCTGTCGCTGGCGAGAAATACCGGCGTGGTGGAGACGCAGTATAAGGTTTATCTGGGGCGGTAGAGTAAGTCCACGGCCGCTTTAGCGCCGGGACCTCTAAATGAAGGATTTGCGCGATAGCTTTGAGCGCGGTCCTGTCCCACTGCGTGACGAGGGACAACGTTTCAGCCAGTGACATATTCGTAATGGAAGTGTGAAAACATAGGACATGGCGGATGGTTCGAAACGGGTGGAACCGGCAATAGAGCGGGACTACCGCTCTGCATTCAAGTCGCGGGACTTTCGGCTGTATCAAGCGGCGCGGTTGATGGTGATTGTGGGGGCCGAGGCGCAGTCGGTCGCGGTGGC
>DATHQG010000221.1:0-2572 GCA_035483075.1 Edaphobacter sp. | reverse complement strand
AAGCAACAAACTATAATCGCCAAACAATGTCCCAAGCCCCAACCCAGCTCTTCCGCCCCGACTCCCGCTCCGCCGACACCCTCCGCACCCTCCGCATCACTCCCGGCTACGTCTCCACCCCCGAGGGCTCCGTCCTCATCGAGTCCGGCAACACCCGCGTCCTCTGCAACGCCACCATCGAGCAGGGCGTCCCCGGCTGGCTCCGCAACTCCGGCCGCGGCTGGGTCACCGCCGAGTACGGCATGCTCCCCCGCGCCACTCTCACCCGCACCGCCCGCGAGGCCGAGCGCGGCAAGATCGGCGGCCGCACCCACGAGATCCAGCGCCTCATAGGGCGCTCCCTCCGCAGCGTCGTCGACATGAAAGCCCTCGGCGAGCGCACCGTCATCCTCGACTGCGACGTCCTCCAGGCCGACGGAGGCACCCGCACCGCCGCCATCACCGGAGCCTGCGTCGCCCTAGCCCTCGCTCTCGGAAAACTCGTCGCCGCGGGCACGCTAAAAGCCTCGCCCCTGAAACAAATGGTCGCCGCCACCTCCGTCGGCATCGTCGACGGCAACATCCTCCTCGACCTCTGCTACGAAGAAGACTCCCGCGCCGCCGTCGACATGAACGTTGTCATGCTCGCCTCAGGCGGCCTCGTCGAAACGCAGGCCACCGCCGAGCAGGACTCCTACACCCGCACCCAGCTCAACCAGATGCTCGACTACGCCGAAAAAGGTATCCACGAACTCCTCGCCATCCAGCAATCAATCCTCAACTCCGCCGTCTAACTCTGCAAAGGACACCGCCGTGCGAAAGACAGCCAAGAAACCGCCCGCTGAAACGAATGAACCCGAAACCGAAGAAACCCCACTCCAATCGTTCGCCTCGCTCTGCGGCACTTTCGCCATCGCGATGTTTGTCTTCTCCTTCATCTTTCAAAACTTCGCTATCCCGTCAGCCTCCATGGCCAGCACCCTGCTCGTCGGCGACCACGTCCTGGTCGAGCGCGCTACCCTCGCCGCGCCCGCCTCATGGGCATCTTTCCTTCCGTATCGCGAACTGAAGCGCGGCGAGCCGGTCGTCTTCTACAAACCTGTCCTCGACCCCACCGGCGAACATACCATTCTCGTCAAGCGCGTCATCGGCCTTCCCGGCGATCGCATCCACCTCCGCCGCGGCATCGTCTATCTCAACGGCATCGCGCAAAACGAGCCCTACGCCACGCTGCCCACCTTCGCCAACTACGATCCCTATCGCGACGATTTCCCCGATATCCCTTCAGGCAATACCCCCAGAGTTAACGCCGAATGGGCGCTCGATCTCCCATCACTCCTCCAAGGGGAAGACCTTGTCATCCCTCCCGATCATTACTTCATGATGGGCGACAACCGCACCAACAGCCTCGACAGCCGCTACTGGGGCCTGGTTCCGCGCGCCAACCTCATCGGACGCCCGCTCTTCGTCTACTGGTCCTTCAAGACCCCCGAAGATCAAATGGAGAAGACCAGTCTCTCCGATCGCGCCGGCTTTACCCTCCACCAGTTCCTCCATTTCATCAGCGACACCCGATGGGACCGGACGCTTCATAGAGTCAACTGACCTTCGCTCCACCCGCTGACGAGCCCCTAGAACCTTCACGGCTTCGCCCAGAGCGCCCGGGGCCAAGACAACCCTTCTCCCTCCCGCTGCATCTTTTCGTCCATAGGTTAATCGCGGCTTTCGTTCCTGTGTGGGGTAGTCGACGAACCTCTCCGGTAGAGATTGCCGTATCTCTTATCTCCTTTGTCTTTTGGCTGTGTATTTACGATAGCTCTCGAAAACGATACCCCTGACTAAGAGAGCAGATTCAGAAATGAGGACTCCCAAGAACCCGGTGGCCACTCAAATCACAACCAGGGAACACACGTTACCCCACTCGCACCCAGCCAACTCTTCCGCTCACACGGTGCAGTTCTACGAAGATGACTCATTTCTCATCGACGGCCTTGCTCGCTTTATCGGCTCCCCCCTCCTCGCAGGGAGCTCCGCCTTAGTCATCGCGACAAAAACCCACAGAGACTCCCTCTTCGAACATCTCCACTCTCGCGGCTTCGACCCCGCCTCCGCCATTCGGCAAGGACGTTTCCTGGCTCTCGACGCGTCCGAAACTCTCGCAAAGTTCATGATCGATGGCCTCCCCGACACGACGCGCTTCACCGCGTTGATGGACAGCCTCCTCACCCAACTCCAGTTTGCCGCCAACGGAAACCACCGTCCCATCGCAGCTTTTGGCGAAATGGTAGCGCTCTTGTGGGCGGAGGGAAAACAGTATGCCGCCCTTCAGCTCGAGCAGCTCTGGAATCACCTCGCCGGCACTCATTCCTTCCATCTCCATTGCGCCTATCCCATCAGCCTCTTCGCCAGCCACGCGGACGCCGAATTGATCACGGCAGTCTGCGGCGAACACTCCCACGTCATTCCCGCCGAACGATACACCTCCCTCATCGGCGAACAGCAACGCCATAGCGCCATCGTCCTCCTCCAGCAAAAGGCACACGCCCTCGAAACCGAGATACACGAGCGCCAGAAAGCCCAGCAAGCCCTCCAG
>DATHQG010000220.1:0-41601 GCA_035483075.1 Edaphobacter sp. | reverse complement strand
CGCAGCGACCCTGTCCTCATCACGCAGCGCGCCAAGACTTCGCCCCAACGACCTTTTTAATAGGTCCCGCATTCCCTCCAACGGCATCGGCGACACTCCGGCAAATGGATTTAACAGAGGCGATTGCACCAGGTAAATTCCCGCACTGCTCGCTGTCTCTTCTTTGAAAAACCTCGTTGGGCAACTCAACAGGCGGCGCCAAAGAATCCAGCGCCAGAGACTACAAAGCGACACGCGATCGATCTCACCGTGGAACGAAAAACGGACTTGGACCCTTCTCGAAGTTCAGCCTAGTATGCGCCATCCTGATTCACTACGGATGAAAACGTCCTCAGCAAAATCAGAACGTCCTTAGTCAACGACCAGTGCTCCACATACTCGCAGTCCAGGGCAACCCGCTCATCGTAACTCAGCTCGCTCCGTCCGGAGACCTGCCAGAGCCCAGTCAGACCAGGTTTTACCCTGCAATAGCAGTCGAAGCAGTCGCCATATTTCTCAACCTCTGCCGCCACAATCGGCCGCGGCCCAACCAGACTCATCTGGCCCATCAGCACGTTCCAAAGCTGCGGCAGCTCGTCCAGGCTGTATCGGCGTAGAAAAGCACCGAGCGAGGTAATGCGTGGGTCCCTCCGCAATTTATGCGTTTCACTCCACTCGGCCTGCGCTTCAGGGTGTCGTGCCAGATAATCTTCCAGCACCTCAGCCGAGTTGACGCACATCGTTCGGAACTTCCACATTGAGAAGAACGCGCCGCCTTTGCGGATTCGCCGATGCGAATAGAACACTGGACCCGGTGAACTTAGCATCACCACTGCTGAGACCGCGCCCAACACCAGCAACATCACTGGCAATGAAATAAGTACTAACAAAACATCAGCGCAACGTTTAATTACGCGGTAGCGGAAAAATGATGACGGAGCGCCATTCGCCCATTGCGACCTCTCAAGCGATCGGCTTACCGACTCCGCATACGAATAAGAACCTTCGATAGCCGCTGTCCGCGACTCGGGAGATTGATATTCAGCCTGCATTCGAATCCTGTATCTGTACGACCCGTTCACGTGCATTTGCCTGCATCGCGTCGGCCGTACCGGTTACTCACGCATACATTGTGTCGCGGTGAACGACTCTAACTCACCTCCGTTGCTCAGTTGAACCCCGGAGATGACCGCGCCTCGAAATTCCATTTACCTGTTCGTCTTGGACCTGACATCAGTCTCATATTGTTCTGACCAGTTTACCCGGTCGGCACCTGGGAAATGTCGCGCATTTAACCAACTGTGTCATTCTACTCGCCCACACTGCTGAGGCCTGAGGATCTGCCAGGAATTCGTGGTTTGTTCGTCCCATCCTGGAACCCAAAAACGAAGCCGCTTTCCGACATTATCTACGACCGCTAGACTAGTGTGATGCAAGTCATGGACACACTCCTAGCTGACGTTAAACTCATTCAACCCCAACGCTTCGGCGATAGTCGCGGCTGGTTTGCAGAAGTATTCAATCAGTCAACATTTTCTGCCGCCGGCCTACCCACGCAATTTGTTCAGGACAACCAATCCTTCTCCGCTAAAGGAGTCCTTCGGGGTCTGCACTATCAACTCGGTCAGCCCCAGGGCAAGCTCGTGCGCGTCCTCTCCGGCCACATCTGGGACGTCGCCGTTGATCTACGCCCCAACTCCCCCGACTTCGGCAAATGGGCCGGATTCCACCTCAAGGCCCAGTCGCCCGACGACGATCTCCAGCTCCTCTGGATCCCCGAAGGCTTCGCCCATGGCTTCCTCGTCCTCTCCGACACCGCCGAAGTCCTCTACAAGACCACTAGCTTCTACTACCCCACCGGAGAACGCTCTATCCTCTGGAACGACCCTACCCTCAACATTACTTGGCCTCTGGAAGCACTCAACGGCAACCAACCCTCCATCAGCTCCAAAGACGCCCGCGGTGCACTCTTCACAACCGCCGATCTCCCGCCAACGACCTAACTCTTAAACCCAAGACGAATCACCGCCGTAACCCCACCCATCTGAGAGCGCATGAACGGAGGACCTCATGATAGGGCCTTGAAATGAATTCCTTGCAGGTCTGCTCTCCGGCGTTCTCGACCTTACCGCAACCTCAACCTTGGTTCGGACGCAAGGCATACCCTTCGAGAGGATCGCAGCGGCGCATTCGGCCCCTCCGCATTCCAGGGAGGGAAGAGGACCGCAGCCGCGGGACTGTTCTTCCACTTCTTGATCGCCTTCACGGTCGCCTTCATCTACTTCGCAAGCAGCCGCAAGCTGGCGATCCTCATCGACCATCCACTGCTCAGCGGCGTCCTATATGGCGCCGCCGTTCATCTACTGATGAATCGAATTGTGGTCCCGCTCTGCGCCGCAGCAATTTCCTTTTCCGCCAAAGCTTTCCTAACCCAGCTGGTCATTCATATCGTCTGCGTCGGTCTGCCGATCGCGCTCGTTGTGAGTCATCTTTCGCGATAAAGCTCCCGCCTACTGGCGCTCCACAAGCCACCGTTCAACCTCAGCCAGCGACTTCACGGCCACATACTCTCCACCACATCCAGCGGCCTCGGTTCCGCTCATTAAAAATGCCTGTCGCAACCCCGCTGCGTTAGCCGCCCCCACATCCGAACAACGATCGCCCACCAGAACGCTCTCGCTCAACTCCACCCCAAACTCCCGGGCCCCGCGCCGCAGCATCCCAGTCCCCGGTTTCCTGTCCTCATGCTCCTGCCTGTATCTGCCCACTCCATGTTCGGGATGAAACGGACAGTAATACACTGCGTCCAACTCGACCCCCTCCGCACGCAGCTTTCCACGCATGAACTCCATCAGGACTTCAAAGTCCGCCTCCGAGTAATATCCTCGAGCGATTCCCGCCTGGTTCGTCACCACAATCAGCCGGTAACCCAGCCCCGCCGCCGTCCTGCAAAGTGCAAATATCCCATTGACAAACCGCACCTCGTCGGCCCGATGCAGATACCCTACCTCCTCATTGACCACACCGTCCCGATCCAGAAATAGGGCCCGTTTCCTCATAGCTCTGCCAGTACCTTCCGCAATGAATCCCGCCAGTCCATCATCTCCCACCCAAACTGCTCCGCCAGCCTTCCACTAACCATCAGGGAGTTGGCCGGCCGTTTTGCAGGCGTTGGATATTCGGCGGTCGTAATCGCCTCGATCGCCGCAAACGGCACTCCCGGCTCCTGTTCCCGCTGCAACCGGACGGCCTCCGCCGCAAACCCATACCAGGTTGTCTCCCCCGCGCCAGCCGCATGATAGATGCCACCCAAATCACCCAACACATCGGACAACTCCCGGCCTCGCGCCGCCGCCTCACACTGTCCAATCACCTCTGCTGTCATCTTCGCCAGATCGCGGCTCCACGTCGGCGCGCCCCGCTGGTCGGCCACCACACGCAACGTCTCTCTGTCCCGCGCAAGTTTCAGGATCGTCAGTAGAAAGTTCTTCCCTCGTGCTCCGTATACCCAACTCGTCCGAAAGACCAAATGCCCCGCGTCACTCTCAGTCAGCGCCTTCTCCCCGGCCAGTTTGCTGGCCCCATACACACTCACTGGGGCTGTTGCATCTGTCTCGGCGTAAGGTGCACTTCTAGAACCATCAAAGACATAGTCTGTCGAAAAGTGAATCACTCCGGCCCCAATCGCCTCAGCCTCCTGCCCCATCACCCTAACGGCCTCAGCGTTGATCGCATACGCCAACTCCGGTTCGCTCTCTGCCTTGTCCACTGCCGTGTACGCCCCGGGATTCACGATCCATCGTGGCCGCACTGCACTTATCGTCTCCCTTACCGAAGCCGCATTCGCAAGGTCCATCTCCGCTCGCGACGGAGCGATTACCTCACCCAGCGGTTTCAGTGTCTCCAGCAGCTCCCCGCCAACCTGCCCCGTAGCGCCCGTCAACAGTATTCGTCCGCCCGCCGGCAGAGCACTTCGCCCCATCAGTACACCGTCTCTTCCAGCACCTGCAGCAGATACTGCCCGTACGTACTCTTCGCGAACTTCGCCGCCAATCCCCGCAACTGTGCCGCATCGATATAACCCAGCCGGTACACAATCTCCTCAGGACAAGCCACCTTCAGGCCCTGCCGCTTCTCGATCGTATGGATGAACATCGACGCCTCGAGCAGCGAGTCATGCGTTCCCGTATCGAGCCACGCCGTCCCCCGCCCAAGCAGCTCCGTCCGCAGCTGCCCACGCTCCAGATACCACCGATTCACGTCCGTAATCTCCAACTCACCCCGAGCCGAAGGCTTCAAACCCTCAGCCACGCTCACGACCTGCGCGTCATAAAAGTAGATCCCCGTGACCGCATAACGCGACTTCGGCTTCAATGGCTTCTCTTCGATCGAAATGGCCCGCCGTTCGGCATCGAACTCCACCACCCCATACCGCTCCGGATCCAGCACTGGATAAGCGAACACTGTCGCTCCCGGCCTGTTTCCAGCCGCCCTTCGCAGCGTCTTGGCAAAGTCCTGTCCGTAAAAGATGTTGTCTCCCAGCACTAGGCAACAACCCTCACCGGCTAGAAACTCCTTGCCTATCAAAAACGCCTGCGCCAACCCGTCCGGCGACGGCTGCACCGCATACTCCAGCTTGATACCCCACTGCTCCCCATCGCCCAGTAACTGTCTAAACCGCGGCGTGTCCTCCGGTGTCGAGATCACCAGGATCTCCCGAGTCCCGGCAAGCAGCAGGGCCGACAACGGGTAATAGATCATAGGCTTGTCATACACCGGCAGCAACTGTTTCGACACCGTCTTGGTCACCGGATGCAATCGTGTCCCCGAGCCACCCGCAAGAATAATTCCCTTCACCGCGAACCCTCCCCAGCGACAATTGTGGTTCGCTCCTCAACGGCTGTTGCCCTGCTCCTGACCTCGCGCCCAGCGTAGTTCTGCGACAGCCACTGCTGATACGCTCCGCTCGTCACACCCTCCACCCATGCGGAGTTCGCCAGATACCACTTCACCGTCTTCCTTAAACCAGTCTCAAAACTCTCCTGCGCCCGCCAGCCAAGCTCGCTTTCAAGCTTCCGCGCATCGATCGCATAGCGCCTGTCATGTCCCGGCCGGTCCGTCACATACTTCACTAATTGCACATGCGGCTTGAATTGCGACCTCGGCACCAGCTCATCCAGTAGGGCACACAGCGTCGTCACCACCTCGAGGTTGCTCCGTTGGTTCCCGCCGCCAACGTTATAAGTCTCTCCCACCCTCCCACGCTCCAGCACCGCACGAATTGCCCGGCAGTGGTCCAGCACATAGAGCCAGTCCCTCACCTGTTGTCCGTCGCCATAAACGGGTAGCGCTTTGCCCTGCAGCGCATTTGCGATCATCAAAGGAATCAGCTTCTCCGGAAACTGATACGGCCCATAGTTGTTCGAGCAGTTCGTAACAATCGCCGGCAACCCATACGTGTGCACCCACGCCCGCACCAGATGGTCCGACGATGCCTTCGAGGCCGCATACGGACTATTCGGCGCATACGGCGTCTCTTCATGAAAGGCCGGGGCCTCCGGAGTAAGCGTCCCGTACACCTCATCGGTCGACACATGCAGAAACCGGAACCTCTCCCGTTCCTCGCCCGTTAGCGAACCGTAGTACTCACGCGCAGCCCGTAGCAAAGTAAAAGTCCCATCGATATTCGTTCGGAGAAACGCCTCCGGCCCCACGATCGAGCGGTCCACATGGCTCTCTGCCGCAAAGTGCACCACCGCCCGGGGCCTGTATTCCCGCAGCAGCGCAGCCACCAGCTCGGAGTCACAGATATCGCCGTGCACAAACGTATACGCAGGATCTGACGCCACAGCAGCGAGATTCGCTGGGTTTCCGGCATACGTCAGCTTGTCCAGATTGACCACAGGCCCCCCGCCTGCCGCCAGCCAATCCAATACGAAGTTAGAGCCAATAAATCCGGCACCCCCTGTCACCAGGATCGAATCTGCGCCACTTCCCGCGACCTTATCTGCCTTCTGATTGGGTGCCATTCGCCAACTAACGCCTCCGCAAGCCACATGCAATCTTCTAAGATAAGTGCCGCCCAGCATCCAGGCAGAACAACCAAGCCGAGTGTATCAGCCGACTTCATTCGTAGAACTAGAAGCGTTGCGCAAGGGCCGCCATCTCAACAACCAGCAAAAAATACCAGGGCCGCGCCAATACTTGAAAGGCTCTTGACAACTCGCCGCGGTCTACAACAGTTTATAGCCATCATTAATCAGCCGTAAGCAGCTAATCCAACACCTGATAGCATTCCTGCATCCATCAATCCAGCGGGTAATGCTATGTGACCCCTCCCTTTCTCTTTGCAGTCTCACTCTAGGAGCGATTTGAACGACCTTGTGAACGCCGAGAGTCCATGGCGCGACCGGTTGCGCGCACTTCGAAACATGCCTCCCGTCCTCCGCATCTTGTGGGAGTCGGGCCGAGCAGTCGTGTCCTGGGGGCTCGGGCTGCGAGTCATTGTCGCCGTTCTCCCCTTCGCAGTTGCCAAGGTAGCGCAGTACATCATCACAGACATCGCAGGGGTCTTACGCGGCACAGGCCTGCCCTCAAACTTCTGGGTCCTCGTCGCAACAGAGGTCGCTCTTAACGTCTTTCTGGGACTGATAACCAGGGCCATCGACTATTCGGATTCGCTCCTGGCGAACCGCTACACCCAGCACGTCAGTGTTCGTGTCATGGAACAGGCCGCCCGCCTGGACCTCACGACGTATGAGGACCCGGTTTTCTATGACCGCCTTGAGCGGGCGCGCGTGCAAGCGACCGACCGGTTGGCGATGATCCAGCAGATGGGCCGCTTGATCCAGCAGGTCATCACCACCTTGGTATTTTCGGCCGCGCTCGCCTGGGCCTCTCCATGGCTTGTGCTCTTGCTCTCAATCGGTGTGCTCCCGTCATTCCTTGGCGAAACGCACTACGCCTTTCTTGGCTATGCAAAAAACTTTCGCCAGACCCCCGCCAAGCGCCAGATGGATTACCTCAGACAGGTGGCCGGAAGCCGCGAAGGCGCAAAGGAAGTGAAGCTCTTCGGCCTCAACAAGTTCTTCACCGCCAGGTTCCAGGCCCTTGCGAACCGGATCTATCTTGAAGACGTCGCCCTTTCACGATCAAAGCTCATCATCGGTGGACTTCTGGGCATCATCGGCACCTTGGGCTACTACGGCGCTTACGTGTACGTCATCTGGCGCACGCTCCGTGGCGCCTACGACATCGGACAATTCACCTTCCTCACCGCGGCCATCCAGCAGGCAAGCTCCAATCTGCAACAGGTCTTTTCAACCGCGTCCGGCATCGCTGACCAGGCGCTCTTTCTCACCGACCTGATCGCGTTCTTCGACATGCAGCCAACCGTGCAATCCAATCCCAGCGGCCTTCCCACGCCCGATCCGATACAACGTGGCTTTGAGTTTCGCAACGTCTCCTTCGCCTATCCGGGCACAGACCGGACAGTGTTGAAGAACTTCAATCTCACACTTTCGCCCGGAGAGAGAATCGCTCTCATAGGAGAAAACGGCCAGGGCAAAACCACCGTCGTCAAACTCATCACAAGACTCTATGACCCCACCGAGGGGCAGATATTGTTGGACGGCATCGACCTGCGGGAGTATTCCCTCGAAGATCTCCACCGCAACATTGGCGTCATCTTTCAGGACTTCATGCGCTTCGAGATGACGGCGCGAGAAAACATTGCCGTAGGGCGCATCGACCGGCCGCACCAACAGAACGACATCGAAATCGCCGCCCACAAGAGCCTCGCCGACACCGTCGTCAGCAAGCTCGCAGGCGGCTACGATCAAATGCTGGGCCGCCGCTTCGAAGGCGGCGTCGAACTCTCCGGCGGAGAATGGCAAAAAATGGCCCTCGCCCGTGCCTATCTTCGCGACGCGCAGCTCCTCATTCTGGACGAGCCGACGGCGGCCCTCGACGCAAGGAGTGAGCTCGAAGTCTTCGAGCGCTTTGCCGAACTGACCGAAGGCAAGATGGCGCTGTTGATCTCACACCGTTTCTCCACCGTACGCATGGCAGACCGCATCGTCGTCCTCTCCGGAGGCCGCCTCATTGAAGAAGGCAACCATCAGGAGTTGATGGCCAAAAACGGACTTTACGCCAGCATGTTCGAGATGCAGGCCGCAAGCTACAGGTAACCTCGTCCACGCATCTCACTCAGGAGCACCAATCAACAGCTGAACGGCCCAACTGCTTCAGCGGGCGAAGGATATCGAGAAAGGGATCATGGCTCCGCCGTCAGAACACCCGGTCACCTCAGAACACGCGCTGCCACCGACTGCTCCAGCCTTGGAGCTGCCGACCACCGGCTTGCCTGAGAAGCCCTCGGTGTCAGACGCAGAGCTGCAGCAGCGTGCCGAGGCACTCAGCAGATATTGGGAGATGGTGCCGCCCAGCACCAAGGCCGACGGATTGTCAGCGCGACTTGTCAGCCTAAAGAAGAGACTCGCCGAGATTTTGCGGGCCTGCCGTAAGACGGCCTCCATTCAAGAACTGACGCCGCAGCTGGAACTACTCGAAAGCACGCGCATGCTCGAGGCGGCCTTGATCGCCGGAGACAACACCGCCGCTACCTTTGCCTCTCTTCCTCACGTCCGCGTAGACAACGATCAGGAGCTGCCACGCGCCCTCAACCTGGCGGAAGGCTACCTATCAGCGGCCCAGGGGATCTGGTCGCCCGAGTCCCTCACCACCTACGTTCAGCAGGCGCAGCAGCGCGACGCCCTCTCGCTCGAGGAGATCACCGTTCTGCCGCAGGCGCTCAAGTTGGCGCAGCTGGAGTACATTCTCGATCGCGCCGAGGAAGCCTTCCAGGCGGGTGAACTCCCGCCCATAGAGCGATCGCCATTCTCTGCCATTCTCCACAGCATGCGGCGCCTGAACCAGTTCGAATGGCGCACTGTGCTCGAGCCGTTGATCGCGTTCGACTCCATCCTTCGACATGACCCCGCCGATGTCTTCGCGCAGATGGAAGACGAGACCCGCCACACCTACCACATGCGGGTCGCAGAATTGGCGCGCGACGCCGACGCCAGCGAGGTAGAGACCGCCGAGATCGCTCTCACCCTCGCCAGCAACGCCGCGCAAGTCCCCGACTCCGATCCTCGTCACGCGCGCCGAACCATGCACATCGGTTATTACCTGTTTGCCGAGGGGCTGCCCCTGCTCAGCCAACAGATCGGATACCACGCCCCGCCAATCGAACGGCTACGCAGTTTTCTGCGCCGATGGAAAGAAGATTTCTACATCCTCGGCATCTTCACGCTCTCGTGTTTGCTCATCGTCGCCATCATCGCGCCCTTGGTGCCTCATAACGCTTTTTGGCCAGTGATGGGTGCGCTCCTGCTTGCACTCTTACCCGCAAGCCAGGGCGCAGTGGATCTCGTAAACAACACCGTGACTGCCCTGATGAAGGCCGACTCGCTTCCGAAACTCGACTATTCCAAGGGCGTCCCCGCAGACGCGATCACTCTCGTTGTGGTGCCCACCCTGTTGTTCAACGAGACGCAGGTCCGTGAGCTGTTCGACGAATTGGAGGCGCGCTATCTCTCCAACCAGGACCCAAACATCCACTTCGGCCTTCTAACCGATTTGCCCGATACCAAGGCCAGGCCACTCGACGAGAAATCCAACCCCTTGGCGATATTCGCGGCGCAGTGTGTCAACGAATTGAATGTGAAGTACGCCCACGAGAAAGGCGGCTCTTTCTTCCTCCTGCACCGCCATCGCGTCTTCAACTCTCGTCAGGGTGTTTGGATGGGTTGGGAACGAAAGCGTGGAAAACTGCTCGATCTCAACAAGTTTCTCCTTCACAAACACGACAGCTTTCCATTGAAGGCCGGTCCTCTGGAGGTCCTGGATCACGTCCGCTACATCATCACGCTGGACTCCGACACGCAACTTCCCCGCAGCACTGCCGCACGCATGATTGGTACGATGGAGCACCCTCTCAATCAAGCCATTATCGATCCCAAGTTGCGCATCGTCACCAAGGGCTACGGAATTCTCCAACCCCGCGTAGGCGTCAGCGTCTCCTCCGCATCTCGCTCCCGTCTCGCGTCCCTTTACTCCGGGGAAACAGGCTTCGACATATACACTCGCGCCGTCTCCGATGTCTACCAGGACCTCTTCGGAGAAGGAATCTTTGCCGGCAAGGGCATCTACGAGGTCAGCGTTCTGCATGAGGTGCTGGATCGTCGCTTCCCTCGCAACGCTCTCCTGTCTCACGACCTCATCGAAGGCTCCTACGCCCGCGCCGGCCTGGTCACAGACATTGAAATCATCGACGACTACCCATCGCATTACTCTGCTCACACTCGCCGAACGCATCGCTGGGTGCGTGGCGACTGGCAGATTGCGCCGTGGCTCTTCGGCCGTGTACCTGACGAGTCCGGCAAGCTCGTCGCAAACCCCATCAGCACAATCTCACGCTGGAAGATCCTCGACAACCTGCGGCGCAGCCTGGTCGAGCCGGTCACATTTCTCCTATTCGTACTTGGCTGGTTCGTCCTCCCGGGCGGCGCGCTCTATTGGACCGTGGCCGGCCTCGTCCTTCTGCTCCTCCCGGTCTTCGTCCAACTGGCATTCGACGTCGGTCGCGCGCTTCTGGACCTCAGCTTCGTCGGAGTACGCGAGGGCCTCACCGCGTTCGCGTCGTCGTTTGGATTCACAGTGCTAAACCTCACCTTCCTTCCCCACCACATGCTGCTCTCACTCGATGCGATCACCCGGTCGCTGAGTCGCAGCCTGGTGTCGGGAAAACATCTCCTCGAGTGGGAGACTGCGGCGCAGGTCGAGTTCGGTGGCTCTAAAACACCACTGGACGTCTATCTGCAACTCTCGCCGGTAGTTGCTTTCATCATTGCGCTTGCCCTCGCATTGACCAACGTCCGCTCACTGTTCGCGGCCGGCCCGGTCCTCCTTCTATGGGCCCTCGCACCACTCGTCGCAATCTGGCTCAACTCGCCTCCTCGCCAGCAAGAGGGCCCGCTAACCACAGAAGATCGGCTCTTCTTGCAGCAGCAGGCCCTCCACATCTGGCGGTACTTCCATGAGTTTGGCGACGAAAAAAACCACTGGTTGATTCCGGACAATGTTGAAGAGAAAGACACCTTTCAGATTCGGAAAGTGTCCCCCACAAATCTCGGGATGCTCCTCAACGCCCGGCAGGCCGCCTACGAATTCGCCTTCCTCACGCTCCCGGAGTTCGCTGCGGCGACCCTCGGCACGCTCAACACCTACGATCGCCTCGAAAAGCAGCGCGGTCATATCTACAACTGGTACGACATCGAAACTCTGCGACCAATCGCCCCCTTGATCGTCTCCACCGTCGACAGCGGCAATCTGACTGCGTCTCTTTACACCTTGCACACCGGCGCGCTGGACCTGTTGAAGCGCCCGCTATTGACCGCGGAAATGTTCTCAAATCTAGTGCAGATCCAACCACGCTCCACGACCACGATAACCGAAGCGACCGCCACCACCGCACAGCACGCAAAGGATCCAGCCGTCGCAAAAATAAGGGTCCATGTTCGCGCCCTTCTACAACAGACAGCCGCGCCAGATCTCTTAATCCCCATAGAAAACGATCTGTCTGGCACTAACCGTGGAGACTGGCTCGTCCACGAACTATCACGCCGCCACCTCAACCTGTCCATCTTCGTGCAGAACTACCTGCCGTGGTTTCTCCCGCAATTTGAGGCCCTCTTCGCGCTGCCGGAACTCAGCGAAGCCGAGGCCGAAGCCAGGTGTCTTCCCACCTTGCAGCAGGCCGCCAACTGCGCCACCGAATTGGAATCGAGAATCGCGGCTGCGCTCCCTTCGCTGCCGCCGGACTCCCCGCTCGCCGCCTCTGCTGAATCGTTCCGGTGTTTGCTGGCAGACGCCGCGCAGCGACTGACGCAATTGAAGATAGACATCGCCACCATCGCATCCGAGGCAGAGCGCCATGCCGACGCCATGCAGTACGGATTTCTCTTCGTCGAGTCACGTCAACTTCTCTCCATCGGCTACGACGGCGTCGCCCATGAGTTGCACTCCGCGTGCTACGATCTGCTGGCCTCCGAGGCGCGCATCGCCTCGTTCATCGCCGTCGCCAAGGGAGACATTCCTCAACAATCATGGTTTCGCCTAGACCGCTCTCATGTGTTAGTCGACGGTCGTCCCGCCCTTCTTTCCTGGACCGGCACCATGTTCGAGTACATGATGCCCGCCTTGTGGATGCGGACCTTCCCCAACACCCTCATCGCACGGACACTGGAGTCCGCCGTTCGCATCCAGCGTGACCATGTAAAAAGTGTTCCATGGGGCATCTCAGAATCGGGGTTCGCAAAGATGGACCCTCACGGAAGGTATAGTTATCAAGCTTGGGGAATTCCGGCGTTGGCCCTGAAATATGGCGCCGAAGATGGGCCCGTTATTTCGCCTTACTCCACCTTCCTCGCCCTCGCCATGTTGCGCAAGGATGCCATTGCGAATCTGAGACTCATGGCCTCAATGGATTGGATGGGCAACTTCGGCTTCTACGAAGCGGCCGACTACACTGATGGATCACAACCGGAGCTGGTACGCTCCTGGATGGCCCACCACCAGGGAATGTGCCTCCTCGCGATAACCAACCTGCTAAAGGACAATATCGTTCAACATTGGTTCCATTCCACTCCTCGCGTTCGCGCCGCCGAACTGCTGCTACATGAAAAACCCTTGAGCAAGGAAACATTGAAGGAGCTTTCAAATCAGACCAAGTCACAGCAGACAGAGTAAGCGCTCTTGGAGAGAACTCGCAGACCACGAAAACGACCTCGTGCCAGGATGGGGAGAACCTCAAACACTAGACAGCGACCTCTCCGGTGACTTACCGTCTATCGACGCCGCCACAACGCAAACTCCAAGCGCGAAAGGGAGACGCTATCACCATGCTTGATCGCAGGACCTTCCTCCAGTACGCTGCAAAGACCGCAACCATCACTGCTGCTACGACCCATCTGCACCAGCTTCTGGCGCAATCGTCTACCCCAGCGCCCCGCTCCCCGAACGACATCATCCAACTCGCGCTCATCGGCGCGGGCATTCAGGGCCAGGGAGACACACGCACCGCGATCCAGGTGCCGGGAGTCAAACTGGTCGCCGTCGCCGACTGTTACGACGGCCGCCTCACCCACGCCAGGGAGCTATGGGGCTCCGATCTCTTTACCACCCGCGACTACCGCGAAATTCTCACCCGCAAAGACGTCGATGCAGTCCTGATTGCCACGCCAGACCACTGGCACAAACAGGCCGCCGTCGACGCTCTCCATGCAGGCAAGGACGTCTATCTCGAAAAACCGATGATTCACCTATACCCCGACGGGCCAGAGATCATCGCCGCCGCCCACTCCACGAACCGCATTCTCCAGGTCGGCAGTCAGCGCGTCAGCTCTGTTGTCTACGCGAAAGCCAAAGAACTCCTCGCCTCAGGCGCCATCGGCAAGCTTAACATGGTCACCGCCCACTGGGACCGCAACTCCTCTCTCGGCGCCTGGAACTACTCGGTTCCGCTCGACGCCTCCACCACGACCTGCGACTGGCCACGCTTCCTCGGCTCCGCGCCAAACGTCCCATTCTCTGGCGAGCGTTTCTTCCAGTGGCGCAAATGGAAGGACTACGGTTCCGGCGTCGCTGGCGACCTCTTCGTGCATCTCTTCAGCGGCACCCACTTCATCACCGGTTCAAACGGTCCCACACGCGCAATGGCCACTGGCGGCCTGCGCTTCTGGAAAGACGGCCGCGACGTCTACGACGTTCTGCTCGCGCTCTTCGACTATCCAGACGGCTTCAATCTCAGCCTACGCGTCAACTTCGTCGACGGTGGCCAGGAAAGCGAGGGTTTCCTTTTCACAGGCTCCGAAGGTCTCATGGAGATTGCCGGCAACTCCGTCACCGTCACCCGCACCCCACTTGCGACTGAGCCCGGCTACACCGTCTCCACCTTCACCGACTCCATGCAGAAACAGTACATCGAACAATACCGAAAAAAATATCCCATCCAACACCCCAGCGGTCCGCCCCCGCAGGAGGTTGAGAAGTTCGTCGCCCCAACTGGGTACTCCGACAGCTACGATCACTTCCACAACTTCTTCAACTCCGTCCGCAGCCGCCAGCCTGTCGTTGAAGACGCGACCTTCGGCTTCCGCGCCGCTGGCGCCGCCCTCCTCAGCAATCTCAGTGTCGAACGCGGCAACGTCGTCCACTGGGACCCCGAAACCATGAAACTCGCCTAGCGCGCATACCCACCGGAGCACGCCATGAAGATCGCGTCCAAATACATGGCGTCCATGTTCGCTATGTCTCTATTCATCTGTAGTTCGGGCCAATCCCAGGACCCCGCGCACGCAACCGAGGTCCGCATGCAGCACCCAGGCAATGGTCCCAACGGCGCGCCACGAATCGCCTTTCTCGCGCATCGTCTCGGTACCGACCACGCCGAGGGTATCTCCCTCCTTGACATGAACAACGATGGCTTCCTCGATATTCTCAGCGGTGCCTACTGGTACGAGAACCCGGGCGCAAACGGCGGAGAGTGGAAGCAGCATCAGTTCCGCACTGTCGGCATCCATAACGAGTTCGTCAGCGACTGCGGGGAGTGGATCGTCGACGTCGACCACGACGGCCTACCCGATCTCGTCACCACCGGCTGGATCTCGAACGGCCTCTGGTGGTATCGCAACCCCGGTCCCGAGTCCACCGCCGCCGGCACCCTGTGGAAGGCCGAGAAGATCACCGACAGCTTCGACACTGAGGGTGGCGCCTTCGCCGACATCAACGGCGACGGCAAGCCTGACCTCGCTCTCGCTCACTACAACCGTTCTGGTGTTATTTGGGTCGACTTCAGCGCCGACAAGCCGCGCGTCCACCACCTCGGAGGCCACGAGCAGGACGGCCACGGTATCGGCATCGCCGACATCAACGGCGACGGCAAGGCCGACGTCCTCACGCCCCACGGCTGGTTCGAACAAGTCGACGCCAATAACGACAAGTGGATATGGCATGGAGATTGGGACCTTGGCGACGCCGGCTTCCCCATACTCGGCTACGACGTGAACCGCGATGGCAAGCTCGATCTCATCTACGGCCAGGGCCACGGCTACGGCCTCTATTGGCTCGAGCAAGCCGGCACAACGGCGCATCCGAAGTGGATCCGCCATATCATCGACGAGTCCTTCTCGCAGTCTCACGCCCTCGCCCTGGTCGATATCGACGACGACGGCACGCCCGAACTCATCACGGGCAAGCGTTATCGCGGCCATTCCGGCGGCGATCCCGGCTCATACGACCCAATCGTCGTCTACGCCTACAAATTGCCCACAAAGGCACAGTTCGCCTCCACCAAAGCCGACCCTGCCTTCACTCGCATCGCGCTTTCGGTCAATGGCACAGCCAGCGCCGGCACCCAGTTTGTTGCCGCCGATCTCGACCACGACGGCGACATTGACCTCGCCAGCGCCGGCAAGCTTGGCGTTCACGTGCTCGAAAACCTCAAGGTCAACAACGTCCCCAAGTCCGTCCGTGAAGAGACGCAGCCCCTCAACCGCAAGTGGCCCTTCCCGGGCGAAGGCAAAGAGGTCGAACAGGAAGACGGTCTCAAACCCCCGCAATAATTATTTAGTAGAGTGCGACCACAACTGACGTGCCAAACCGTCATCCCCTCGGGTTAAAGCTCGTTTTGAGCCAACGGGTCATCTATCCTTGCCGATCGGAATGAAAAGTGTTTGTGCGCGTAATAGCTCACAAAAATCGGACTGGCAACACCGATGAGATGCCCTACATCTTGCGGATGCCAGTGAAATGCCATCCATGGGAAGACCAGCCGCACCAGGCCAACGCTGACAAGCCACACTTGCGCAAACCCAAACGCGTTTACGACCGCAAACCGCGCCAGTTGCGTATGCCAACCTGTTCCACTTTTTTCAAACACAAAGCTTCGTGCAAGCACAAAAGCCACGGCCATCCCAACCAGATAGGACAACGATACTGCGAGTTCATATCCCATCACGCGCGACATGAGAAAGCGTGAGCCAAGATTGCAGACCGCAGCGATTCCACCCGTAACTGCAAAGCTTGCAAATCGGAGCATCTCCGCAGGGACGATCTTTTTTTTCGTTTCAATGCTCGATAGATTCGTCATAGTCTTTGAACGCGCTCCGCCATCTCTTTGCCAAACCGAACGCTCTCCGAGATCCCCCGGTCTTCGGGATAGTAGAAGCAGGTATCGGCGATCTGCAGACCCCCAATCGGCGTCTGGACCGCTGGAATCTTCGCGGCAAAACCGGGTTCGCAAACGGGCTGGGCATAGCGAAGGCGAGCCACATGCGCGGCGATAATGTCCTCGGGCACCAGCTCTGGATTCAACCTCCGCAAATATCCGAATGCCTCATCCAGAAGTTCCTTGTCGCCCCAGCTAAATTTAATATTGTCATTTGGCATGTAATACGGCACATAAACTACGGTCTCACCACCTACAGGTCTCAGATTTGAAAACTCGATAATCCCCGGAACGGCCATGTCAGCTTCACTCACATTGACCCAGAAGTGCGGGCTTATCGACCGTTTTAGCTTGAAAACCAGGCAGCAAACCCCCATATTGACGATCGATTCGTATCGGACCTTCCAATCCGCGGGCAGGTCCGGCACCATTGCTGAAATCAGTGGCGTTGGCACTGTACATATGACCGCGTCCGCTTGGACGGCCCCCTCAGGGGTGGCTACACCCGTTACCTTGCCATCTTCCACAAGCACTTTTTGTGCCGCGCACCGTGTGCGAATTCGTCCTCCGCGCTCCCGAATTGCCGAGCACAGCGCGTCCACCAGCGTCTGACTTCCACCCTCGATATACCCCAGCTCCTCTTGCGTCATGGATCTGCGCGAACGTCCAATCCGCCTGATCCGGGTCCATATCCACGCAGCCGAGACATTGTCCGCATACTGATAAAACTTCAATGCAAACAGGGGCTTCCAGAGCCGGTCATACACCTCGGTTCCACACCATCGCGTGATCCATGAACGTGCAGACTCCGTCTCGATCGCGTCCCATCGATTTCGACGCACGGATAGAAACGCAAACAATCCATATCTCAATCGAGAGATGAGACTAATCTCGTTGAACCTCAGAAGTGCGACAGGCGTACCCCAATCATGTAACCTTCCGCCGGTAAACATTCCCATGGAGGTAACTCTCCACCGCATTTGGTCGCGAATGCCAAGCTCGCCCATCAACTCAATCGTTGGTGTATCGCTCTTACACACAAAATGGTAAAAGCGTTCGATGGACAGCCCAGCTAGATCAAAGTGCGCAGCCATTCCTCCAGGCTCTGGGGCCGCCTCCAGAACTTCAACAGTGTGTCCCGCCTTCAGGGCGTGAAACGCCGCAGCGAGACCCATTGCCCCAGATCCTATAACAACAACTTTAGCGATAAGGCACCTCAGCAACCTGGTTTGCGGCTAAGAATCCAACATTACGAGGGGGCCGGGCTCCAGAAACGTAGCCAGAAGACTCGGCAAGCATTTTAAGAAAGTCATATTAATTTCTTAATTTTAAGGATAGCAGGCGTTCGCGGTCTTAGCGGAACGCGACGACTCACACCACCATTGTATTAGAAATCGAGGGCCACATTTGAGTAGACGGGATCGCGGAAGGTCGTGTGCAGGGCCTCTCGCAGGGGTGTCGAACGCACACCAAAAATGCTCGGCCAGTCTATGACCTCAAAGACATCCGGAGTGACCAACGCCTCCAGCTGCTTGATGGTAAACGCGGGGTTCTTGTCGAAGATCGCATTGGCCTTCAGCATGGCCCAAAAAACATTGTAGGGGACCTTTTGGATGCGCGCCTTTGCGCCGGTGGCTTGCTTCACCGCGCTGATCAGGTCGATATAGTCGATTCTCTCCTGTCCCGTAATGTTGTAGGCACCCGTAATTTCGCTCTCAAGGGTTGACGAGATGATGGCAGAGAAATCGCCGGCATACAGAGGCTGACGAAGATAGCGACCGTCACCCGGTATAGGAAAGACCGGGGTCCTCTGCATGAATCGAGCGAGCCAGCCGACGTGCTTTCTGTCAAACCAGCCAAACATCAACGTGGGCCGCAAGACGACTTGCTTTATGCCCGATGCAGCGGTGAGGGCCTCCTGCGCCTTCTTAGTTTCCGTGTAGTCATCTACCGCCATCGAGTTGACGACAGAGGAGGAGATGCTAACGGCATATGGAACTCCATAGCGAAGGGCAGCTTCCAGAAGGCGCTCGGTCGCCTGGATGTTATTGCGAACGAACTCCTCTGGGTAGAGACCACCAATCTGAGCATGACCAATGACAAGATGGGTGCAGCCCTCGAGTTCATCCTGCCACGAACCCGCTTCGGCAAGATCTGCCTCAACAACTCGGAGCTCCGGGTGAAGCCGGCGCAAAGTTGCAGTATTCGTCGGATGTTTATCCAGTGCGACAATCTCAACATTGCTGCGTTGCTTAAGAAGAGGAAGAAGGTTCTGGCCCACCAGGCCTGCTGCTCCAGTAACTACAATTCTCTTTGCAGGCATAAACTACAAGATAAATACCAACCTTGGATGTTGTCTACACGCGGTGGATCGCCAATCCATCGCTGAGATTGCCAGCAACGGAGTCGACCTGGGCAAACTGTTAAATCCAGCTCATGCAAGCTTTCGAAGTCCGAGGGGTTACGCTAACGTCTCAGACGTTTACTTCAAAGTGCTCAAGCCTGCGCCATTTGTAAACCGCAATGGACACGACCCAACTGATGGCAAAGAGTCCGATGATGAAAAAACCAAGCGTTCCGAAGTTACCGTTCAGCCTGACCACATAATTCCAGAATCGTCCCGTCAGATGGAACCGCTCAGCCACCAGTCCGAGTGCTTCTATTCCACCAACTGCGAAGGCTACCACCACCGACACGAACGTGATAGTCATGTTGTAGTAGAGCTTGCGAATAGGTTTCACAAAGGCCCAGCCATAGGCACCCAGCATCAGAATGCTATCAGTGGTGTCGATCAGCGACATACCCGCGGCAAAGAGCGCCGGAAAGGCAAGAATAGACCATAGCGACAGGCCCTTTGACGCCTCAGCGGCCGAGATGCCAAGCACTCCGATCTCGGTGGCGGTATCGAATCCAAGGCCGAACAAGATGCCCAACGGATACATGTGCCAGCTGCGCGTGATCATCCCGAACATCGGACGAAAGAGGCGAGCAAGCAGGCCTCGATTGCCGAGCAGCAGGTCAAAGTCCTCCTCCCCATAAGGCTCTCCGCGCCGGACCCGCGCAAATGCGCCATAAACTGACCGGAGAACGAGAAGATTCACAATCGCAATTCCGAACAAAAAGAGTACCGAGACGAGCGTGCCGATTACTCCTCCGATATTTCTGACGGAATCGATCCGGTGGTGCAACGCGAGCGCTGTGGCGGCGATCGCGGCCGACCCCAGTAAGACGATCGTGGAATGACCAAGCGAGAACATGAGCCCCACGGCGACCGGACGTTTGCCCTCCTGCATCAGCTTGCGGGTAACATTGTCGATCGCCGCAATGTGGTCCGCATCGACTGCGTGGCGAAGTCCCAGGCTGTAAGCCAGCAGCGCGGTCCCCATAAGCAACGGATAAGGGTGAAATGCGACGATTGCCCATAGCCACACAGCCAGATTGAACCCCACCAATATGCCGTATATGCCTATTACTTTGGCTCGGGTGTTGCCCGCTTCGTCGTTGAGCAGAATCTGAGAGAGAAATCGCATTGGTCTACTTTACTTTGCAATGTCATTAATACATGGGCCTTCGGGACTCTGCTACTGTTACCCACCAGGAAACCGGTAGGCCACCCAGTCTTGACTCAGATGCACCTGGCGGTCGAACGGTTTCGGCAGAAGGAGCCAACGTATCACGGCGCAAAGATTTGCAACAAACGCGATGACCGTCCCCGGAATTTGTATCCAAAGGTGAAGACTTGGTTTTATCCTCAGCGGTCTCTTGTTTGTCCAAGACTCGGGCCGGAACTGCACCAGGCTCTGTCATCGGGGAAGAGGCAAATGCAACTCGACGTATTTCTTTCAGAATCTATTCCGATCACGAGGTAAAACGAATGAAAAGGTTATTTTTGGCAATAGCTTCGCTGGGTGTAACGGCGCTGGTCTCATTGGCTCCCGATATTCGCCGCTATCTCAAGATACGCTCCATGTGACCATGTGCGGCGGCGCTCTGGTGTTTGCGTAAATGGCATTTGAAGGCGAATATGGACGTGAATGTTTTCGATGCGGTGCTGCGTTCCGCACTGAAAGGAAACCATCCTCGTCATGGGACCTCCTCGTCGCTCGGACCGCAAACCGACAACCCTCTCTGAGATCGACGTGCTTTGGATCACTGCTGGCCTGGGTTGCGATGGAGACACAATCGCGATGACGGCGGCAACGCAACCCAGTATCGAGGACATCGTCCTCGGAGCGCTGCCATGGATTCCCAAGGTGCATCTCCACAATCCATTTCTCGCCTCCGAAAATGGCGACGATTTCATGAAGCGTTTCCATCTGGCAGCGGAAGGTAAGTCGAACCCGTTCATTCTGGTGCTAGAGGGCTCAGTTCCGAACGAAGGGAACAAGAAGGAGGGCTACTGGGCGTCTTTCGCACTGTTGTCCTCTCCGGAGGGGTCTTTCAGAACGAGCTACTCCTGGAAAACCTAAAGCCGCTCCTTGAGGGAGAGCGCCTTCGAGTGTGGACGAATCACGCAGTCCCTCCAAACGATGGTGGAATCAGTCTTGGGCAGGCCGCACTCGCCATATTCAACCAGAGCGCTACCGATGGAGCACAGTATGCATGAACTCTCCATCGCAATGAGCATCGTGGACATGGCTCTGGAGGAGGCAGAACGCCGAGACGTCATGATCGATGCCGTTTACCTTGAGCTTGGGCCGCTGTCCGGTGTCGTCGCCGAAGCGTTGCTCTTTTCCTATGAGGTCGCATGCAACGGCACACGACTGGAAGGCTCCCGACTCGTGATTAAAGATGTGCCCATCGAGGTATATTGCCCGGCCTGTAAAACGCAACGAATTTTGGCTTCGATGCAATGGTTCTGCTTGTCCTGGAGTGCGGCACACCCACACCAGAGATCATTCATGGAAAAGAACTCGTAATTACTGCTTTGGAGGTAGGAGATGAGTGCCGAACCGCGCCTGTTGGAAGTGCGCAAGAACGTCCTGAAGCAAAATGATGTGGTCGCCCGGATGTTGCGCGAGCGTTTTCGCGCGCAAGGAACGTTTATTGTGAGCCTTGTATCAAGCCCCGGCGCCGGCAAGACGGCCTTTCTCGAACAGACGCTCACCCTCTTGCAACCGAATTACCGCGTTGCCGCCCTCGTAGGCGACCTGGCTACGGATAACGACGCAGTTCGATTGGCGCGCAGCCACGCGCCGGTGAAGCAGATCACGACCGGAACTCTCTGTCACCTTGAAGCTACAACGGGTCGACAACGCGCTCAACGGATGGGGCATCGGCGACCTGGACTTTCTCTTTATCGAAAATGTAGGTAATCTGGTCTGCCCTCCATCCTATGACCTCGGAGAAAATCTTCGCCCGTCCTCCTCTCCGTTACGGAAGGTAAAGACAAGCCGCTGGAGTATCCGACGATCTTCAACAACGCAGATGTAGCTGTAATCACGAAGATGGACCTTGCCGAGGCGGTCGAATTTGACGAGGACTCCATGAAGGCGAACATTCAAGCCGTACGTCCGGGAATGCGCCACTTCGCGGTTGCAGCAAAAACGGGCGCCGGGATGCAAGACTATTTACAATTTCTCACGGCTAAGTTCACTGAGCTAACGCAAGAGATGCCGGCCTGAAAATCGCTTGGGTTATCAGTACATGTAACGCGACGCGAACCGCCCCATTGCGTCCGATTCGCAGGCGGAGACGGAGACGGCGAGAAATCCGGAGCGAGGTCCATTCGAAGCGATCATCGGACATCGCGGAGAAGGACGGCCTCCGATGTTGGCGTCTCAAGAATCAGCCCGAGCTTTGTGCCGTCCGGCGATGGCCTCATCCAGTTCACCGCCTTTCCCGGAAGGGCGGCCACCTTCGTTGGAGCCGCCGCATCGAGCGGCTGCCGCCAGATGGTTGCGTCTGCCCCTGACCTAGTGACATAGAAAACACTCTTGCTGTCAGCCGAAAATGCGAAGAGATCGAAATCGTCGAAACCACGAGGCGGGAAGCTCCGGACCACTCGCAGAGAATCCATCGAAAGGACCTGGAGTGGGGCACCTGCACCGGCGGCTGCTATTGCAAGCAACCTGCCATCGGGAGAAATGTTAAACCATATGCGGGCTTGAGCGACCTTTTGCGCAGCTCCACCTTGTAGCGATTGCCGCATGAGAAGCGGATTATTCTGGTCGCGATCATCGGCATAATAGACCCACTTGCCGTCCGCTGTGCACTCAGGGAAAAAATCCCTCGGTCCCTTCGTCAGCTGGGTCAGCCCGCTGCCGTCGAGATGCATCGTGTAGACGCTTCGAATGTCCCCTTCAAGTGTGCTTCCTATTAACACCAAGGTGTCCGGCCCACACATAGACGGCTGGCCGAACAAATGTCCTTTCGCGACATTCATCATGCTGGTCTCGTCCTTTGGAAGGCTGACCAGCCTCAGCTTCCCGGCACCGTCCGCCACGATTTTGTCGTTGTCCAGCCACGTGAACCACACCAGCTCTCCGGTCTGGTGCTCTTGCACGTACGAAGGCTCCACCACGGAGAGCTCGGCAAATCTCGCATTAACGTCGGTTTGCGTCGTCGCAATGGTCTTGGCGTCCGCCGTCAAACTAATGCCCGAATAGACGCTCAGGTCGTTCGTGATCCGACGCAATTTTCCGCCAGGATAAGAGAGAAAGCTAATCGGTGCAAAATCATTCCTTTCCCAACTGGTTGTGAATAGACCCTTGCCATCTGGTGTCCAGCGCATGTCATCCAGATATCCGCCGAGCGCGGTGGACGACGCCAGCATCCGCATCGATCCCGAGCCGAAGTCGAGACTCTCTACATCGCCAAGTTCGTTTTCAACAACAGCGGACCTGCCGTCTGGAGCACAAACGGCTAGCGTTGGAAACGGCTTCTTGCCGTTCGCCAGCACCTGTTCCTCGCCACCACTCGCGTTAGCGCTAAGGAGCTGGTAGGTGCCTGCTGGAACGTCCTGACGATAGAAGCACACCCGTTGGCCTCCATCGATGAAGCTGAGAGGAAAGACCACGTCCGCAATCACTCGCGTGGGCTGGCCTCCAAGGACCGGTATCCGGTAATCGTCCCACCGGTCGGCCTTGGGCGTGCCCAGGGCATCGATCCGGAAATAGATGTAGCTGCCGTCAGGCGAAAAGGTGACGCTATGAAATTTGTACGCCGCGTCTTGGACAATCGTTCGTTCGCTGTTCGTCGGAAGATGGTGAAGCAACAAGCTTTGCGCACCGTTCGCGTCGCTCACAATCGCCACCAGATAAATGCCGTCAGGCGAGATGGCGAGACTCCTTACATGTTTGCTGTCAATCACTCGTTGAAGAGAATAGTGCTCGAAAGGCGCCCTCTCATGCCGTGTTGCAAAGAAGTACGTCGCAACGGCGACCGCAAGGACCGCGGCCAGCCCGACCGACCAGGCCAGCGCTTTGCTTCGCCCGCGTTCGCTCGGCGCTTCGATGCCGACCGCCGACGAGATGCCCGAATCCGAAATGGCGTCCAGCGCGAACGCCAAATCCGATGCGGACTGGAATCGCTGCTCGGGACTCTTCTCCAGGCAGCGACGCACAACTCTCTGCAACCCCAGAGGAATGGTCTGGACAATCTGCGAAATACCCGGCGGATCTTCGTTCAGGATCGCAGACATTGTCTCCGCCGACGTCGGCCGCTGGAACGCCCGTTTGCCGGCCAGCATCTCGTACAGGATCGCTCCAAAGGCGAAGATATCGGCCCGATGGTCGACGGTTATCCCGCGCACCTGCTCCGGAGACATGTAGCCGACGGTGCCCATCACCAGGCCGGCCTCCGTTCCGTTCGCCTGAGTTGGCTCGGTGCCATCTGGGTGGCGCTGCATCAATTTAGCGAGACCGAAGTCCAGAATTTTGATCCGACCCTCTTTTGTAACGAACAGGTTCTCCGGCTTCAGGTCCCGATGGACGACGCCTTTGTCGTGTGCTGCCGCCAATCCATGCGCGATCTGGATACCGTATTCGATCGCCTTGCGGATTGGTAGTGGGCCACGCTCCAGTTGCTGCCGCAGCGTATCGCCAACCAACAACTCTGAAACCAGGTACGGCGCTCCCTCAAAGACGCCAAAGCGGTGGATGGCAAGGATGTTCGGATGGTTCAGGGCCGCCGTCGCCTGCGCCTCCTGCTCAAAACGCCGCAGCCGGTCCGGGTCCTGCGAGACAAAAGCTGGCAATACTTTGATCGCGACCTCCCGTTTCAGGACCGCGTCGCGCGCGCGATACACCTCGCCCATTCCGCCCGCTCCCAACAGCTCGATAACTTCGTAGCCATCAAGTTTCGTCCCCGGGACTAACGCCATAGTGAGGCGGATTATACCTCGCATGCGAAGGTCTCCTTGCTGCAGCGGGCCGCCGTTGTCATCCAGAACACCCTTCAAATTTGCTAGTCGAACGTCAAGCGAACCGGAGTCTTGCTGTTCGGAATCGAGAAGCTGTTCGAGGTGCCTCTTTAGTTCGAGGTCTCCAGCGCAGGCGCCCTCGATAAACGCCGCGCGATTCTGTGGATCCTCCTCGAGGGCGGCATGGAACAGCGGCTTCAGACGTTGCCAGAGTTCGGGAGTCATATTGGATTCAGGGCGACAGTTCCTGGCGTAGTCACGCACGAACCATTGTCCGGTCGGGCCCTATCAGCATGTGTCGACATATCAAAATGTAGCGCAATCTCTTCGAACGTCAGATCTGCCGAAAAATGCATCTCAGCGATGACTGTAACCGCGACGGGTCTTTTTTGCCGTGTCCTAACCATACTCCCTCGCATTTTCGCCGGCCAGCATCGCTCCAAGCGACAAGATTCGAAACCACTACATCGATTGCTGATTGATTTGCTCCCCCCTCTTTGCGTTGACGAAGTCCCGTAAGCGCTCTAATAACATCTCACCTTCAATCGTGGTGCCAAAGGGGTCCGGCGGATCGTCCCATGGCCTGTAGGTCCATTTACTCCACAATATTGGTCTTTGGGTATCTGGCTCCCAGATCTCGTCGCGACCTTCCATCAAAGGAAAGCAATAATGCGTGATCGGATTCGCTAAAGAATCAGAGCCGGTGACCTGAGAAAAATCTCTTAGGTGATGATGAATTCCCAGCTCCGCCGCAGCGATAGCATACCCCCACATATCACTTAGCCAGCCGGTGCCACCCAACGCTTCCCGGCACACGGGATCGGCTGCGATATCAATCGATTTCTGCAGCCAGCGCCGGGCCAACTCAGCCAGACATCCTCTATTAATAAAGATGTATATCCCCACCGGCTGGATCTTCGCACGGAGCTCTTCCCTGCAGTGACGATCAAGGACCGTCCTGTTCCCGGGGATATCAACACCCATGTAATCATGCTCCTCTGAATGGGCCTCGCCCGCCTTGATCGGGCCAGGATCAATCACTGGACGTACGAACATTGAATCAGGGTCGACGATCAGGATCGTCTCGTCTCGAGGTCCGTCCAGCGCGGCCCACTCCGCGATTCCACCTGACTTATTCAGGGAAAGGAGCGGTACATCGGGAATAGAGTCCTTGTAGTTTGCGACGCGGACGGTCTTGCAGCTGAATTCCAGCTCTGGTTCATCTGTCTCAGCCACTAGCGCGGTCAACTCCGCCTCCATTCCCGCAAGCAGATAGGTGTAATGGAGGAACTCCGCCTGCCACCACATATATATCTTGTTTTCACAGCTGAAAATGACGCGCACCGGGACAGTGTAGAAGACGTTGTTTGTGGGTTCAATCTCTATCTGGCTCATAGTCGCTCCAGTTCAGACGATGCGATTGCAGAGTGCAGCACCTGAAACCACCTGTAGCACTCGCGGAATCGTCCTTGGGGCCACTCGAGCGTTCACGTAAACGTCAGGCACAAGGAAATTGCTAATTCTAAAGGTCTGGATATAAGATTCACGCTAGTACTTCACACCTGATTTGCGGGCCGCCAACGAGTTTCCGGGCCTTCGGCAGCGGAGAGTGATCCATGTCCTCGCCTATTCAAACCGTGGAACCGATTCAACGGCTCGAACCACCAATCAAGGCCGACCGGCCGTCTTATCCTCCGCTCTCGCCGCCCGGATCTCCGCCCCCGCCTCGGCCACCCGCGCCGCCGCTCCGGCCTCCACCCGCACCTCCGCTCGCGCCGCCGCCCCCTTGTCCTCCGCCTTCGCCGCCACTCAGGCCGCCGCCCGCGCCTCCACTACGACCTCCGCCTAAGCCGCCAATACACGTTCCTCCGCTCAAGCCCCCACACCGGCCTACGATTAAACCGCCGGTCCACGCTCCTCCGCTTGCGCCACGACCCTAGCCGCCTCTGATCGAAAGGTCGCAGAAAAAGGGTTCTGTAAACTGAGCGGGTCTCAATCTGCGAGACTGTAGGATGCAAGCTATTAGCGATCGATCAATGGCCGTTAGCAATTGGCATTTCAGCCCGCCGAATGAGATCTTGCAATCTCGCCTGTTTGCGGCCGGCGGCTACCTCGTGGTTTGCGGGTTATTTGACGAAGAAACTCTGCAAGGCATGCGCGCAGAAGCAGACGTTGTGCGGCCTGAGGCGCCACGGGTGTTTGTGGAGGATTCGGACGGAACGGAGGGCCGCGGCGGCTATCCGGCGCGGGCCTACAGATCAGGTCCTGCCCGCGACCTCCATTGGGCGCTATATGGATGCCAGCAAATGGCCGAGACCCTTGGCCGTCTATGCGGGATCACAGTCTCCGCGACCGGCGGTGGGACTTACATCTATTACGAGGAGCCTGGAGACTTCCTCGCAGTCCATCGCGACGTCGTCGATTGCGACCTTGCCGTCATCACGTCGCTCACCGATTCCAGGGTGGATGGCTCAGCAGGCGAGTTGGTAGTCTACCCTGAATTTATTCGCGAACCGTTGTCGAAAGTCCGCACCGCGGGAAGGACCTCCGGCACTCTTGTACCGCTTGGTCGAGGCCAAACCATCATTCTCCTCGGTGGGATTGTGCCCCATGAAGTCGCTCCTATGTGTGCCGGACAGGAACGCATCGTTGCGATAAATTGCTATCGCGCACAAACCGCCGATGTCCTACATTCAGACCCGTCAAGTTCGGCCACAACAGTTTCTCTGACCGAGTGAATGTGACAAGCGGTCGTCCGGCCGTCCGAGTGATTTTGTGATGCACTCTCTACGCCATACAATGTTCTAGGCTTGGGAAATCGGGAGTAGATGCTTTTCACCCATGATGCGGATTGCCGGACACAGAAGCACCGTCGTATCCCAACGGCACATCCATCCGACGCCAGACACAGTCGACCGCACCTTCGAGCGACCGCGACTGTTTGGCAAAGGACCCGGAGTTGCGCCGAAAGACAGCTACCTGCTGCAGTGACCTCCACTGTCGTAGTCGCTGTCCTTAAGTCATAGATGGGCCTGTAGCTCAACGGTTAGAGCAGGGGACTCATAATCCCTTGGCTGGGGGTTCAAATCCCTCCGGGCCCACCATTCAAATCAATAATTTGCAACGCTTCTGCTTCCTTACATAACAGCCGTGTGGCCTTGACTGTGATTAGAGACTGCGAAGGGCTGCCATAAAATTTTCGATCTTGCGGGTTGACGAGGTTTTGCCGGATTTAAGGTTGCGCTCAATGCATAATCCGGAGAAGAAGGACAGTACCAACTCCGCAATTGCGGAAGGGGCCATCTTGGGCTCTTCGGCCTCGATGTTCATCGCGAGAAGGCGCTGCAATAGCGCTCGATTCTCGGCCACGACCTCATAAGCCTCGTTCGGAAGGATAGCGAACTCCCGCATGGAGTTGACGGAAAAACACCCTTGCTGTTCCCCCTTGTTAAGAGGACCATTCTTAAGAAACGTCTCAACGTTCTTCCAGCCAAAAGGCTCCCTGGTAAGAAATCCTCTCTTCTCCTGGCTCTCAAGATAGTGGCGAAGGCAAGCAACAAAAAGATCTTCCTTGTCTCGGAACTCGCCATACAGCCCTGACTTGTTCACACCTGTGGCCCGTTCCAGCTCCTGAAGACTGGTATCCGCGAACCCATGCTTCCAGAAGACGGGCATCGCCTTCTCCAGCACTTCCTCGCGACTAAAGTTCTTCGGGCGCCCCATAGATACATTATCTGATAAAGAACTAAATAGTTCAATATCTCTGCATCCTCACCACATCTTCATCATCATATAGAACTGAATGGTTCAGAACCGTTCGACGACTAGTTCGAGCAGAATTGCAGTCGGATCGGCTGAGTCAATGAGTTGTTCCAGGAAATAACAAAGGAGATTCTATGTCTAAGTTAGCGAAGAAAGTGGCACTCGTTACCGGCGGTTCCCGGGGTATTGGCGCAGCGATTGCAAAGCGTCTGGCCGCCGATGGAGCAAGTGTAGCCATCACGTATGCGAAGGACGCGAGCGCAGCCTCGGCCGTAGTCAAAGCGATTGAACTAGGTGGCGGAAAAGCCATCGCGATCCAGGCGGACGCTGCCAACGTCGAAGCAGTCAAGGGTGCAGTCGAAAAGACCGTCGCGACCTACGGCAGACTTGATGTGCTCGTGAACAATGCGGGCACGGCGATTCCGAAAGCTTTCGAGGAGTCGACGTTGGAGGAGATGGATCGTGTGATCGACATCAACGTGCGCGGCGTATTCGCCACAACGCAGGCGGCGCTGAAGCACATGAAGGATGGCGGGCGCATCATTATGGTCGGTTCGGCCGTGGGCGAGCGTGCCGTTGCGCCCGGGCTTGTGCCCTACGCGGCCACGAAGGGGGCCATCAAGATGTTTACCCAGGCACTATCCAGAGAGGTCGGCAGCCGGGGCATCGCCGTCAACAACGTTCAGCCGGGTCCAATCGACACGGATTTGAATCCCGCCTCGGGTGATTGGGCGGTACCGCAGAAGGCCGCCACAGCGCTCGCCCGCTATGGGCACGTAGACGAGATCGCCGCAATGGTCGCGTTTGTCGCTGGTCCCGAATCCTCGTACATCACAGGAGCGAATCTGACCGTGGATGGCGGAATGAATGCCTGAGCCGCTGCGCACATTTGTTACACGGTCCCCGACGAAAGATGTATCCGTGCGGACCTGGTTGAGAGCCGACCTCACCCATGCAGGAGTTTATCTGATGTTGAATCAGCCACTTTTTACACCATATCGGATGGGGGGCCTCAATCTTCCTAACCGCATCGTCATGGCGCCTCTCACACGGATGCGTGCGCAATCGCATGATCATGTACCTACGACCTTGCAGGCGGAGTATTACGCGCAGCGTGCTTCGGCCGGACTGATCATCGCCGAGGCCACCGCGATTAGCCCGGAAGGATTTGGTTGGGCCGATACGGCGGGACTGTGGACGGAGGAGCAAGTCCGCGGATGGCGCCGCGTCACAGACGCCGTCCATGCAGCTGGCGGCCGCATCATGGCACAACTCTGGCACACCGGCGCAATCTCGCATCCTGAATTATTGGACGGCGCGCAACCCGTGTCCGCATCGAACATCGATCCAGGCCAGACCTCGGTCACGCGGACCGGAAGGAAGCCCACGGTAACACCGCGGCCTCTGACGAAGCAGGAGATTAAAATCACGGTCACGGACTTCGCGCGAGCTGCGCGAAACGCGATGGAAGCCGGGTTCGATGGTGTCCAGGTCCTCGCCAACTATCTCTATTTGATCTCGCAGTTTCTAAACGCCACCACCAACCTGCGGAATGACGAGTACGGCGGGGGCCTGGAAAATCGCTCGCGTTTTCTCTTCGAGGTAGTCGAGTCGGTCCTGGGTGAGGTCGACGGGCAACGGGTTGGAATCAAGATCAGCCCGATGCACGAAGGCGGTGCATTTCAAGCCAACGACGAAACACTGCCCGTCACCGAATACGCAATTCGGAAGCTAAGCGCCTACAATCTTTCGCACTTGCTGCTCATGGGGAATACCACCGATTTTTCTGGTACTCCCCTCGAGAAATTGGCCGACGATGGCATGTTCCAACATTTCCGTCCTCTCTACAAAGGCACACTCATTGCGAACGTGAAGATGGATCGTGATCGCGGAAACCGACTTATCGCAGAAGGGTTCGCGGATCTGATAGCGTTCGGCCGCCCTTATATCGCAAATCCTGACCTGGTCCAGAGGTTTCGAGAGAATGCCCCTCTTGCCGAAGTGGATTGGGAAACCGTCTACGGCTCGGGGCCCCGCGGCTATTCCGATTACCCAACCTACCAACCATCGAATGATGACTCCAGAGCTGATCATGCCAATCACCCCCCAACAGAACAATGGACAATGAGGAAGACTACCAATGACCGAAACTAAGAACTGCAAGGAAAAGTAGCTGTGATTACTGGTGGCACAACTGGGATAGGGTTGGCTGCAGCAAAGCTCTTCGTCAAAGAAGGTGCCTATGTCTTCATCACGGGCCGCCGTCAAAAGGAGCTCGACGAGGCCGTAAAGACGATCGGCAGCAACGTCACTGGCGTTCAGGGAGACGTTGCCAAATTGGCTGACCTCGATCGTCTCTATGAGACCGTCAAAGCAAAGGGCACACTTGACATCGTCTTCGCCAACGCCGGCGTCGCCGAATTTGCTCCCCTGGAAAAGATCACGGAGGAACACTTCGACAGGCTATTCGACATCAATGTGAAGGGAACGCTGTTTACGGTCCAAAAAGCCCTTCCGCTCATGAATGACGGTGGCTCTATCATCCTCAACGGCTCCGTCGCGAGCGTGAAAGGTACGCCCGCCTTCGGCGTCTACGGCGCGACGAAGGCCGCCCTCCGCTCTTTCGTCCGGACCTGGACCTCGGATCTCAAGGACCGCCATATTCGTTCCAACGTAATTAGCCCCGGTCCGACCGATACGCCAGCTGTCGACGGGCAACCTGCAGACGCCATTGCACGGATTGTGGCCACCATCCCAATCGGACGCATGGGGAGACCCGAAGAAATTGCCAAGGCGGCGTTGTTTCTAGCCTCGGATGACTCAAGTTTTGTCACAGGTATCGAACTGTTCGTTGATGGCGGCAGAGGACAGATCTGATCGAGCGCTGCCGGCATACTTCGCTACCTGAATGTCGCTTTGTGTAATTCGATAAGAGAGGAAAACAATGAGCAATTCAAATGCCGCGAAGAACAAGGCGATCGTACTGGAAGCATTCGATACCCTGTTCAATAAACGCGATTACACAGCGGCGGAGAGGTTCTGGTCTCCCAGCTACATTCAACACAGCGCCCATATCGAGCCGGGACGACACGGGCTCTTCAGCCTCATCAAGGCCGCGCCGCCGTCGCTCAGGTATGAGCCTGGGGTGGTTCTTGCAGAACGCGACTACGTCATCGTTCATGGCCGGTTCTCCAACATTGGACTGCCGGTGAACTGGATCGCAGCGGACGTCGTTCGCTTGAAGGATGGAATTCTCGTCGAGCACTGGGATGTCATTCAGGACGAGGCTACCGAGCAGCAGTCCAAGAGCGGAAATCCGATGTTCGGCGACTCATTCCCGAAGTAACACGAGCGGAAAGACACTCAAGGGAGAAAAAATATGCGTGCAATGAGAGCGGAACAATTTAGTGGCTATGAAGCATTGAAGCTCGTAGAGCTTCCAAAACCAGCGGTCTCGGAGGGAAGGGTTTTGCTGCGAATCACTGCGGCCGGCGTCACGCCGCTCGACCATACGATTCTCTCCGGCAATTTTCACACCACGAAGGTGCCGTTGGTCCTGGGCAACGAAGGAGCGGGCGTGGTGGAGGAGGGAGGCGGAACGGACCTTCCTGCCGGCTCACGCGTGATGTTCTGGGGCACCTATGGCGCCTTTGAGGACGGAAGCTACAGTGAGTGGATTGCCATACGGAAGGAAGACCTTTGCCTGATACCTGACAATATCGATGACGTGAGCGCAGCGGGTATTCCGGTCGCGTATCTCACCGCGCAGGTGGCCCTTACCCAAGCTGGTTTTCGTGCAGGCAAAACCGTCATGGCACCCGCGATCGGGGGATCGGTCGGCAACGCCGTGACGCAATTGGCGCGCGCACTGGGAGCAAAGCACGCCATATCGAGCACGACCAGCCATGCGAAAGCCGACCAGGCGAAGACGCTCGGATTCAATGAGGTCATCGATACCTCCTTGGAGAAGTTGGGTGACGGCGTGCGTCGTATCACCGGGGGCTACGGCGCAGACATTGTCATCGACGGCGTCGGTGGCGAAGTCTTGAGCGAGGCCCTCGGAGGGCTTGCGTTGGGAGGTAGCCTCACAACACTGGGCTATTCCGCGAGCCGCAAAACGACCATTGACGTGACAGATCTGATCGTGCCACAAGCCAGCATCCGGGGTCTCAATATGTTCCGTCAGCCGCAGACGACCGTCACTGACGCTTGGAACGCCATTGTCTCTCTGCTTCAATCCGGCGCGATCAAACCGATCGTGGCGAAGACCTTCCCTCTGTCCGAAGCAGCTCAAGCTCTGCGTTACCTCGTTGAGGACCGCCCCTTTGGCAGAGTCGTCCTCACAATCTGACAACTGGTCAGAGAGAGCGACTCGAAGGAAAAAATCGTGGCCCGGGCAACCTCCATCTGATCAAGCCTGACATCTACCGTCGCCTCAGTCGTACTGCAATATATGCGGCGCCGGCTCCGTCAGCGTCCCGTCCTTGCGCTCGTACCACATAAAAAGCTTGTGGTCCCCATTCACCCGCACCGCAACGATGATGCCGCTTCCGAACAACCCCGTCCCGTCCGTCTTCGATATATCGACGTGGTGCGAGACAATCGGCCCACCCACAGGACTTTCAGTTGTCCAGTCCTCGGTAAACCGCTGCAGCGGATAGTCCGCATGCTTCTCCGGATGCTGCTGCCAGTCCGGATCATTCGTATAGATCGCGAACGCCTTGCCGTAGTCTTTCGCCTCGAGCGCGCTGAAGAAGCTGCCCACCTTATGCTCCGCCGGAAGGTTCGAGAAGAACCATCCATGGCCGAGCATGAAACCGCCCATCCCAATCACCACCATCAAGAACAGCAACCCCCCAACGGCAATCAACAAATTGCGGTTCCGCGTGTCACGGCGGCTGTCATACTCCGGTGCATTCAGCAGCGTCATCGTTCTAGTCCTCGTCAACCAAACCTATTAGACACCTGAGTCGACCAATCCGGTTGCTATCCGGGCCCCTCGGCCGCAATCCCCAGCCACAATCGCATCGCCCGCAGATGGTGCTCCATGTGAGCGATATAGTCCTCAATCAAGAACCTCAAGGTCAAGGGCTCGCCTTCAACCACGCCTCTATTGGCGAGACGCGCCCTCTCAACATGCCCGACCGTCCAGGCCACATGCTCATTCAGAGCGAACCACAGCGCCAGCACCTGCGCCCAATCGCGTTCCGCATAATGCTGCAAATCCACCCACTCCATCTGCTCATACCCTGGCAGACTCTGTCCCGGCTCAATCTGTAGCAGCACCATCATCCTCAGATTGTTCACCGCCGAATCCGTCAGATGCCCCACCACCTGCTTGGCGCTCCACTTCCCTTCGCGCTCCGGCACGCTGGCCTCTGCCTCGGAGATCGTCAGCAGCCACGGCATCGCGCTCCGCAACACCGCCGCCAGCCGTTCGCTCAACTCGGCCGGATCCAGCGGCCCAACCTCAGGCTCCTTTGCATACCTCACCATCCAAACGCCCCTCGGTACACATCGAACTCAACTCTTGGCCCCAGCAAGTATACCGACACCACATCGAACCGCACCGGGACCTCTGCCCTCAGCTTCTCCGGAAAAGTCCTCAAATAAGCTCGCGCCATCCGCCGCAGCATCTCCTGCTTGTCCCTATCCACGGCCGACTCCGCCGGCATCGCGTCTCGCCCACTCCGCGTCTTCACCTCAACGAAGCACAGCCACTCCCCGTCCCACCCGATCAGGTCAACGTCGCCCCATAACTTCGCGCTCTTCCACCGTCGGGCCACGATCGTATAGCCCATCGTCCGCAGATGAAACAACGCCTCCCGCTCGCCTCGGTCTCCCGTCGCCAAATGCGCCGCCCTATCACCTCCAGGCCCCCGCCGACCGGCCAGCGAGTCCATCCGCCGCATCGCCCAAACCTGAAAACCAATCCACACTCTACGAGTAGTCCGCGCCGTCATCTAGGGTTCCACCCTCTATCCATAAAAAGAGAATACTTCTGCCTCCGATCTACTCTACGTTTTAAGAAGCGCCTTACTCCATTTCTGAGCTCCTGTCAGCCTGCTCTGCTACTATCGGCACATCTCATCTAGGTTCGGGGGCCGCGCATGAATCTGCGTGTTGCTTGCACTTTCCTGTTCACCGCTATCGTTGCGTCCACCTGTACTGCCGAGCGCTACCACGTAGCCGACGCCAGCAAGATCGTCAGCCCAAGCGATCCCGAGATCTCTCCCGATGGCAAATCCATCGCGCTGGTTGTGACTCGCGTCAACCTCGACGAAGATCGCCGCGATGCCGAGATTCTTCTCGTGGATATCGCCTCGCATAGTACTCGTGTACTCACAAGAAAGGCCCACGCGAGTTTTCCGCGCTGGTCGCCCGATGGCAAAACACTCGCTTTCCTAGCCGAAGACGACAAGAAGCACCTTCAGATCTGGACTCTCAGCCTTGCTGAGGGTGGTGATTCGACGCAACTCACGCACTCCCCATCATCTATCGAGCAAATGGCGTGGCGGCCCGACGGCAGGGCCTTCGCCTTCGTCGCGGAAGACGAAGAGCCAAAGCGCGAGGGTCGCGCGAAGTTCGAGGACGGCTTTGAGATAGGCAATAACAACTTCCTCGTCCGTTCGCCCCAGATGCCCGCGCACCTCTGGCTGGTTGATCTTCCGGCCGACCCCAACCTGCTAAAGATGCCCGAGCCCAGGCGCCTCACCGAAGGCCCCTGGTCGCTGCCAATCAGTCTCCCGCCCGGGCCGCCGGCTTCGCCCGTTCAGTGGTCACCAGACGGAAAGCAGATCATCTTCGTGAAGGTACCCTCGCCGCTCTCCGGCGATGCTCTGCCTAGCACGGTGCAGGTGCTGGACGTGGCCTCTGGCCACTACAAGCCGCTGACCGGGGTTGCCAGGCTTGAATCCCTTCCGGTCGTCTCTCCCGATGGCTCTCAAGTCGCTTACCTCTATAACCGCGATGGCAAGAGCTGGAACGAACAAGATATTCTCCTCACAGCGTCGACAGGCGGAGCAGGAAAGGACATCACGCGTGTGCTCGATCGCAACATCGTACGCGGGGTCTGGATGCCCGACGGCAGGTCACTCCTGGTAGCGGGCAACGACGCCACCACTGCGGCCCTCTGGCTCCAACCCACCGGTGGCGGGGCCGCACAGCGTCTCGAAACCGGCGATGTCACACCGGCCGAACCTTACTGGTTTGAGGGCTCGGTCGGTCCTCGCGGCGAGATCGCCTTTACTGGCTTTCTGCCAAACGATCCGGGTGAGCTCTTTCTGATGGACTCCGCGCACGCAAAGCCTGTGCAGCTCACCACCCTCAATCGTGAGATCGCCAGCCTTGAGTCTGCCCATCAGGAGACGATCACCTGGCCGAGCATGAAGGGCGGTCCGGAATCAGATGGTGTGGTTACGTATCCCATCGGCTTCCAGCACGGCAAGCGATATCCACTCGTGCTCTACATTCACGGAGGACCTACCTCCAGCTCCAAGCAGACCTGGACCAGCTTCTCCCAGCTGTTCGCGGCCCAGGGCTGGATGGTGTTCGAGCCCAACTACCGCGGCAGCGATAACCTGGGCAACGCTTACCAGGCTGCAATATGGAACGACGCAGGTCAGGGCCCGGGAGAGGACGTGATGGCTGGGCTTGCTGCCGTCGAAAAGGGAGGCGCCGTCGATACGGACCATATTGCTGTCAGCGGTTGGTCCTACGGCGGCTTCATGACCAGCTGGCTTCTTGGCCACTCCACCATCTGGAAGGCCTCTGTTGACGGCGCGGCCGTGAATAATTGGCTGGACATGTACAACCTCTCCGACGGCAATATCACCATCGGTGACAACTTTGGCGGTTCGCCGTATACCAGCCCCGAGCGCATGAAGGCCTACATGGCACAGTCACCAATCACCTATGTCGCGAACGTGCACACCCCTACCCTCGTCATGTGCGACGTCGGTGACTATCGAGTCCCGATTACGCAGTCCTATGCCTGGTACCGTGCCCTCAGGGACCATGATGTCGTAACGCAGTTCATCGCGTTTCCCGTTGGAGGCCACTCACCCGGGGACCCCATTCGCCGCGAGGACCTGCAACGCCGTTGGATCCAGTGGCTAGGTCGCTATCTTCCTACCGACCCAGGAGCGGAGGCAGCACCCCCGCCCAGCGCACCTGCCCCCGCCGCTTCCAACACGCAGCATTAGCTCGGGCACGATCAACCGGAACTAAATTTTAGTGTCAACAATCGAACGACAGCCGACGCTCCGCATTTTTCTGCTTCCTGACTAATAGTTTTGGCAGTTGATGACGAAGCACTCTGTTCATAACCTGTCAGGACGACGGTGTCTGAAGCCAGTAGAGGCCGCCCCCGAGGTTACTTTATGAATTGTAAGTTTGGGAGTAGAAACCTGTATCTGGCAATCCTCTTCTCGGCCAACATGTGTTTTGCAGGACGTGCTTTCGCCGCCGATATCAAAGGGCAGGTTCTCGGTGGGGGCGTTCCCATCGCTCAATCGAGCGTGACGCTGATGGAGGCAGGCACCGGAACACCCAAACAGCTGGCACAGGTCAAGACTGGGGCCGATGGTAAGTACACCATCCACGGTGCCGGTGCGCCGGGATTGGACCTCTATTTGGTCGCCACTGGGGGCATCTCTGCAGCAAATCCGCAGGCTGGCAACAACTCCGCTATTGCACTTCTGGCTGTTGTCGGCAACAAGCCACCCCCCTATGTCGTAATCGACGAGATGACCACAGTGGCTTCTGTGGTGACCCATGCCCAATTCATCGCTGGAAGTTGGATCAAAGGCTCTCCGCTGGCTCTCGGAATTGCCGCAGGTAATGTCCCTAACTTCGTTGACTTCGCAACGGGTAGTTATGGACCTGTGGTGGTGGACGCGCTGAATAGCTCGCAGACACCTACCATGGCAAATCTTGGAACGCTGTCGGACGTGCTTGCGGGATGCATTACACAGATCAAGCCGGATGCATGCAGCAAATTTTTCGCGGCGGCGAAACCTCCTGCGGGCGGCCCTCCTACGGACACGCTGCTGGCGATGGAGTCGATCGCGTTCAATCCGTGGCATCAGCCGGAGAAGATCTTCGCGTTGCTCGATGAGTTTTATCCGTTTCCCAAGTCATTCACGCCTGGGAACGTGCTGCGGCCGACACCATTTTTGCCGTATCTGACATTTGCGCCGAGCGCGTTTGTTTTTCCGCTGAAGTTTACTGGCGGCGGAATCAGTGGTCCGGGCAAGCTTATGTTTGATAGTGAGGGCAACGCGTGGGCGGTCGACAACTTTACCGTGGGGGCGCAGAACCAGGACATTACGTGGACCGGAAATCTCAGCAAATTTACGCCTAATGGGAAGCCGCTGTCGCCCAGCCCGTTCGGCTTCACCGGTGGAGGACTCTCAGGGCCGGGTTTTGGATTGACGATTGACGCTGAGAGTAACGTCTGGGCCTCCAACTTTAGTGGCGAGACAATCTCGAAGTTCGATAAGACGGGCAAGCCGCTCTCGCCGGCTGAGGGTTACAACTTCAACCGAAGGCTGAGCAAGATGCAAGGCATTATCTCCACGCCGAGCGGCGATATCTGGGCGGTGGACACGATCAAGGCCCAGGTGCTGCATCTGCCGAAGGGCGATCCCGCCAAGGCTGAGTTCTTCTGCCAGAACAAGACCACCGATCCGCTGAAGAATCCCTGCAAGCTGCTTGCGCCGTTTGCGATCGCGATAGACCAGCAGGATCGAATCTGGATCACGAATATCGGTGGCGATTATGTGACCCGATTTCCGGCTTCCGATCCGAGTAAGTCTGAGACCTTCAAGGCCGGCTTCTCCGGGAGCGGGTTGGCGGTCGATAGCCTGGGCAATGTCTGGGTCACCAACAAGCTTGGGAACTCGGAGAAGGGTCGCCTGAAGTTTGTCGAGATGACGGCTGCATTCAAGGTTGACTACGACAAGGATCCAGATGCGGCCCACCGGTTGGCGGTGGTGCTGGTGGATGCAATGGCTAATCAAAAGTCCGGGCCCGATGGAGGCAGTGTGACCGCACTACGTCCCGACGGCACACAGGCCTCCTTCTCTCCGATCTCCGGCAAAGGAATTGTCGGGCCATGGGCAGCGGCCGTGGACGGCAATGACAATGTCTGGATCACGAATTTGACGACATCGTCAGCCGGCATCGTGGAGCTGTGCGGATTTCGGACCGAACATTGCCCGCCGGGAGTTCACACGGGCGACGCCATCTCCCCTCCCGGCGGCTATGTAGGCGGTGGCCTGCAGATGCAGGTAGATGCGCAGATTGGGCCAGCTGGAGATGTGTGGGTCACCAACAATTGGCAATACTATCCAGCTGCTCTTGGAAAGGTCGATGAGGCCCTCTCAACACTCGGAGCCGGACAAGGTCTCGTCGTCTTTTACGGAATGGCGAAGCCGGTGAAAACACCAATGATCGGACCGCCACGCCAGCCATAAGGCTTGAAATTTCACCGCCAACACTCCTCACACACAGAGGTCCGCCCTGAATGAAAGAGTCTATAAGCAACTCTCAGTCCGCACCGCACGTTAGCATTACCACATGAAAGTAATTCTCTTCGGAGCGACTGGAATGGTCGGCCAGGGCGTCCTGCGCGAGTGCCTCCTCGACCCCGACGTGCAGCAGGTACTCTCCATCGTGCGCACCCTAACCAACCAGCAACACCCCAAACTCCGCGAACTCGTCCACACGGATTTCTTCGACTACTCCGGCATCGAGTCCCAACTCACTGGCTTCGACGCCTGTCTCTTCTCGCTCGGCGTCTCCTCCGCCGGAATGGACGAAACGAAATACACCCACCTCACCTACGACCTCACCCTCGCCGCCGCCAGAACACTCGCCAGACTCAATCCCAACATGACCTTCATCTACATCTCCGGCGCCGGCACCGACTCGACCGAACGCGGCCGCATCATGTGGGCCCGCGTCAAGGGGAGGACCGAAAACGATCTCCTCAAGCTCCCTTTCAAGTCCGCATACTTGTTCCGCCCGGGATTCATCCAGCCCCTCCACGGCATACGTTCAAAGACCCGCCTCTACCAGGCCCTCTACACCGCACTCAACCCCATCCTCCCTTTGCTCAGGTCCGCCTTCCCCAAATACGTCACCACCACCGAACAACTAGGCCGAGCCATGCTCAAGGTCGCAAAACAAGGCTACGCTCGACCCATCCTCGAATCGAAAGACATCAACGCCCTCTAGCGCGCCCACGCAATCTGCCGCCCGAACGACAGGCCCGAGGATTGTACTGTTGGGTGATTGTGGGCTAACGATCCATGACTGAAGATCAAATTCGTTCGTTCGCGAAATCAGTTCCCCATGCTCACCTATGAGGCAACCGATGTTGAGATTTGAAGCGGAACATTACTGTTATGTGTAGTTTGCGCGTTTCAAGCCTTGGTATACCGACCGCCCTCCTGACTGCCACACTCAGTCTGCAGATGCACGCGCAGTCCCCTCAGACCAAATCCGCGACAACTCCCCCACCAATCCGGACTACATCTCTAGCGCTGGCCACGCCATCAACCGTCCCCGGAAATATCGCCGCCAACAGGTTGCCCGAGGCACCCGGGTCGCACATCGTCACCGAACCGCCAGCCAACCAATCTGTGGGAAGCATCAGCGGTGCGGTGGTCGACACCAATGGGGACGAGGTCCCCGGCGCTATGGTCGCGCTCGAGAACACAGACTCCCGCCTGCAGCGAACACTGACCACTGACGGCTCTGGCTCCTTCAAATTCGACGCTGTCGAACCCGGCAAGTTCAACCTCACCATCACCTCAGAAGGATTCACGGCCTGGGGAGCCACCGCTCTTGCGCTCGATCCCGGTGAAAGCTACCAACTGCCACCCGTCGCCCTGCATATAGCCCCGGCCATGACGGAAGTCGAAGTGAACTTCACAAAGCATGACATTGCAGAAGAGCAGATGACATACGCCGAAAAGCAGCGTGTGCTCGGCGTCTTCCCCAACTTCTACGCCTCCTATGTATGGGACGCCGCCCCTCTCAGCGCCGGCCAGAAGTACCGCCTCGCATTGAGGACCATGATCGATCCCGTAACCATCGCCATACCCGCGGTCATCGCCGGCATCGAGCAGGGACAGAACGGCTTCAGCGGATACGGCCAGGGCGTGCAGGGCTACGCCAAACGTTTCGGCGCCTCCTATACCGACAGCTTCACCAGCACAATGCTCGGCGACGCCGTCCTTCCGTCCATCCTCCACCAGGACCCGCGCTACTTCTATAAAGGCACCGGAAGCATTCGCTCCCGCGCCCTGTACGCCATCGCGACCGCCGTCATCTGCAAGGGCGACAACGGGCATTGGCAGCCAAACTATTCGAACCTCATGGGCAACCTGGCCTCGGCAGGCATCTCGAACCTCTACTACCCATCGACCAACCGGAACAGCGCCCAACTGACCATCGACAACTGGCTCATCGGCACTGCCTCCGGCGCTGTCGGCGCCCTGTTCCAGGAATTCCTGGTCAAGAAGCTCTCCCGCGGCGTCCAGCCCCAAACTGGCCCGTAGCCTTCGACAGAATCCAGCCCGCAAAAATCGCGCCTAGATCTCGTGATGGCAATCCGGTTTCCGAAAAAAAGTCAACCCATTGCCTCCGTCGCCCGACCCTGCGATACTTAATCGTGCACACCGGGCACAAATCAAAAATCCAATTAAAGAGGTCGCGGAAATGTCTGCAAAGTACATCTTCGTAACTGGCGGAGTCGTGTCTTCGCTCGGCAAGGGTCTCGCCGCAGCCTCTATCGGCTGCCTCCTCGAAGCCCGCGGCATCAAGGTCAATCTCATGAAGTTTGACCCCTACCTCAACGTCGACCCCGGCACCATGTCGCCCTTTCAGCACGGCGAAGTCTTCGTCACCGACGACGGTGCGGAGACCGACCTCGACCTCGGCCACTACGAACGCTTCACACACGCCCGCCTCACCAGAGACAATAACCTCACCACCGGGCGAATTTATGAGCAAATCATCACCAAGGAAAGGCGCGGCGACTACCTCGGCAAAACCGTCCAGGTCATCCCCCACGTCACCAACGAAATCAAAAACGCGATGCGCAAAGTCGCGGCCGACACTGACGTAGCCATCGTAGAAATCGGTGGCACAGTGGGCGACATCGAATCGTTGCCGTTCTTAGAAGCGATACGACAAA
>DATHQG010000219.1:0-3098 GCA_035483075.1 Edaphobacter sp. | reverse complement strand
AGGAGATAGACGAACGGCAGAGTCAATCCCCATCCGGGAGGTTGCGTGATGGGAAAGTTTGCGATGTCCGGTGATTCGAACATCCAGTGTATGTGTCCGTAGCGGGCGTAACAGATGACGACGGCGAGCAGATGGATGAATGCAAAGTGCAGCAGGAAATAAAACATCGGCACCTTCCCGATGATGAGGGCGGGACGCAGGAGGCGCGGTGTGTGGGCATCGACCGCCCAAAGGAAGATCAGCGCTGGGCCGAGCGTCATGAGCAGGAAGAGGAGCGATGGCGGATATTTGGTGGTGTTCAGAAATGAGAGCGCGGTGAAGACGGCTGAGCGCTGTGTGGTCCAGCGGAACGGGTCGCCGTAGATATTGATGGCACGCAGGACGACGAATGCCATCGAGAGACCGATGCCCAGGCGTAGAAGAAACGCTTGCCGGCGCGCGGCTGTCCACGCATAGATCTGGCCGAGGCCATATCCCGCGGCGGTGACTCCGACCCAGGGGACGAGGGGATAAGCCACTAAAACGGTGTGGCCACGGGACGAGAAGATAACGTTGGGCGAGTGAAGGACAGACCAGAACGGGTTGGCGGAATCGATGGGGTCGAGGAGATTGTGCATGGCGATCATGACGACGCCGAAGGTGGTGATGGCCCAGGCCGGCAGGTAGACAAGCACCGAGAGGACTATCATCGCCCAGCCTAATGCCCAAAGAACATTGATGATGGTGATGTGGTAGTCGAAGTTGAACTGCACGGCGAGACAGCGGAAGAGCGTGAGTTCCAAAAAAATTAGCCAGAGGCCGCGGGTGAAGAGGAACCGTGAGAGTTCGGGTTTGGTTCGTTTGCGCAGTGATAGAAAGGCGCCTGTGCCGGTGAGCAGAAAGAAGACTGGGGCGCAGAAGTGAGTGATCCAGCGCGTGAAAAAGAGCGCGACGGACGCGGTGGCGAGATTGGTAGGCGAGCCGGGCTGGCCGAAGAAGTCTCGTGTGTGATCGAGCGCCATGATGACCATGATGACGCCACGAACGACGTCGACCGATTCGAGGCGGGCGCGCTGGACGGTGACGGCTTCGGCCACGGTGGACATGTGGGGCGTAGTTTATCAAGCAAGCTCGCTACCTTACGAACGTCTGAAAACCGGCGACTAGACGCCCTTTTTCATGGGCTCCCAGATGAACTTGTGGATCTGGAGGGAGAGGCGCGCGGGGAGGCCGTCGGCGAGCATCCACTCGACCAGCTTGCGAGGATCGAGGGCAATGTTGTCGGCGGTGCGCTGGGGGCTGGGGGTCTGGACGAAGGCCGGGCTGAGTAGAATCTGCCCGGCTTTTTCATACAGCGCATGTGTGCGGATGAAGTCGCGGGCGAAGTCGTAGTCCTCGCGGTTGGTGATCACGAACTTTACTTCGTCGTTTTTGGTAAGGGCCTCGAGGTTTTCGAGGCGGAAGGTGTTGGCTGCACTCCCCGCGCCGGGACATTTGACGTCGACGATCTTGTGGACTGCCCTTGGGACATCGGCGAGCGGGCGTTCGCCGCTGGTTTCCATCATCAGCGTGTAGTTTTTCGCCAGCAAGCGATCCATCAAAGGCAGGAGTTCTTTGGCTTGCAGCATTGGCTCGCCGCCTGTGAACTCGACGAGAGTGCATGGGGCGAGGGATCCGATCTGCTGCTCGATCTCGTCAAGGGTGAAGGGCTTGCCGCCGGTGAAGGTGTATTCGGAGTCGCACCAGGCGCAGCGGAGGTTGCAGCCGGCGAGACGGACGAAGATGCACGGGAGACCGGCGAAGGAGGATTCGCCCTGGATCGATTTATAGAGTTCGATGAGATGCATTTTCGGGAGGGCTTATTCGTAGTAACGGGCGAAGCTGGTGTCGGTCTCGTAGAGAGTGCAGTCTTTCACAGAGACGCGGCCCTGGGTCATCTCGTGAAGCTGGAGTTTGGTCTTGTCGTAGAAGTAGCGGGCCAGGTTTTCAGCCGAAGGGTTGATTGTGGTGAAGGGTTCCAGGTCGTTGATCATCTGGTGGTCGAGGTATTCAACGACGGGGCGCATGACCTGCTTGAGGAGTTTGAAGTCGAGCAAAAGCCCGGCCTCGTCGAGGTCTTTGCCCTGGAGGGTTATGAAGACCTTATAGTTGTGGCCGTGCGGATTCTCGCACTTGCCACGATAGTTGCGGAGGTAGTGGCCGGAAGAGAAGCCGGCTTCTACGGTTACTTCAAACATGACTCTGGGGTCCCTTCGATTGCCGCGTCTGTGATTTAGATGGGAGTTGAGGGGACGCGGCTTCAACTTATCCCGTACTTTGATTGTACTGTTTTGTGCGGGTCCTTACCGCTTACGCTTCGCTCGGCGCGCTTCGTCTGCGCGGCGCTCGGCTTGTTCGAATAACGAGGACAGTATGCCGGCCAACGCGACTAGGAGACCGACGACCAAAAGGCCAAGCCCCATCGTGCGCCACAGAGCGACATCGCCGGGTGAGCCGGGCTGCCGTGCGATGTTGGTGTAGGCGATACCGCAAGAGACCAATGCAAAGAAGATAAGGCTGCCTGCGAGGATGTACAGATTGCGTCCCATGCGGATAGTTCTATTTTAGGCCGATGGCGGCCCTGCGAAGAACTTCTCGACGTCGGTGATGTCCTGGGTGAGACGGTAGGGCGGCAGCGATTCGAGGAAGATGCGGCCGTAGCGCTGGCGCTGGATGCGGGGGTCGAGAAGCATAAGGACTCCGCGGTCGCTCAAGCTGCGGATGAGGCGGCCGAATCCCTGCTTGAGCGTGATTACGGCGTTGGGGACCTGGTAGTCGAAGAAGGGCTTGCCGCCGAGAGCTTCAATGGCTTCCATCCGGGCCTCGACTACAGGGTCCGAGGGGACGGCGAAGGGTAGGCGGTCGATGATGACGCAGCTTAGTTGTTCGCCCTGCACGTCGACTCCCTGCCAGAAGCTGGACGTGCCGAAGAGGACGGCGTTGGGGGTGTCGCGGAACTGCTGCAGCAAGACGTTGCGTGGGGCGGTGCCGTGGAGAAGGAGCGGATAGGGGAGCTCAGCAAGGAGTCGCTCGTGCGTGTTGCGCATCTGCGTGTAGCTGGTGAACAGGCAGAAGGCGCG
>DATHQG010000218.1:0-3876 GCA_035483075.1 Edaphobacter sp. | reverse complement strand
GTCTTTGTTGTCGCGGAGGTAGGTTTTTTCGCTGGTGTTGGAGTTTTTGACGACGTCCCATCCGTAGCTGGCTAGGTCAGTGCGATGGATGATGAGCGCGCCGACGGCTCCCATGCGAGCGGCTTGCTCGAATTTGTAGGTCCAGCGGCCGTAGTAGGTGAGGGCGTCGCCGCCGAAGAAGTTGGGATCGGTGGAGGGCGGGTCGCCTACGATGCAGAGGATGACTTTGCCTTTGACGTCGATGTTGGCGTAGTCGTTCCAGTTGAACTCGGGTGCGGTGACGCCGTAGCCGACGAATACGATGGGAGCGTCGATATCGACGACGGGGGTCAGGGTGCGGTTGCTGACGGTGTAGTCGTCGCCGTACTTGAGGTCGTAGGAGTAGAGCATGATGCCGATCTGACCGTCGGGGCGTTTGGGCGGGATGATGGACATGGTGGTTTTTTCGGGGATGGCGTTCATGCCGACCATGTTGATCTGCTGGAGGTAGGTGCCGTTGTCGCCGCCGGGTTTGAGGCCGTAGAGGGCGAACTGGGTGGCGATGTACTGGGCGGCGATCTCGCTGCCGCGGAGGCCGGGGCCGCGTCCTTCGAGGAGATCGTCGGCGAGGAACTTGACGTGGGCCCGGATCTTTTCGCCGTCGATGGAGGCCTCGGCCGCTTTGACTGCGGGTGGGACGGTCTGGATATTGGCTTGAGCGAGTAGGGCGGTCGAGAGGGCGAGGAGAGATGCGGCAGTGCGTATGCGGGTCTTGATGTGAGGCAAGGTGGTGCTCCTGAGAAGCTATCTTTGGTGCGTACAAGTCTAATTGCATTTTTACCGGGCCATATAGACCTCTTGGCTTGGGGACGCATCTTGTTGAAGAGAGAAGAAAATTTGCTGTGTCGGACGTGTAGGACTTCTGCCGCTTGCGATGGAGTGATTTTGGTATGTTTATCCGCATGGGGACGAAGCTCCTTTGGTCTGCGGCAGTTTTGTGGCTTTTGGTTTTGCGGGTCGGCGCGGAGGACAAGAACCTTGCTCCGACGCCGCCGATGGGGTGGAATAGCTGGGACTCGTATGGGCTGACCGTGAACGAGGCGCAGTTTCGCGCCAACATGACGGTGATGGCGGCGCAACTGAAGGAGTTCGGCTGGCAGTATGTGGTGGTGGATGAGGGATGGTATCTGGAGAACCCGGAAAATGCATCGATGCCGGAGGCGCTTCGGTACACGATTAATTCTCGGGGGCAGTATGAGCCTGCGGCGAACCGGTTTCCCACCTCTGAGTTTGGAGGCGGGTTCAAGCCGCTGAGTGATGCGGTACACAAAGACGGATTGAAGTTCGGGATCCACATCATTCGGGGGATTCCGAAGAAGACGGTCCTTGCGAATACACGCATTGGCTCGACGCATGTCCGCGCGAGCATCGCGGCCGATACGGCCGATGTGTGTCCGTGGAATCCGGATAACTTTGGCGTGAAGGCGAATGCAGCCGGGCAGGCGTGGTACGACGCGCTGATGAAGCAGTATGCCGGGTGGGGGGTGGACTACATCAAGGTGGATTGCATTGCTTCGCATCCGTATAAAGAGGCGGAGATACGGATGATTCACAAGGCCATCGCGAAGTCTGGACGCGCGATGGTGCTGAGTCTTTCGCCCGGGCCGACAGCGCTGGAGAACGCGGAGGAGGTGGGGAAGAATGCGCAGCTTTGGCGCATCTCCGATGATGTTTGGGACTACTGGGAGAAGCCGGCAGGGAAGAGTTGGCCGCAGAGTGTGAAAGGGCAGTTTGCGGTGATTGCCAGTTGGTCGAAGTATGCGCGGGCGGGGAGTTGGCCGGATGCGGATATGTTGCCGATCGGGATGCTTGTGCCGACACCGGGCGAAGGCAGGCCAAGGGCTTCGAGGCTGACGGAGGACGAGCAGAGGACGATGGTTACGCTGTGGGCGATGGCGCGGTCGCCGCTGTTTATTGGGGGAAATCTGACGCAGATGGACGATTCGATGAAGTCGCTGTTGACGAATCCTGGGGTGATTGAGGTGGACCAACATTCGATGAGCGGGCATCTGCTGGGGCAGGACGGGGACGTGGTGGCGTGGGTGGCTGTGTCGGAGAACCGGAGCAGGAACTATCTGGCGTTGTTCAATGTCGGCGATGCGCCGGTGCATGTGGACAAGACTTTTGCGGAGTATGGGTTTATCGATAAGGCGGAGTACAAGGTCCGGGACCTGTGGACGCGGAAGGAACTTGGGGCGCTGAATGCTGTGACGGTGGATCTGCCGCCACATGGGTCGGTGATGTATTCATTGCATCAGTGAGAGCTGTGTGGTTGCTTCGAGCGCGGCTTCGCCTTAGTATCGCCGTGAGTGGACTCTTTCAAAAACAAGGCGAAGATGGACCTGAATCGAGCAACGCCAGAAGGTGCGCGGTCGGCTGAGGCGGAGCGGTTGGTGTCGGCCGGTAAGGTCGAGGACGATGCGGCGTTTGAGTTGAAGCTGCGGCCGACACGGCTGGCGGAGTTTATAGGACAGACGAAGGCCAAGGAGCAGCTGGCGATTGCGCTGGAGGCGGCGAAGTCGCGTGGGGAGGCGCTGGACCATGTGCTGCTGTTTGGGCCGCCAGGGCTGGGGAAGACAACGCTGGCGACGATTATTGCGAATGAATTGGGTGTGGGGTATCAGCAGACGAGTGGGCCGGCGCTGCAGATTCAGGGCGATTTGACGGCGATTCTGACGAATTTGCGGGAGAGGCAGGTCCTCTTTTTGGATGAAATACACCGGTTGCAGCCGGTGCTTGAGGAGAAGCTTTATACGGCGCTCGAGGACTATAAGCTGGACATCATTATTGGGCAGGGGCCAGCGGCGCGGACGCATGTGATGGAGATTCGGCCGTTTACTTTTGTTGCGGCCACGACTCGGCCTGGGCTGCTTTCGTCGCCGTTGAGAAGCCGGTTTGGGATCTTGCTGCGGCTGGAGTTTTATACCGATGATGAGCTGCGATTTGTGGTGGAGCGGTCGGCGGAGGTGCTGGGGGTGCCGATCGATCGCGATGGGGCGGCGGAGATTGCGATGCGGTCGCGGGGGACGCCGAGGATTGCGAACCGGTTGTTGCGGCGGGTGCGGGACTATGCGCAGGTGAGGGCGAAGGGCGTGATTGATCGCGCTACGGCGCAGGCAGCGCTGGAGATGCTGGAGGTTGATGCGCATGGGTTTGATGAGCTGGACCGGCGGCTTTTGCGGACGATTATTGAGAAGTACGATGGGGGGCCGGTGGGGTTGAATACGCTGGCGGCGGCGCTGGCAGAGGAGCAGGACGCGCTGGAGGAGGTGTATGAGCCGTTTTTGATTCAGATTGGGTTTCTGGACCGGACGCCGCGGGGGCGGGTGGCGACTCGGCTGGCTTATGAGCATCTGGGGATTGAGATGCCTCGGAAGCTTAGTTTGTTTTAGAGGTTTTTTTCTGATGTGGTGGGAGGGGCGTTTTTGCAGGGGGTTTCGCGGTTTTTGGGCGGGCAGAACGTGGTTAATTGCGTGGTAAATCGTGGTGGACCTGTGGTGAATGTGTGGTGCTTAAGTGCGCTAATTTGTGCTTGAAGGATTTCCTCTTTTTTAAAATATTTCTGTGGATTTTCTGTGGAGGCCCCGCGTGAAGACGGCAACCAGAGAGGCAAGAACAATGGCAAAGGCTTGTGGTGCGGAGATGGCGGTGGTAGAGAAGCAGATTTCTCCACTTCGCGGTCCACGATGAGACCGTGGACCGCTCCGGTCGAAATGACGGGTCCTGGATGACGGGTCCTGGATGACGGGTCCTGGATGACGGGTCCTGGATGACGGTCCTGGATGACGGTCCTGGATGGCGGGTCCTGGATGACGGTCCTGGATGGCGGGTCCTGGA
>DATHQG010000217.1:0-4102 GCA_035483075.1 Edaphobacter sp. | reverse complement strand
AATCTCCGAAGGATGTTTCACCCTCTTAGTCCAGCTCAGATTGCTGACGTGGACCAGCCCATCAATCCCGTCTTCGATCTCGATGAAGGCCCCGAAGTCTGTCAGGTTTCGCACCCGGCCTTCAACTGTCGCGCCCACCGGGTATTTCTCATGCAAAGCGTCCCACGGATTGGTCGCAAGTTGCCGCATGCCCAGCGAAATCCTGCGCTCCTGCGGATGCACATTCAGCACCACGCAATCCACGTGGTCGCCAACATTCACCAGCTTCGAAGGATGCTTCATGCGTTTCGACCACGTCATCTCGCTGACATGCACTAATCCTTCGATGCCCTGCTCGAGCTCGACAAACGCTCCGTAATCGGTAACGCTGATCACGCGCCCGCCAACGTGCGCCCCCACGGGATACCGATGCTCAGCATCCAGCCAGGGATCCGGCGTGAGCTGCTTGAAGCCGAGCGACACGCGCTGCTTGTCCTTATCAAACTTCAAAACCTTCACTTGGATCTGATCGCCCACATTCACCAGATCGCGCGGATGAGTGAGTCGTCCCCAAGACATGTCGGTTATATGCAGCAGACCGTCGATCCCGCCGAGATCCACAAACGCGCCGTAATCCGTAAGGTTCTTCACCACGCCGGTCAAAATCGAACCTTCCTCCAGATGCTCCAGAGTCTTCGACCGCTTCTCACTCTGCTCGCCTTCCAAAACCTGCTTGCGCGAAACCACAATGTTCCCGCGTTTCTTGTTTAGCTTGATGATGGCAACTTCGAGAGTCTGCCCCTTCACCGCATCCAAATTGCGCGCCGGACGCAGATCCGCCTGCGACCCCGGAAGAAACGCATTCGCGCCCATAATGTCGACGGTGAGCCCGCCCTTGATCCGCTCCACAACCGTCGCGCGAATCGGCTTCTTCTCGTTATAAGCCTTCTCAATCTCGTCCCACGCCCGCAGCTTCTGCGCCTTCTGGTGCGAGAGATTGATGTAGCCTTCCTCAGTCTCGCCCTTATCCCGCATGACGTCGATTTCGTCACCGGGCTGGAATCGGGGCTTGCCCTCAAAATCCAGCACCTCGGAGAGCGGCAACATACCCTCGGACTTCGCGCCGATATCGACCACCACGTGAGTAGCGGTAAGCTTCAGCACCGTGCCCTTCAGAACCTTGTCCTCGCGCACCGCCTCTTCACTCTCGGTGGTAAAGCTCTCCAGAGCCGAAGCGAAGTCCTCGGTGCCAGCGCTGCCCGCTTTTTCGTCCTGAGGCTGGGCCGATTGCGGCGCCTCAGCCACAGAAGCCGGTTGGGTCGAACTCTCCGGAGAACCCTCAATGTTCTCGGTTAGAGTTGACGTCGCTGAATCGTTGTGGGGAGTGTTGTCGTCGAGCAAGGTTTATCGCCTCTCTGGTGTACTCGCGCGTGCGCGAAGGATGCGGGATCTGCTAGCGGACAGCTGGTGTGAGTCTTAGGTTGTGTGGAGCCCGCCCTGGCGGACGGACCTGAACAATCCCAGCGGTCGGACGTTGCCAAAAAGCGAACCCGCGTCCAAAAGGGAACCTCTCGACTATAGCAACCGCTCGCAAACAGTGTCAAACCCCAAACTCAGAATAATCGAACTTCGTTAAAGCCACGTTAAAAGCCCGGTCTATCTTTGAGACACATTCCACCAGCCGCAATCCCGACGTCATCCTGAGCAAAGCGAAGGATCTCGCGCTTCCGGCCTACGACCCCAGACAACGGTCCCGGCCCCTAACATCCACAAAGTGCAGCCTCTTTCGTACTGATTCCATTCTGGATATAGCTCTGTATACTACGACCACTCGATTGCCCCAGATGGCATCAAAATTATCTGTGAGTCTGGCGAGGAGTTGGAGGCTTGTGACGACGCGACTGAAATTGGCTGCGCTGCTCTTTTGTCTCTTAGCAGCGACATCGCAGGCGCGCGCCGGGGTCACTCTATTTCTGGAAGAGCCCTATAGCTACGACGGCGCTTTTGCCGGAACCGGTCACGCGGCCGTTTACCTGACCCGCGTTTGCGCCGAGTCGCCCCTGGTCCTGCGCCGCTGCGCTCCGGGAGAGTTGGGCGCGGTCATCAGCCGCTACGACAACATCGCCGGACACGACTGGATCGCGATTCCGCTGATCCCTTACCTCTACGCCGTCGAGAAGCCCGAGAATGTGCCGCTATCCGCAGACGAAAAATTAGCTGACTTTTTGCGAAACCAATATCGCCGCGCTCATCTCGAGTTGATCGCGCCCGACGGACCCGACGGGGAGCCGCCAAGCGGACGCTGGGCCGAGCCGCTCGGAGTCGCCTATCGCAGGACCATCTACGCTTTCCAGCTCGATACCACTGAAGAACAGGACGATCAGCTGATTCGCCAGTACAACTCGGCTCCGAACCGCGACCGGTTCAATCTGGTCACCCACAATTGTGCGGACTTCGCGCGCAACCTGATCAACTTTTACTACCCAAAAGTTCTTCACCGCAGTGTAGTGCGCGATCTTGGGGTCACCACCCCGAAACAGGATGCGAGGTTATTTGTGCGCTTCGGCGAAAGCAATCCCGAGCTGCACTTTTCGAGCTTCGTGGTTCCTCAGGTTCCCGGCGGCATCCGGCGCAGCGGGCCCGTGCGCGGCATTGTCGAATCCGCCTTCAGAGCAAAGAAGTATATGGTGCCTCTGCTTGTAGTCCACCCGGTGATGGCTAGTTGTTTCGTCGTGGGCGCCCTAGGCGTTGGGCGTTTCAATCCCGCAAACAACGCAATGATCTTTGATCCAAGCCGCGACCTGGAACCACCTGTCACCGCGGCGCAAAGACGCGAGTATCAAAATCGATTGGACTCGCTGAAGCGTCCTCTCGCCGAAGGCAACCCCTGGAATAGAGTCACGTGGCAACAGTTGCAGGCCGAAGCTACTCCAGCACTCGACCATTCCGGAGATCCCGTCCTGCAAATGAAACTGGGCGACGAAACCGTCGACCTCGGACTCTCGCGAAACAACATCCTGCATACTTCCGCCCCACCAGAGTTGACGGAGCGAATCGTCCTGCTCCGGCTCCACGAAGAATTGAAGGCCGGCGGCGCCCCCAAAGCCTCCGATCAAGACGTAAGCAACGACTGGGCTCTCCTGCAACAAGTAATCCAAGCCCGCCACAGAAAAGCCGAAGCACAAGCCACCCTGACAGCACTGCGACAACCGTAGGGGTGGGCCACTCAGGTTCACGTGGGGACGGGCGCCCTCGCCCGTCCATGAGGAGCAACGCTGCGCAGCGCATTAAACACCGCCAAATTCTCAAATGAGCGTCGGGCGATTCATCTTAGGCAATGGCTGCTCGCCATCCCCGGCTCAACGCATCTTTTCTGTGCTCATCCACCATCAGCCGCTTTCATCGCGATACAACCCAGTCTCGAAATGCTGGTTGCGATCACGCAACCTATGCCCCCACAACTCTATCCAGCTACAATGTCTGCAGCATGATCGCCCATCTCCGCGGAAGATTGTTGACCAAGCACCCCAACCAGGCCGTAGTCGAAACCGGCGGCGTCGGCTACGACGTCACCATCACCATACCAACATTCTCCGACCTGCCAGCCGTCGGCGGCGAAGTAGCCCTGCACATTCACACCCATGTCCGCGAAGATCAAATCGCGCTATACGGATTCCTGAGACCCGCCGAGAAACAACTCTTCGAAAAGCTCATTACAGTAAGCGGCATCGGACCAAAACTCGCCATCACTATCCTCAGCGGCATGCCCGCGGACGAAATGGTCGCAGCCATCCGTGGCAATGACATCGCGCGCCTCACTCGCATTCCCGGCATTGGCAAGAAAACCGCCGAGCGCATGGTCCTCGAACTCCGCGACAAGCTACCACCTGCCGGACCAGGAGAAGCCCCCGCCGCACCAGCAATGACCGCAATGGAAGAAGACGTACTCTCAGCCCTGGTGAATCTGGGCTATCAACGAGCTGCCGCGGAACGTGCCCTGGCGTCATCAACAAAAAACGGAGAAAAAGATGCCACCTTCGAAGCCATGTTCAGAAACACCCTGGCCGCCCTAGCCAAGTAAGAATGTGGACCACACGTAATCCGCTTCGTGCTCCGCCCACGC
>DATHQG010000216.1:0-6966 GCA_035483075.1 Edaphobacter sp. | reverse complement strand
TTGCCCAACAGCAGATTGTTGATGAGCGTGTCCGTGGCCAGCGGCAGATGGTGGCCGTGCTGCTCGATGGCCGCGGTGGGCAGGACAAGCAGGGTGCGATCTTTGGGTAGCGCTTCAACCTGCTTCCAGTTGAGGTAGGCGAAGTTGCGGGATGCGGATATCCAGGTGTGCATGTGCTCTCTTATGTGGTAACGCGAAGTGCGGGTTTGAAGGTAACCATCTTGCCGGGGTTGAGGAGGCCACGCGGGTCGTATTTTTGTTTCGTGAGGAGTTGGACGTTGTCTTGGCGGTAGCGACCGCCGCCCTCGACGTTGTTGACGTGCGGGTTGGCGACGGTGACGCCGATAGAGCGGCAGATGTCGATCATTTCGTTGAGACGGTTCTCGCTGGTGAAGCGAACCAGCGGGATGGAGCCAGGGATGACGTTGCCTGTGCCAATCTTCATGAACTCGATGTGGAAGAGGATTTCGTCGCCGAAGTGCTGTTTGAGGGTGGCGAACTGTGCGCGCGCGCCGGAGGGGCTGAAGCCGCATTGCAGGTAAGTGAAGGCGGGGTCTTGTTTGATGGCCCAGAGGGTCGTGTGATTCCAGGTGTAGTCGGATAGCAGGGGAGTAGTGCGGAGGCCATTGTAATCACCCGCTAAGGTGACTTCGCCACCAGATGCTGTCGCGGATGTCTGGAGTTCTTTGAGTTGCGAGGCGGCGATCATAAAAAAGATGAGGGATTTGTTGGGGCGGATGATGTTGATGATCGGCGTGAAGCAGGAAGCGATGGGCCACTCGAAGGTAGTGACGAGACGCTTGATCCACCGGGGATTGTAGGCGATCTCTTCAGAGAAGGTGAATGCTTGCTCGAAGGTGTCGAACGCGACGGAACACTGCGCCCAGGAGATAGCTGGAGTCAGGGCAAGCCAGATCTTGCTGATGATGCCGTTGGTGCCCCAGGCGTGCAAGACATCGTGCACAGCCTGTCCTTCGTGGAGAACAACGCGAGGCTTTTCTTCCATAGTCACGACCTCGATGGCACGGACGGTCTCGAAGTCGCGCAAGCCGCCATGGGCGACGGAGCCGATGCCGCCCGAGCCGCCGCCGAGAAAGCCTCCAACAGATGCTTTGACGATGGTGCTGGGGTAGCAACGGAGTTCGAAACCGGATTCGCGAGCTGCTGTTTCGAGAGCTCCGAGGCGGACGTTCGGTTCACAGATGGCGACGCCGTCTGGAGTAATTGCTTCGATGTGGTCCATGTTGACAAGATCGAGGACGACGCCGCCGTGCAAAGGGACTGCCTGGCCGTAGTTACCGGTGCCGGCGCCACGAGTGGTCACGGGGACGTTGCGTTCGTAGCAACAGGCGAGGACGCGCTCGATCTCTTTGACGCTGATGGGCTGGACGGCGAGTTCGGCAGTCTTGTCATCGAGTTGTCTCTTGAGGATAGGGGAGTACCAGTAGAAGTCTCTGGAAAGGCGTTGGACGATCTGCGCGTTCGTGATCACGCGAGCGGGGTCGGAGAGGCAGATGGTTAAGGCGGCAATGTCCGAAGCGGTCATAAGATACGGCTGCTCCTTGTTTGCGTCTTCTATTTGCGCGTGCTCCAGGTGGCGAAGGCCTTCAACATATTCGGGTGGGTAAAAAGAGCGTAACACTCTGCGCGAAGAAACGGGCCATCAACGGTGCAGGTCATGTCGCTGCGTCGGGCCACTTCCTTCGCGGGGACCTGGATTTGGCGACAGTGACGGTTGGCATCGGCGATGGTGGCGCCGTAGACGATACGATCCAGACCGGCCCAGAGAGCATTGGCCATGCACATCGGGCACGGCTCGCAGGTGGAATACATAGTGTAGCCGGCCAGGGAGAATGTTTTGAGTCTTTTTGCGGCCTTGCGAATGGTGCGAAGTTCGGCGTGGGCGCTGGGGTCGCTTTCGGCAGCGACTGCGTTGCGTGCCCGCATCAATATTTCTCCGGTGTCGCTGTGGATGATAAGCGCGCCGAAGGGGACGGGCGCGGCGGTATAAAAGCTTTGCGCCGTGAAGCGGATGAGACCTTCCATGAACCGGCGGTCTACTTCCTTTTGCAGGTCATCGGATGGGATTTTGATTGCCATGTTGAACGCTATCACGGCGAGATTGTTCCTACAAAGGATTACCGGCCAAGGATTACGGGTTAAGGGCGGGGCCCACAAACTGCGTCGTGTAGGCGGTTTTCGGGTCAATGGGGCTGGTAATGACTTTGAGATCGATGAGTTGCTGGTACATGGTGTTCCAGCGTTCAGGGGTGAATTGACCTATTTGAGAAGGATCGGAGCCGGTGATGAAGCGTTCGGCCTTGAGGGTCTGAGTACTGAACTGCATCTGGTCAGTGCTCATGGCTGGGTTGAGCCCGCTGATCTCGGCGTTGGCGACGGTGGGGTCCGCGAGATAGTCGCGCCAGCCACGGATGGAGGCCCGGACGAATTTAGCCACCAGATCGGGATGGTCGTGGAGGAATGTGGTCGAGGTGAAGACGACACGATAGGGCTGATAGCCGCCGTCGCTGATGAGCATGGTTCTGACCGCAGCCCCGCTTTTCCGCGCGAAGTAGGGTTCGGAGGTGACGAAGCACTGCTGGATGTAGCCAGGACCCTGGAGAAAGTTGGCGACGCTATAGGTGGCAGGGATCTCGCGGACGTCGGTGAGATGAAAGCGTTTGACCAGATATTGAAACCAGATGGAGCCGGGTTTGACCGCGATGGCGTGCCCGTTGAGTTCGGCGAAGGTGTGGACGGGAGAGTCACTGTGCAGCATTAGAGCCTGGGGGTCCTGCTGCATGGTGGCCTCGACTGCGATGACAGGAAGACCTCGGGAGACGGCAACGAGCACCTGATCGGACGAGCCCATGGCAAATTGTGCCGCGCCGCCGGAGACCTGCTGCTCCCCCGAGACATAGGGACCGCCCGGCGCGATGTGAACGTCGAGCTCTTCGTCTTTGTAATAGCCCTTGAGGAGAGCTTCGTAGAAGCCGCCGTGTTCCGGCTGTGGGTACCAGTCGGTCTGAAGCGTGATGGAGACGGGGCCTGACGGTTGAGCAGACCGCTTACAGGCGATGAGGGAGCACAGAGTGGCGATCAAAAGGATGGAGTGTGGTTTCAGTCGCCGCATGAACGATCATCTCTCCTGTGCAGTTATCAGCAGATTAGCATCCGTCGCTTGTCGCAACGATTCTGAATTCCTCCGACAGGTACGAGTCGGGGAGCACTGTTTTGTCGTAAAAACCGCTCGAGTGCGGGGCCGGTTAAGTCTCTGAAGGTTCAGGCATCACGAGGTAGACGAGGACAATGCCGAGCACGACGAACATTCTGAAGGCCGCGTCCTGGCCGTTCCACATCTTCGATTGCCACATGAGAAACCATTCGCCCCCTACGCTCAAAAATGCCGTCGACCACATCAGCATGCCGAGAGTAAGAGCGACGACACCAAATTTTTTGGCACGGATGAACTCTTTGGCTGGGAGTTTCAGAGTACGTACCAGCATGATGCAGCCCCACCAACAGAGGACGGCAGTGATAAGCTCCCACAGGATGATCGAGGCGTAGAAGATGGTGTGGATCGCCGGCTGGTTGATTGCGCGCCACATGCCGTGATTGTCGGGAAATGTGGAATCCATCTGGAGTACGTGGCGGACGAACTGGTAGTTGGAACCGTAGTCCGTCGTGTTGTTGAAGACGACAAGTGTGTAAAAGAAAGCCACGGAAAAAACCAGAAGACACTTTGAGATCCGGACTGTCATGGGTGTTTTCCCTTAGCGAAGGTTTGAAAATAGGCTTGGAGCGCCTTTGTCGTCGCATCGTCGAAGACAGGATGAGGCGGCCTGGCCACTTTGTGATCAATCGATCTCGGGTTGAGGATAAAGGCTTCGAAGGTCGATGGCGAAGCGGCATAGGCGCCTATTTGTTGCCACGTAACTCTGGCTTTTGTCCCGCCGTAGTCGCCCATGTTGTGGCACCGGTAGCAGTGCTGTTGGGCGATGCGATATCCCTCCATGACCTGGGAGTCGGGCGCATAGTCTCCGTGGGGAGCGATAGCTCCGAAAACGACCCGGGTGGAGCTGAAATCCAGCTTCACGATGTCGACCGGCACTTGCGGCGTCTCTTGCTGTGAGAGTACCGTGAAGGACGACTTGAAGATCGCATGAGTAATGAAGTATGTGCCGAAATCATCGCTGTGGCTTTGAGCCACCCAACTTCTGACCGGGCGTCCTTCGATCTTCAGCACAAGGATAGGGCGGTGCGCCACAACATAATCGTGAGAATAGTTCGCGCGATAGCCATCCGAGCAAACCGCACTAAGCAGGTCGGAGCCATCCAACGCGCTCAGGTATTTGGCGAGTACGTTGAGGTAGACGCCTGTGACCATGATCTTCTCCCGGGAAATTTCGGCAAAGTTATCGTCACCAGTGACGGTGACTGTCACCTGAGGAAGCGAGAGGAGTGTCTCATAGGAGATGTATCGGGACGTTCCCGGAACAACGCTCGGGATCATGCCGGTGATCTCGAGATCTGTTGGAGAGTTGCGTTTCAGTCCAAGAAGATGCCCAGCCGAAGGGGAGCCAGCGCCGAGTAAAGCACAGCACGCAACGATCAAGGCGAGCAGCTTCCATGGAGGCATGACTTAGATTATCGCGAACCTCTCTCCGACGACCGTAAATAAGGGCATCTTTTCATAGCGTGATAAAGTACGGCCAATGAATATAGAGAAGCGACTTTTGGAAGCGGGATATAGTTTGCCCCCGCTGCCTACACCCGGCGGCAGCTACGTACCCGCCCGGACACTGGGAAAATTGGTCTATCTTTCCGGAGTGATTTCGACTAATGATACCGGCGTAATTTCAGGCAGGGCAGGGGATGGTTGCGGGGTCGAGGAAGGGTATGCCGCCGCGCAGGCGTGCGCTTTGATGCATCTGGCGGTGCTTAGACAGCATCTGGGGTCGCTGGATGTCATCAAGAGCATCGTGAGTGTGAACGGCTATGTGAATGCCGCTCCAGCATTTGCAGATTCTCCGAAGATTATCAATGGCGCGTCCGATTTACTCGTCAAAGTGTTTGGCGACGCAGGAAGGCACGTCCGCGCAGCGGTAGGTGTGAGTGCGCTGCCGCGCAACGCGCTGGTCGAATTGCAGATGGTAGTGGAGATCGAATAACAATGACGGAACACACTCTGAGCGCGGAGCCTACGCATTCGCGGTGGAACCATGATCTGGAGCCACGGTTGTGGGTTGGCCCGGGGGACATCGTCCACATGGAGTGTCTCGACGCAAGCGGCGGGCAGGTCAAGCCGGAATCGACAGTGCAGGATTTTCTTCGGATCAACCGCGAATGGATTCACGCACTGACGGGACCGATCGGTGTGAAGGGCGCAGAGAAGGGCGATGTTCTTCAGGTCGATGTTCTTCAGGTGCGGCACAAAGGGTGGGGATGGACGAGCGTGATCAGCGGGCTCGGCTTCTTGGAAGGGCGGTTTACTGAACCTCATCTGTTCCATTGGGAACTCGGGGACAATTCGACGCGGTCGCTGGCTCCTGCCGTGGTTCCATTGCGGCCATTTTGTGGCGTGATGGGTGTTGCGCAGCAGGAGGCTGGCGAGTTTCGCACACGGCCACCGGGGAACTTCGGCGGTAACATGGACGTGAGCGATCTGACTGCGGGCGCCACTCTTTATCTGCCAGTGTTGAATAAAGGAGCGCTATTTTCTGCCGGCGATGTGCATGCTGCGCAAGGTGACGGCGAGGTCTGCATCAACGGAATTGAATGTCCAGCCGACGTATCGCTTCGTTTCAAATTGCATAAGCGCCGTCCGCTCGCGGGGCCACTAGTCGAAGCGCCGGATGTCGCCGCTGATGGTCCAAGCAAGTGGGTTGTCGTTGAGTCAGCGACTGATGCTTTGCAGGCGGCGAGAGCAGCTACATCGCGAATGATTGACTTGCTTGCAACCGAGTGGGGATTTTCTCCTGTTCACGCCTATCTCTTGTGTAGCGTGGCGATGGACCTGAAGATGGCGCAGGTGGTCAATCGCCCTATGATTACCGTGACGGCTTCAATCGCGAAAAGCGTCTTGCCGGAACGCAGATTATTCTAACGAGCACTCGATCTCTGTATCCCGGACTTAGATGAAGGTTAGCCAAAGATGTTGATCAATGACGCAGCGACTGTCCGCGAACTCAGGGAGTTGTATCCCAGGTACGAAACCGCCTTGGTCGAAAACGATGTTGACACGCTGATGAAAATGTTCTGGTCGGCGCCTGAGGTGATGCGGTTCGGCGTGTCGGAGAACCTATACGGCATTGCGGAGCTGGAGATGTTTCGCAAGGGACGGTCTTCGGTGGGATTGGCGAGAACAGTGAAAAGGCTCGATGTTGTTGCATTTGGTCAGGACGTGGGCAGCATCACGCTGGAGTTTGAGCGAGGAGCGACCGACGGAAAGGTGATTCATGGGCGACAGAGCCAGATGTGGATCCGGATGCCTGAAGGGTGGCGCATTGTTGCAGCGCATGTTTCTTTGCTGCCGTAGAGCGTGGCAGCGTAAATATGCAGCACTGAATCAGTGCGAACCCAGTCAGAGCGGTTTGGGACATTCGAAGACTAGGCCCTGACGAGATTTCCCCAAGAAGATCGCGATATCTAGGAATGAACAGTGACGCACAGCTCTTCGATTGGCGCGACTGCGAAACGTTGCTGGAGGTCTTGTGCTGAAGCGAAGCTTTTGCCTGGAATGTAACGCGCAGGAAAGGTAAGAGTGATTGATTCTTCGCTGAACGGGTAGGGATAAAGTCGGAAGTGCCTGTTGCCGTCTGAAATGACCTGAATTTCAGCGTGCTTGCCGTCTGTAGTAGGTAGTGGATGGAGGAGGGTGGCAGGGGAGGCATAGTCGACACAGGCAAGGAGGGACATGTTGTCGGTGGCCTGGAGGAGGCGGAAGTTGTCGAGGATGGTTTCGTC
>DATHQG010000215.1:0-9935 GCA_035483075.1 Edaphobacter sp. | reverse complement strand
TTGATGCAATTCGCCGAAGAGTGGGCCCGAAGTCACGGCTGTCAGGAGATGGCATCCGACACATGGATCGACGACGAGAGATCACAGCGCACGCATCAGGCACTCGGCTTCGAAATAGTCGACTGCTGCGTGCACTTTCGCAAAACAATATAGGCCACCTTCACCGTTCTCAATGTCACGATTTCGTCATGATTACCCTCCGGCCATTTACCTCACCTCTCTGCTCAACTATTCTTGTGTGGAATGGCCGGCAATTCCATGCAGATCAATCGGCGCAGGAGACAGAAGAACAACCTGCTTCTGCTCACCGTTCTGAGCTGGACCATCCTTGCCGCTTCAGCGCAGCCGCAGTCCCCTGCAGGAGCTCAATACGTCGGCTCACAGCGTTGCGAACACTGCCACGCCGCACAGTACGCCGGATGGAAGCAGACGCGCATGGCGAACGTTGTGCGCGATCCGGCCGCGTATCCTGACGCAGTCCTCGGTGACTTCACCCACCCCGATCCGGTTCGCACCTTCGATCTCAAACAGGTGGCCTTCGTCTACGGCAGCCGTTGGAAACAGCGTTACTTCACCCAGATCGGCGACGATTACTATGTGCTGCCCGCGCAGTGGGACATTGCGAAAAAACGTTGGCTTCCCTACCACGTCGAGAACGGGGCCGACTGGTGGGTGCCCTTCTATGGCGAGAGCAATCTCGAGCGCCCCACCGGCCCCCTATGCGATGGCTGTCACTCCGTCAACTACAACATCGACACCAAAAAGGTCACCGAATGGAACGTCGGATGCGAAAAATGTCACGGCCCCGGTAGCCTCCACGTCGCACACCCCACCAAAGAAAACATCGTCCACCCCGGCCGCCTCGATCTCGTGCGCGCCAACGACACCTGCATCCAATGCCACAGCCAGGGGCGGCCGCTGGCCAATCCCATCCATGGCAAGTACTACGACTGGCCCGTCGGCTTCGAGCCCGGCAAACGGCTGGCCGACTTTTGGAAGCTCGAAGAACTGAAGCCCGGATCGACCAACTTCTACCAGTTCGCCGACATGACGGCCCACAAAAACCGCATGCAGGGAAATGATTTTGTGCAAAGCAACATGTACCACCGCGAGGTCCGTTGCTTCGACTGCCACGACGTCCACAGCAACCAGAACCCAGCCAGCCTCATCGCGCGAGGTAATGAGGTTTGCCTCGCCTGTCACACCAAGGGCAACCCTGCCGGCCTCAAAGGCACGATCTCGGAACACACTCATCACGCAGAAGGAAGCGCAGGCAGCCAATGCACGGCGTGCCACATGCCCCGCATCGAGCAGACCATCAAGGACAACTTCGTCAGCGCCCACACCTTCCGGTTCATCTCGCCCGTCCTGACCGAGCAATCCGGTATTCCCAACCCATGCACCTCCTGCCACACAGGCAAATCGAATCAATGGGCGCTCAACGAACTGAAGGGATGGTCGAACTTCTCTCCGTGGCGAGTCAGCAACTAGGTCTGGTGCGCACTCCTCTGGCAAAACAGACAGCGGATGAGGTCTACCACGACCGGATACAATTCTCGGCACTTGGATGTTTCCCAAGCGAAACTGCGCAAGAAAATTCACGACGGGCAAGGGGGGAACGATGGTAGGTAAGTTCGAACTCAAGACGGCGAAGGACGGCGAGTTCTTCTTCCATCTCAAGGCCGCAAATGGACAAATCGTCCTGGCCAGCGAGATGTACAAGGGAAAGAGCTCGGCTGAAAATGGCATCGAGTCAGTCAAGAAAAACGCGTCAAAGGACGCCAACTACGAGCGCAAGGACACCAAGAACGGTCATTTCATGTTCAACTTGAAGGCCGCCAACCATCTGGTCATCGGCACCAGCCAGACCTATAAGACCGCCGAGTCTCGCAACGAAGGGATCGCGTCCGTCAAAGCCAACGCCCCATCTGCGCCCATAGTCGACGAGACGGCCTAGCCGCTCACGTTACCAGCCGCTCGCGCTACCATACTCACCATGGCAGGTCTTCCTGCCTTGGAGAGGCCAATGATCACTGGCGCTCACGTAATCATCTACAGCAAAGACGCCGAGGCGGACCGTGTGTTCTTCCGTGATGTCCTCGGCTTTGCGTCCGTGGACGCCGGTCATGGCTGGCTGATCTTCGCCCTCCCGCCGGCAGAGGCCGCAATCCACCCGTCAGATAAAGATGGCAGCGTCCACGAACTCTATTTCATGTGCGACGATCTGAAAGCCGAGATGGCCTCCCTCGCGAGTAGGGGCGTAAAGTGCTCTGCAGTTCAGGAAGAACGCTGGGGTTCCATTACGAAGATGCGTCTTCCCGGTGGAGGTGGCATCGGCCTCTATCAACCGAAACATCCTACGGCCTTAGGCCTGGTCTCGGAATGAAGTGCCGCCTGAGTGACCGTCTGCCGAACTCCTCACCCGTCATGCCGTCGACAAAGAGCGGTCACTGAGCGCCTTGTGAATAAACGGCAAGTTGCGAACCACTTCATTGCAGTGGCGCGGTCTTTGTCAACCCAGACGGGCACGGAATCTCGAGAGTGCCCATGTGGCCGGAGGCTGGATCGTAGACGCCGAGGCGGAGGAACACTGGGCCGGAGGGGATGTCGAGAGTCTGATGGAACTGTAGGCCACTCTCCCCGGACTCACGGTACTGGGCGGCGGTGAGTGTGAAGGAGCGGGTGAGGACGTTGCCGGTGAGTGCTTTGCCATCGGCGCTCCACGCAGTGGCCGCGATGACGATCTCCCCGTGACGTTCGCCTCTGGGCAGCGGGCCCAGATCGAGGGCGCGCGGGCCGATGGCGTAGTCGATGTCATAACGGGTGAGCGGGCCTTTGAGTGGAGGCTTGTGCTGGGCGATTGGAATCGACGCCGGTTGCGGATCGGCAGGAACAACACGGGCTTCAAAGACGATCTGTGTTGCAGCGGGAACGCCGCGGCCCATGGCGGCACCGAAGATGAGGCGCTGTCCGCTCGGACCTCGCTCCTCGTGGGCCGGAGCGTCGTCGGCGTAGTACGACCGCCGATAGTAGAGCTGAGTTTTGGGATGGACGGCGCTCGAGGCAAGGCGGATTTCGATGTGGCGGAGGCGACCGTCGTATTTGTGATTGGTGGGGGTGTAGGCGAGGGTATAGAAGTTGGATCCGTCAGTGACCGCATTCGCCATGCCTTCCTTGAAGCCGTTGTCGTCGTACACGGCCCTGCCGCCGGTTTCTTTGGCGAGGACGTCCATGGTGCCGTGCTCGGCGACCCTCTGCGCCGCGAGCATGGCGGTGTCCTGCGAGGGATCGTGGAGGGCGGCGCCATTGATGGTGCGGGCGTAGTCGCCCTGCTGCTCGGCCCCGAACATGTTTGCAAGCAGGACACCGCGTGCGTCCACGGGATACACGGCGACGCGAGCAGCGACGAGCAGGTCGACGGCGGAGCGGAGGACGTCGTTGGCGTCGCGGATGGGAACGGCCTGGCCATGGTTGTCGCTGTGGAAGGGATTGCGCTCGGTGGCGAAGAACTGGAGCGGGAAGGAGCCGGAAAACCACACGAGATTTTTGCGTCCGGGGATGCCTGCGAGGTAGCGCGCCAGTTGTTCCATGGCCTCGACGGTGAGGGCGATCCGCTGATTGGTTTCGTTGGCATCGCTTTTGTTGACGAAGTTGGTATAGCTATCGACGAGCATCGGAGAGGCGCCGGTTTCGGCCATCCAGTCGAGCGCGTTGCGCTCGTCGGCGATCTGGCTCTTAGGGATGGTCATCGTGGACGGCGTCGCGGCCTCTTTTCTGTCAAGCGCGGCGAGCAGGAGACTGACATCGTCGGTGAATCCCTGCAGTAGGCGCAGCTGAGTGCCGAGAGTGAAGACGGCGATATGGCGGCCGGGCGGGAGCTCTTTGAGGTATCGGACCATCTCGCGACGGACAAAGAGCTGGTCCGCGGCCTCGGTGTTGAGACCGTCGAGCAGGAGCACGGTCACCGAGTCCGCGACCTGGGTCACGGGAAGATTCGTGTAGGTATCGGGCGGGAGTGAGGGCACGCGTGGGGACGTGGCAGGAGCAGCGTTGTCGGCGGCAGTGTGGGGCTCAAAGAAGTTCAGGGTTTGCGGATGGCCGTCTTCAAGGACGGTGAAGTCGTCGCGGTTCAGGCCGCGGACGGGCTGGTCGTGGGCGCGCACGACGACATCAATGGTAACAAGGTGGGTCGTGACGGTGATGTGCGGGGTAGTTGCAGGCGCTGAGGTAGCGGGTGGGTTCTGAGCTGCGGCGATCGACGCGACCGCGGAGAGCAGAAGCAGCGGAGCAGAAAGGCGGTGTCGCATGACCAGGTACCTGAGTCAAAATCTTAACTCCGAATATATCGACTTCCCTTGGGAAAGTCCCCTCGCCCTTCAGGCGCTCCGCATGAAACAATGTGTTTTGTGCGCCATCCAGGCCGTGTCAGGGGTATAGCGTTTGCTGCGATCGTTATTTATTGCTCTTTCTCAAAATAGAAGTCTGCGGTCGTTCTCGGAACGCTCTGCGATGGGACGAAAGATGTCGGGACGCTTCGTCGCCGGCATGTCAGTCGACGATGTAATTGCTGTGTGCCAGCGCGTCAATCAGGAAGGAATCGCCGCCACGCTCGACTCGCTCGGCGAGAGCGTAACCACCGAGGCAGAGGCGCAAAGGTCCGCCGATATCTACCACCAGCTCCTCGAGGCGATCCAGACGCGCAAGCTGAACGCCAACGTTAGCGTCAAACTCTCGCAGGTCGGCATGGACTTCGACCCCGCCCTCGCCGAGCGCATCGTCGGCGAGATGGTCGAGCATGCCGGCGCAGCAGACTCCTTCGTACGAATCGACATGGAGGGTTCTCCCTACACCGAAGCCACCATCGCCATGACCGAGCGCCTTTCCGCAAAGTTTCCCGGCAGCGTCGGCACGGTCCTGCAGGCCTACCTCTTCCGCACCGACACCGACACCGACCGTCTCCTGGGGCAGGGAATTCGCATCCGCCTCTGCAAGGGCGCCTACAAGGAAGGCCCCGAAGTCGCTTTTCCCGCGAAGGCCGACGTCGACGCCAACTACGTCAACCTGATGAAGCGCATGGTCACCTATTGCAATCCGCAGACGAGCAAAGGGGTCTTCTGCGGCATCGCCACCCACGACGAAGCCATCGTCGAACAGATGCGGAGGTTCGTCAACGACCACAAAATCGACAAACGCGCCTTCGAATTTCAGATGCTCTACGGCGTCCGCCGCGATCTTCAGCGCCGCCTCGTCGCCGAGGGCTACGGCGTCCGCGTCTACATTCCCTTCGGCCCGGAGTGGTACCCCTACTTCATGCGCCGCCTCGCCGAGCGTCCCGCCAACGTCATCTTCCTTGCCAAAAACTTCTTCAAGAACTAGTCCCCCCTGTGAATCGTCATAACTAGGCCCCTTGTGAATTGTCATTTCGACCGGAGCTGCTCACGCTTTTGTGAGCAGCGCAGTGGAGAAATCTGCTTTTCTGCGTCCGCCAGCGTCCCATTTCGGGAATGCACAAAAATAAAGTCCAGAAAAGTGGCAAATTCGTAGCGCCCGCACAAATGCAGTTTTCTCACCACATTCACCACGCAATTCACCACGTTCTTACCATCAAAAAACCACCTTCAACCACCCACTTTTTCCAAAACACCCCTCAAAAACCCAGCAAAACAACAAAAACCCCGGAAACCTCCAGGGCCAAATTTTTTCTGAAAATTGCACCTACCGCGAGGCCGTCTGACTCGGTACCGGCTCCGCGAGCAGCTGCTCGACCAGCGCGGTGACCTCCCGCGTCAGGGCCTCATGGGCCGCAGGATTGGCCGGCCCCGCAAACCCAGCATGGACCTCCCGCACCCGCCCGTCCCGTCCCAAAAAGAAAGAAGTAGGCCAGCAGTTCAGATTCACCGCCTGCGGCACCTTCTCATTCAACTGCTCCGTCTCACCCGCCACCAGAACGGTGTAAGTAAGCCCATATCGCGCAATGAAAGCCCGCAGCCTGCTTGGGTCTTTCAACTGGTCCGCCTCCTCAAACGACAGGGCTACAATCTCCAATCCACGGCCATGAAACTGCTTATACAGGCTCTCCAGAAACGGCGCCTCATCATGGCAGTTCGGGCACCACGAGCCGCCAATCGCAACGATAACCACCTTGCCGTCAAACTGCGGATCGGTGTTCGAAACCAACTTGCCGTTCAGGTCAGGGAAGCTGAACTTGAAACGCGCAGAGGGGTCTTTGACGGTGGTCTGCTGCGTAGGATCTGTCGGCCCCACAAGCTTCGCCGCACGGGCCTGCGCGGGCCGTCGCGCAACCAGATTTTGCTGATCGTTCACGTCCGCGCGGAGCAGGTTCGAAACCAGCAGAGTTCCATCTGCCTGCGGAGTCAGCGCGTAGAGCGCGGGGCCAGCTGCAGTAAAGTGGCTGATTCTGTAGGCCTGGCCCGTCCAACGCCCATAGAGAGAGCCTGTGTCACCATCGATGCGCTGAATCACCGCTTTGACGTCCTGGGAGTGAGGTACGGGCTCTACACGAAGCTGCCACGCAGACTCGCCCTTGGCCGATTTGACGGCTATCTCCCAGTCACCGCGAATGTCCTGAGAAACTGGTCCGACGGAGCCGGAGACGCTGGTATGCAAGCTCAAGCTGACAGGGTAGCGCGTCGAGGTGGTGCCGAAGGAACCGGTGAGTTGGCCATCGGAAAGCGTCGCATCCAGCGTCCTGGCGTAGTAGTTGAAGGTGAGCAGGAGATGGTTGCCGCTGAAGACGACGCTGGAAGCAGGGCTACTCTCCGGCCCGTTGAGCAACGCAGCGTGAAGGTCGCTGCCGCTACCGATGATCTCAAGTCGGACCGGGACCTGCTGTCCGTGCACGGTCGCGTTACCCTCCCATGTTCCCGCAATGGTGCTTTGTGCGATAGCGGATGCGCTGAGCAGAAGAAGGCTGACGAAGAGCTTCATGAATGGCTCGATTCTTTTTTGTAATTGTGCAGTTCAGGATTGCGAGCAGATACCGCTTGCTTAGCGGTTGTGACACGCCTCTGTATAGGCCAGCGGGGAGCGGCGACAACAACAGAAGGTATGCTGCGTAGGCATAGATTCAGGGTAGGCCAGGATAGAGCGCGAGGTCAAGGAATTCAATCGCCCGGCGGAAAGCGTGCAAGTGTCCATCGAAAGTTGTATAGGCACCCGGCCCGCAGACGTGCACACTACAACCACTAAGGGGGAAGAAGACCGTTCAGGAGATTCACCGGATTGCCAAAACTTTGCGATCATTTCGCCGCACCTCCGACTGGCTTGATCGTATCCGTCCGAAGTAGTCTCTTGACGCTGGGCCAAAAAGCAAGCGGTGTTCTTCCTTCGTAGCCCCATCCCCTCCCCGCAACAAAAATAGCCGCCTTCGGGCGGCTATCTCTCTTGTTACGAAGTGAGTTCTTTACTTTCCGACGGAAGGCGCATCGTTCGGGTGCTGGACAGGAATGTAGGGTTCGACTGCGAGCAGACTGGAGAGCGTGTTGCGCTCCTGATCGGAGAACTGGCTGCGGAAACGGGCCTCGTTCATGAGGGCCTGGCGCTGCTGCGGCGGCATCTCGCGCAGATCGCGGAAGGCGCGGGCCACCATGCGGCGGCGGTCCTCGGGAAGTCCTTTGTATTGCTCCATCGCGCCCCGCCACTGCTGCCGCTGCGTCGGAGTGAGGTGCTCGATCTCTTCGGTGCGCGCAAGGATGCGCCGGCGCTGCTCAGGCGTCATGTTATTCAACTGAGTGAGGTGGTCGCGCAGGCGCTGTTGCGTCTGTGCCGGAAGATCGCGGAAGCCCGGTTCGTTCTCAAGCGCGCGCTGCTGGTCCGCCAGCGGAAGGTTGCTATGGCGATCCATCCACTGGGCCAGGTGTTCCTGGTTCTCCTTTTGGCCATTCTGCTTTGGACCCTGGCGCGGCGCGTTCATCGCTGGGTGCCCTCCCACCTGTCCCGCCCTCCGCATGGACGCAGGCTGGGCCGCAACCATGGCCGTTGCTGCCGACAGCAACACGGCAGCGAGAGCTGGTCTTAAGAAGCGCCGCAAGTGGAGTTGAAATGTCATGGTGTTCGGCCGGAAAGGGCCCGTCAATCTCGGGTAAAGCTGTTCTGTTACAGCAGCTTACTGCGTTTTGCCCCCTTCGAAATTATTAATTGTCGGTATATCACATATTTCTTCGAGGGCTAGCTGCTGGGAGGAGAGGCCGTGTCATCGGCCGAGGCATCTTCCTGCAGGAGTTGGTCCATCGTCTGTAGCGCCTGGTCGTTCTTATCAAGGATCTGCAGGTCCTGCACCGCGGCCGAGGTCTCCGGCTTCGGGTGAAGGAAGCCAGAGACGTCGGCAAACGTACCGCCCCCAACTACAAGCACCAGCGCGAGAACACCAGCCATTGCAGGCCGAAACTGTCTGCCGGTATTGAACATCAGCCTGCTCTTCAGCCGCTCGAACCACCCCGCCGGCGCAAGTGCCTGCTCTTCCCGCAGACGCACCGCCAGCTTCTGATCGAAGTACGGCGACGGCTCCGGCGCCTTCCACGTGTCGAGCAGCGCGAACGTTGCCTCAAGCGACTTGAACTCCTGTTTGCACTCAGGGCAGGACTCGATGTGGCTTCGCGCGGCGGCATTCGCAGGCGCACTCGAACCCAGCAGCAGGTCGAGGAAAACGGATTGGCAGTCTTTGCAGTTCATAATGACCCTTCCCAGCTTCTTTTGCTTCATTCGCGTCCTGTAAAGCATTGCGCGCATGCATTTTAATCGGCCTAAATAAACGCTTTCAATTTTTCGCGCAGTGTCTGGTAAGCGCGAAACAGCAGAGATTTCGTGGCGGACTCACTCAGCTTCAGCACGTCGCCGATCTGTTTGTAGTCCATCCCTTCGTACTTGTGCATCAGCACAGCCATTCGTTGCCGCTCAGGGAGGGCCATCACGTGCTCACGAATCGCGTTCATCCGCTCCCGGCGCAGCATATTCGCCTCGGCGCCAGGAGTTGTGTCCGCTACGTCCGGCGTCGTGCCCGTCTCGGAGTCGGCTTCATCCAGATAGACGGTCGAAGCCATCCGTTCGTGCCGGTTGTCCCGCGCATAGTTCACTCCCAGGTTGGTCGCGATCCGGTACAGCCATGTACTGAACCGGGCCTCCGCGCGGTAAGTCTCACGCGACCGGTACACCCTGAGGAACACCTCCTGCGTCAGCTCTTCGGCCACCGCCTGGTTATGCACCATCCGATACATAAAGTGGATTATCGGCTTCCTATACTTCTGGATCAGGTAGTCGAAGCCCGCCATGTTGCCGCTGCTAAGCTCCAACATGATGGTGGCGTCGTCCATCTGCCCGAAGTCGCCCGCTGCGTGGTGGATCCCGGCTGCCTGCAGGTTTTCGAGGAGTCGCGGATTGATCGCCAGCGTAGCCATATCATCCATAACCCCGTCTTCACCCTCGGGTTGCGCTTTTTCGTCGATTTCCGTGGGAAACTCGTCGCCCGACACGGGGCTTGGATCCTTGCGGCCTGTTGGGGGGTCAGGACGACCGGAATTTGGAGGGGGTGCGGACATCCTGCTCGCCTGATTGTAACGCCAACGAACGCCTGTACCAAGGGTGTCTTCAACGACTTGCGGCCACCCTTCAAGTATGCTGTCCACCGGCCCGACGCCGGTTTGATAGGCACCGCGAGTGATGTTATTCTTGACCAACAGCTTAGAGTGCCGGGCCAACAGGGCCTTCAACGACAGCTCAGGGGCGCATAACTCAGCGGTAGAGTGCCACCTTCACACGGTGGAAGTCGTAGGTTCGAATCCTGCTGTGCCCACCATCAAATCAATAACTTACGAAGAGAACGCTGAAAAACCGCCACGCCAAATCACGCCAATCTTAGGCGAAATTATTCATTTAGCAAGAAATGCGTATGCCATCCCACCTTTTTGTAGATGCCGGCC
>DATHQG010000214.1:0-10386 GCA_035483075.1 Edaphobacter sp. | reverse complement strand
CGCAAAATTCGACCCCAAGAACCCGAAACCCGCTGGCGTGCTCTAACCCGCCGGCACCAGCAACACGCAAATGGCCGTCACCTGCAAAGGAGACGGCCATTTTTACCTGCCAACGACCGCAAATCTCCTCGGCAAGCAACCCTCGCCCGAATATCTTCATCTGCAACCAGGAAGCCCTTCAAATCCAGCGCAGATTTTCATCTCGAAAAGAGCAAGATGACACGCACACCGAAGCTTCTTCTAATTGCGGCCTCAATTCTCGGCGCCTCTTTCGCTGTGCCCTCTACCGCACACGCGCAGCCCGGCTATGGAGCGAAGATCACCTGCTCCTCCAATGACGGCCGCAGAAACTGGTGCGCCATAGGAACCGCCCGCGATGTCCAACTTGTCCGCCAGATCAGCGGCTCAGCCTGCATCCGCGACAACACATGGGGCATCGACAACCGCGGGCTTTGGGTCGACAAAGGCTGCCGCGCCGAGTTCGTCATTGGCCGCCCTGGACCACCTCCGCCACCCCCGCAGCAAACCATTAATTGCTCCTCCAATGATGGCCGCAGAAACTGGTGCGCGATAGGCAACAACCGCGATGTCCGGCTGGTCCGTCAGATCAGTGGCTCGCCCTGCATCCAGGGCCAGACGTGGGGCATCGACAACCGCGGCCTTTGGGTCGACAAAGGCTGCCGCGCTGATTTTTCCATAGGCCGTGGTGGATACGGTCCACCGCCGCCCCCGCAGCCGCAGATCATCACCTGCTCCTCAAACGACGGGCGCAGAAACTGGTGTGACACCGGAGGCCGCCGCAACATCCAGTTAAGCAGGCAGATCAGCGGCTCGGCCTGCGTCCAGGGCCAAACTTGGGGCGTCGACAACCGCGGACTGTGGGTCGATAAAGGCTGCCGCGCCGAATTCCGTGTCCGCTAATCCATCACCAACAGGAGCCACTTTTAAAGTGGCTCCTATGATTTGGCCCGCTTTAGGTCGCCGGAGAAAAATCGGTCAGCTTCATATAGGTCGAGTCGACCTTCTCCACTAGCTTTCCGTTCGCCTCCGACGCCGTCGACACCTTCACCCACTCCGGGTCGTCATGGAAGCTCTTCCAGTTCGCCGTCGCGGCCTCGCGGCTCGGATGCTCCAGAATGTAAATCAGCGTCCTACCCTTCAGCGGCTCATCAGTCGGAGTCCAGTAAGCAATACTCTTCAGCCCATGCCGGTTAAAGATCGCAATCGTATGGTCGCGAAACCGTGCGAGCAGCGCATCGAGCTTACCTTCGTTCGCGTGATATATCCGCAGTTCATACACCACGTCCGACTTTGCTCCGCCACTCTGGGCCTCAAGCCCGCTAGCCGCCGAAAGCACCAGCGCCGCCACAGTTCCTTGCAATACCTCGCGTCGGTTCATCCCGTCTCCTCCGCTCATCGAGCTCTCTTCTTTTACCACGCCGCACTCACACAGAACCAACCACGACACTCTCGGCCCCGCATCTCGCCTTTAGCTCTATCTCTGCAAAAATCCCCGCTATACTTCCACCAAGCCATGAACATCACCCGACGCCGCGGAGCCATCGCCTTCTTCATCACCCTCGGCGTTCTCCTCGTTGGTCTCGCCATCACCCAAAGCGCCTGGATCCTCCTCAACGAGCGCACCCTCGCCTTCGCCATCCTCGGCATCATCCTCTTCATGGCCCTCATCGCCGGCGTCGTTCTCAACACCGTCTTCCTCGTCCGCGAGATCCGTCGCAACGAGCGGCAGGACTCCTTCCTCAACGCCGTCACTCACGAGCTCAAGACCCCCATCGCCAGCATCCGCCTCTACCTCGAGACCCTCCAGCGCCGGGCAACATCGGAAGAACAAAAACAAGAGTTCTACAAGATCATGCTCTCCGACTCCGACCGGCTCCTCGCCACCGTCGAGCAGGTCCTCAAAGCCGGGCAGCTTGGCCAGCGCCACCGCCAGCAGAACCGCACCGTCATCAACCTCGGGGCCCTCGTCGAAGACTGCATCGCCATCACCCTGCAACGCCACCATCTCCCCCCCGGCAGCATCGTCCTCGAGCCCATTCCTGGTGCCGTCCGCCTCCACACGATGGGCATCGCCGAAGACCTCCGCACCGCCGTCATCAACGTCCTCGACAACGCCGTCAAGTACTCCCCCGAAGGCGTCCACGTCCGCTGCTCGCTGGCCATCTCCCGCTATACCTGGATCGAACTCACCATCACGGACACCGGCGTCGGCCTCCCCTCGAATCAATTCAAGCGCATCTTCAACCGCTTCTACCGTGTTCCCGGCCGCTCCATGGCGAAGATCAAGGGCACCGGCCTCGGCCTCTTCCTGGTCCGCAACATCGCCCGCCAGCACGGCGGCGACGCCACTGCCACCAGCCCCGGTCCTGGCCTCGGCGCCACGATCACCATCACGCTCCCCCTGGCCGGCCCTGAAGCGTCGTCGGCACCGTAACCAGCAAATCGAATCCATCGTCCCGCCACCAACCGCCCCCCACGTACAATCACCTCTAGCGTCCCAACTTGCTCAAGCTCCTACCTCGTGAACCTATGTGGCTTATCTGGAAATATTTCGCTCTGGGTTTCAGCGCGCTTCTTCCATTGATCAACCCCCTCGGCTCCGCGCTGATCTTCCTCGCCCTCGTCGGGCTCGCGCCCATCGACACTTACCGCGCCCTCGCACGACGGATCGCCATCAACACCGTCATCTTCTTCGCCGTCATCGAACTGGTCGGCTCCTCCCTCCTCGCCTTCTTCGGCATCTCTCTGCCCATCATGCAGGTCTCCGGCGGAATTGTCCTCGCTATGATCGGCTGGTCCGAGATGAACCAGAGAGATCCCGCACCCAACCCGGAGAAGACCTCGGTAGCGGCCATCCCTGCGGTAACTGAGGCCGAGATAGACGAACTGCGGGGGAAAGCCTTCTATCCGTTCACCTTTCCCATCACCGCCGGCCCCGGCTGCATCGTCGTTATGCTCACGCTGAGCGTCCACGCTACGCAATCTACCATTAGCCAGACGGTCCTCGCGCATGTAGGCCTGTTCACCTCCGCGATCGTACTCAGCGCCAGCGTCTATCTCTGCTACGCCTACGCCCCCAAAATCGCCTTCGCCGTCTCACCCGCCACAGTCCACGGAATCATTCGGGTCGTCGCCTTCATCCTGTTCTGTATCGGTGTCCAGATCGCCTGGAACGGCCTCAGCAGCCTCCTCAGGCCTCTGCTGAGGGGCTAAAATATTAAGTAACTGTCATCGTTACAAATAGTATCGACCAAACACATCGGAAACCCCATGACTGGATCAACCACCGCCCCCCTCATCGTCGTCGTCGAAGACGAGGAACACCTCGCCCAGGGCCTGCTCTTCAACCTCACAGCGGAGGGCTACCGCACCCGCCACGAGTCCGACGGCGACGCCGCCCTCGCCTACCTGCTTGCCCCTGAAGAAAACATCGCGGCCGTCGTCCTCGACTGCATGCTTCCCGGCACCGACGGCTTCACCATCGTCCGGGCCCTCCGTGAGGCCCAGCGATACACTCCCGTCCTTATGCTCACCGCCCGCTCCCGTCCCGAAGACGTCCTCGAAGGCATAGAAGCCGGCGCCGACGACTACCTCGCCAAGCCTTTCAACCTCAATATTCTCCTCGTCCGCCTCAAGTCCCTCCTCCGCCGCACCGCCTGGCAAAACGCCGCAACGCCTGAAACCCCACCCCCCGCACTCGCCGAGCAAAGCGACGAATACACCTTCAACCATCGCACTATCCGCTTCGACACACTCGAACTCGTCGCCCCCAATCGCACCACGCACCTCACCCTCATGGAGGCTGACCTCCTCCGCTACTTCACCGAGCGAGAAGGCCAAATCGTCTCTCGCAAACAAATCCTCGAAGAGGTCTGGCGCGTTCACGAAGACACTGACACACGCGCCATCGACAACTTCATCGTCCGGCTCCGCCGCTACATCGAAGACGACCCCTCCGACCCCCAACACCTCGTCACCGTCCGCGGCATCGGCTACCGCTTCCTCGCCAACCCATAACTCCAAGTCCCTTTTGCGTTTGCTTTTCTTTTGCCATCACCGAACGGGGCCCGCTGTTGTTTTTGCGCCTGGGTCGCCTTCAAACACACAAATCAATCCCGCCCGGGCAAAAGCTTCTCCACTCCCACTCCCTGCTTCGCCTCCCGCCACCTCCGCGCCTCCACCGGAGCTAATATCCTGTGCACGGTAGCCAGCAGCTCAGTCAAACGGAACGGCTTCGCCAGAAAACTCCAGCCTTCCGTCTTCAGCCCCGCCTCTTGTTCTCCATCGAGCGAGCCACCCGAGATCAGCAGCACCGGCAACTCCCTCCGCAGCGCCTTCAACTCCAGCCCCAGCTCCATGCCCGACCGCCCGGGCATATACAGGTCCGTCACCACAAGATCGATCTGAGGCACGCTGCGAAAGATCTGCACCGCACGCTCCGCATCGCCAGAGCTGAACACGCTGTAGCCCTCATGCTCCAGAAAAGTCCGCGTCAGCGCACGAATGTCCGGATCGTCATCCACCAGCAAGATCATGCTTGGAGAAAATTCCGGCAAACTACCGTTGCTGAGAGAAATTTCTGACGCCCTCTGCGGATCTTTTGCCTGTTCCCGGTAAATGTTTCCACCCCCGCTCGAACCCGGTCCGCCACATCATTCAGCGAATGTTCCATCAAGATGGACTCCCGAATCCATCCCCGAGTTGCCTCGCAAAAAACATTCCCCAACACTGCCCGCGATACACTTGATCCAGCCTTATCAAGCAGTAACAAAATGCGCATCCTCACACGCTACATCCTCCGCGAAGTCACATCGCACGCCCTTCTCGGCGGGGCCCTCTTCACCTTCATCATCTTCACCCGCGACCTTGGCAGGATCCTCGAGTTCGTCGTACGCGACTCAGCCTCCTACGCCGATGTCGCCCGCATCATCGCCTACACCCTGCCCAACGCCCTCGTCGTCACCATTCCCATGGCCGTCCTGGTCGGCATCCTCTTGGGCCTCTCCCGCCTCGCCGCCGACAGCGAGATCACCGCCATGCGCGCCACCGGCATGGGCGCAATCGACTTCGTCCGCATCGTCTCCATCGTCTCCGCCGTCGCCCTCGGCCTCGGACTCTTCAACTCCCTCTACCTCGCGCCCCGCGCCGCCGCCGGTCTCATCTCCCTCGGCGAGTCCCTCAAGTCCTCCCAGGCCTCCTTCGAGGTCCAACCACGCGTCTTCTACGAAGAGTTCAAGGACCGCGTCCTCTACATTCAGGACGCAACCCCTGCCGCCGGCGCCGCGCTCTGGCACCACGTCTTCCTCGCCGACCTCACCGAGCCAGCCGACCCCCACATCACCACCGCCGCCGAGGCAGTCGTCGTCAACGGCACCCCCAACAGCCCCGACGCCCAGACCATCCGCCTCCATCTCCTCAACGGAGGCCAGCACGACACCTCCTCCACCGACCCGAACCAATACAACATCTCAACCTTCACCACCACCGACATTCCCATCGAGACCGAAGCCCCTGAAGACGCCCATCTCGGGCGCGTCAACACCCCCATCCTCGCGCTCTCTCTCCCCGAGCTCTGGCGCCGCGGCAGGGTTCTCAGTTCCACAAACGGCCGCGAAGCCTCTATCTACCGCATCGAGTTCAACAAGCGCTTCTCCTACCCCTTCGCCTGCCTCGTCCTAATGCTCGTCGGCGTCCCTCTGGGCATCTCCTCCAAACGCGGCGGCAAATCCACGGGCTTCGTCCTCACCATCGTCCTCGTCTTCATCTACTACTTCCTCTCCGACGTCGGCGTCGCCTTCGCCCAGTCCGGCAAGCTCTCACCCTTCCTCGGCGTCTGGGGTGCCAACCTCCTCTTCGCCGCCGCCGGCGCCATCCTTCTTTATCAAATGTCCCGCGGCGGCATCGCTCTCAGCATCTTCTCCTCCATCGGCGACCGCCTTAACAAACTCGCCTCTCGTCTAGCCAACGGCAAGCAATCCGCCGGCGGCCGCTCCAACTACGACATCGCGACTCTGCTCCGCCGCTTCCGCAGCGTCTCTCGCATGCAGTTCCCTCTGCTACTCGACGACTACGTCATGCGCGAATACGCCACCAACTTCGCCATCGTCCTCTTCTCGTTCACCACGCTCTTCCTCGTCTTCACCTTTTTCGAGCTCATCGGCCCGATCTTCCGCAACCGCACTCCGCTTGTCACCGTAGGCGAGTACCTCATCAACCTCGTCCCCTACATCCTCTACAGCGTTACTCCTCTCTGCGCGCTCGTCGCCGTGCTCGTCACGTTCGGCGCACTCAATCGCACCTCCGAACTCACCGCGATGAAGTCCAGCGGCATCAGCCTCTACCGCATCATCACGCCCGTCCTCGTCGTCACCGTCCTCATCTCCGCCGGCCTCTTCGCCTTCGACGAGTTCTACCTCCCCGCCGCCAACCGCCGTCAGGAGGCACTCCTCTCCGTCATCAAAGACAAGCCCACCCAGACCTTCTCCCGTCCCGACCGCCAGTGGATCTCCGGTCAGACCAACAACGCCGGTGACCCCGTCCGCATCTTCTACTACCAGTACTTCAACGCCGAGACCGACAGGTTCGCCAACCTCACCGTCTTCGAATTCGACCCCACGAACTTCACCCTGCAGCGCCGCATTTTTGCCGCCTCTGCCCGCTGGGACCCCCAGGTTAACAACTGGGTCTTCGACAACGGCTGGCAGCGGACCTTCTCCGGCGAAACCATCGCCAGCTACCAACCCTTCACCGTCGCCGCCTTCCCCGAGATCAAAGAGCAACCCAGCTACTTCAAGAAAGAGTACATCCCCTCGCAGGAGATGAGCTACAACGAGCTCTCCAACTACATCGCAGACCTGAAACAATCCGGCTTCGACACCAAACGCCTCAACGTCCAGCTCGACAAAAAGATCGCCTACCCTCTCATCACGCTGGTCATGGCGGTCCTCGCCATCCCCTTCGCCCTTTCGATGGGCAAAAAAGGCTCACTCACCGGTATTGCCACCGCGATCGGTCTTGCCATCACCTATTGGGTCGTCGCCCTCATCTTCGAATCCTTCGGTAACGTCAACACCCTCCCCGCGGTCCTCGCCGCCTGGACTCCAGATATCCTCTTCGGCATCACCGGCGCCTACCTCCTCCTACGCACCCCCACCTAATGTTTATCTTTGAAGTTACATAATTTGTCATCCCGACCGGAGCGCAGCGGAGTGGAGGGACCTGCTGTTTGTTTCAACAACAAGTCCCCTACTCCCGGAACAAATGATTCAGAATCGCATTCATAAGCGGATCGATCACCACCACGTCCGCCGGATAAGACCAGAACCCAATCAGGTCCCGCACCATCTCGCTCACCCGTTTCTTCATCCCATCGCGGAACACCTTTTGCTCCTCGCTCGACAGGTGACTCAGCAAAAGCCCATTCAAGCTCGTATCGATAGCGTTCGTCCGCGTCGGCGAGTACCGTATCGGCCCAAGCTCCCCCGGCTCGCTCAGCAGCGGATCGGTTAGCACGCCCCGCGCCACCATCCGCCCTCGGTCGTAGTCATGGTCCCGATAACGCTGATCGAAGAACCCCAGAAACGCCGACAACTCTGCCCCAGCCAGCAACTCCTCCGACACCGCGATCCCATAGATCCGCATATAGTCGCGCTCGCCCAGGTTCGCCGCCGTCTCGAACGCCAGCACCGTATCTCGAAACGCGTCGGCGCTGTAGGTCCCCGCCCCCAGAAGCGCGATCTCGTCTCTGTACTGGTGCTCGATACGCCGCCTCGCGTCACTTAAACTCTCTTTCCCAATCTTCGCCACACGCCTGTTTCCATTACCGGTGTGCTTCGGCTGTCGAAACAACACCTTCAGCAGACCGTCTGCTACACGTTTCAAACTTCCGCTCTTCAACTCGCCCGAGCTAAGCCCCTGCACCAGCTCAGCGGCCCGCGCATCCATTAGCGCAATCTGCTCATTCATCTCGACCGCGGTAATCCAGTCCTGAAACTCCGACTGGCCAAGCAGCACCTTCGATAACCGCTTCATCATGTGAAAGTAATCGGCATCCACTTCGCGAAAGTGCGAGTCCGCTCTGGAACTCTTCCCATGCGGCGACACAAACAAATAGAAACGGCTCTCGTTGTTCCAGTGCCCATCGATCGCGTTCACTAGCTTCTTCGCCATGCCCAGCGGCTCGTTCTGTAACACGCCGCCGTCCGTATACGTGAACCGCGATGGATCGTCCGTCCACGGTTCCAGATTGGTCTTCGTATAGTCTGCCCTCTTGCGCTCAAGCTCCTTCGCTCGAAACGCCAGCGGATACGCCCCACTAGCCACCGACGCGTCCCGTATCTCCTCCCAAATCTCCCTATGGTCCGTTCCGCCAACTGAGACCACCCGCGTCAACTGGTCTTCGTGCTGCGTATAGATATACTTCCCATTCGGCTGCATGTCGTACCCATAGTCCACACCGTTCAGATTGGTCAGGGTCATCCCCAGCGAGATCGACTTGGCCGCAGCCATGTGCGTCACCCGCGGCGGCACCTCGCCAGACGCATACCGTGCCGTCAACGAGCCCGCCGCAATCCGCTCCACCATATTCGACGAAAAGATCGATCGCAGCGGCGACTCGCTCTCCGGCGATCCCCCATTCGTTGTATTCAGCAGCTCCACCAGGTTGATCTGCTTCACCCACACGTTATAGAGCGGATTGTCATATGGATCACGAAACTCGTCGGCCGCATACAGCATCTTCTGCGCCACGATCGCCGCCGTCATCGCCCCAGCTGACGCACCCGTCAGGACATCAATCTCGATCCGCTCCTCGTCCGGCGTTCCCGGCACGCAATTGTGCTGATGAATCGCGTCCAGCACCTCATACAGCACACCCGCCTCGTAACTCCCCAGCGACACCGCACCCGCAATCGTAATGGCAAGCCGTTTCGGCATGTTTCTCCTCGCAGAGGAGAATTAGAGCATCTTCTGGGACCCGGAACCATATACCTAAATGGTCACGTCCTCTGGGGTGGAAACATCCAGAGGCCCCCGTCAGGCCCTTGGGACATGCGTTTCAGCAAGGCCACCATTGGTCCCAACAGGAAATTCGCACCAGCCAAAGCCTTTATCCACGCTTGTCACAAACTAACGTCCGATTCGCACAAAAAACACCCAAACCGTCCTAAACTGGAATCACAATGATCGTGAAGCTTTCCTCCATCGCCCTTCTGGCCGCACTCACCACAGCCGCCACCGCCCAAACCGCCCCGACCACCCCACCAAAAACCGCAACAACGACCGCAACACACCGCGCGGTCACAACCACCGCGCACCCTGCCGCTACAACCGCCGCTCCAGCCTGCTCCAAGCTTCCAGAACTCTCCCCAAAGATTCCTGCTCTTCCTGCCGGAGCCCCCTGCGCCAAGCCGCTCTACACCATCGTCTCCGAACCCTCCGTAAAGCTCCAGTATGTCTCTCCACTCGAAGGCCCCGGCCTTCGCGAAACCCTTGGTCTTGAACCCACCATCATCTCCCTTGACTACGTCGACACAAAGATCGGCACCGGCGAGCTCGCCGCACCGCACAAGTGGTACACCATCCACTACACCGGCTACCTGCTCGACGGCACCAAGTTCGACTCCTCCCTCGACCGTGGTGAGCCCCTCAACATCGCCTACGGTCAGCACCAGGTCATTCCGGGCTGGGACACTGGCTTCGACGGCATGCGCGTAGGCGGCAAGCGTCGCCTCTTCATTCCTTACCAACTCGCTTACGGCACGACCGCTCGTGGGGCGATTCCTCCTAAGTCAGAGTTGATCTTCGACGTCGAACTGATTAGCCAGAGCGACGAGAAGCCACAGCCCAAGACTCCGCCGGCGCCGCCCAAGGATTCAGCGACCCCAGCCAAACCGGCCACACCGCCGCCAACAGACCCCAGCGCCAAGCCCTCGACCCCACCGCCTCCCGCAGATCCTGCGAAGCCGGAGACATCGCCGCATCCTCAAGGTCTCTAACTTCATCTGATCGAAAGACCGACGACTCATAAACGAATCGACATGCTCGACAAACTAAGGCCGCTCGCACCCTACCTCAAGCGTTACTGGAAGAGTCTCGCCTGGGGCGGGGTCGCGATCGTCCTCTACAACGTCATTAAAGTCCTCCTCCCCGTCGTCATCGGCCACGCCATCGACGACATGCAGCACGGCATCACCGAGTCCAAGCTGCTCTATCACGCGCTCCGCCTGCTTCTCATCGCCGCTCTGTCAGCGATCTTCCTTTACATCTGCCGCCAGGTCATCATCGGCGCCTCGCGCGAGATCGAGTTCGACCTGCGCAACGACATCTTCGCCAACCTCGAACGCCAGTCGCCCAACTACTACCACA
>DATHQG010000213.1:0-7518 GCA_035483075.1 Edaphobacter sp. | reverse complement strand
ATGGCGCGGAAGCCGACGAGACAAGACGTTGAGATCGATGTGGTGGATTGGCTGCGCAGGCTGCCTAAGGTCGAACTGCATCTGCATCTTGAAGGCACGATTCAACCTGAGACGCTGCTGGAGTTGAGTAAGCGTCATGATGCGGAGCCCTTAACTCCGGAGGCGGCCAAGAAACTTTATGTTTACGAGAACTTTTTGGGTTTCATGGACTCGTTCAAGGCGGTTTCGGCCCGGTTGAAGGGGCCGGACGACTATGAATTGATTACTTACAACATGATTCGAGACCTGGCGGCGCAGGGTGTGGTGCATGCTGAGGTGTATATCTCGTTCGGGATTATCTTTTACTGGAAGAACGCCGAGGTCGAGCCGTATGTTGAGGCCATCGAGCGTGGGCGAGTGCGGGGCGAGAAGGACTTTGGGACTACGGTTTATTGGTTGATCGATGCGGTGCGCCACTTTGGCCCGGAGGAGGCGGCGAAGGTGTTTCGCAAGGCGGCGGAGCTGCGGAAGCTGTATCCGAGCATCGTGGGGATCGGGATTGGTGGAGACGAGGCGCAGGGCAGTGCGGACCTTTTTCGTGAGTCGTATGCGGAGGCCAAGGAGGCCGGGCTGAGGTTGACGGCACATGCGGGGGAGACGATGGGGCCGGAGAGCATCTGGGCGGCGATGAATATCGGGGCGGAACGAGTGGGACATGCGCTGTCGGCGCAGCACGATGCGGAGCTTCTGGAGGTGTTGGGGGAGAAGCAGATTCCGCTGGAGCTGAATGTGACGAGCAACATCCGGACGGGGTGTTGCAGAGACTTTGATGAGCATCCGGTGAAGATGTACTTCGAGTCGGGGCTGATGGTGACGATCAACTCGGACGATCCGCCGATGTTCGGCAGCAATTTGCTTGAGGAGTACGTCCTGGTGCAGGAGCGATTTGAGTTTTCGTTGGAGCAGATGCGGGAGCTGGCGGCGAATGCGGTGGAGGCGAGCTTTCTGCCGCCGGAACGGAAGCTGGAGCTGCTGCGGCGGGTGGAGCAGTATGGGTAGTGACTCCTCCCCCGCCCAAATGTGCGCAAAGTCTTCATTTAATTTGATTTAGGGCTGGACCTCGGGTTTGGCACGTTCGGTAAAGTCTTGATTTTGCTGGGTTTTGATTCCGGTGATGTGGGTAAAGTCTTCATTCCAAATAAGTAAAGCCCCAAGAGGAATATATCCCCGGGGCTTTTTGTTTCTTTTTTCTATTCTGTTTTTTGCTTCCTTTTTTCTATCTGTTTTAAGTATAGCGGATTGAACCTAACTAAATTGCAAGCTGTATTCTCTTTGATTTGAGAAAGTTAGATGGCTTTGGGGCTTGACATGCGATTTTTGGGCTGAAAACGCGGAAAATATTTGCAAGTCATAGGTAGAGAAGCAGATTCCCTTCGGGAATGGCAACCAAAAAGACAGCAGCAAAAGCAGATCCTAAACTAAGAGACATGACTTTAGAGGTGGAGACGGACATTAGTTTCGTTTGCCGAGCGGGACTTTGAGGGTGTCTATGTCCTCTCCGTTGCGGATGCGTTTGAGCTGGCAATTGAGTTGGGCGGCGGGATCGTCGGGATCGCCATTTTCGTCCTCGTCTTCAGCTTGGGTCTGGCGCTGCTCTAGAGCGTGGCTGAGATCGGGTTGGGCGAGCGTGTGGAGCGAGATGAGAGCGAGACTGAGAGCGGCTGCGGTGGGGTAAAAGCCCCGGTGGTTCGGATTGACGGCTTTTTTTCGGCGGTACCGGAGGCGCTGGAAAAGAAATATGGCGGTGAAGAGCGCGAAAAAGGCTAGGAAGGCCCCGTAAATGATGAGGTCGAGGTTCATGGCGTCCCTTTGTGGGTGAGTTGCGCAGACGTGAATCGGCGCGCCAAATGTGGCGACGACGATGTTTTCTGATTGCGGGGACGATCAGGCTTGCGCGGGAGGAGGACGCTGGAAGAGGCTGGATCTAATTTGGTGGTTCGGTGCAACAACGTGGTGCTTGCGGGGCTGATAAGGGCCGGAGCAAGCGATCAGCTCGAGGAAGAGGAAGGTGGGGACGAGGAGGAAGAGGGCGGAGGCGTGGTTCGGGAGGTGGGGAAGGAGGAGGACGGCCAGGATCGCGAGGATGGCGGCCAGCAGTTGCCAGAGCCGAATTTTGGGGTGGCGGAACATCCGGGGTTAGTGTAGCTCGGGAGGGTTGCGGGGAGAGGCGGATTTCTCCACCGCGCGATTCATAGTAGAGCTATGAACCTAAAGCCTTCGGCCGAAAGGTCTTCATCCCACCCTTCGCAAAACGCGGCGGACGGTGCACCCAGACGGTCTTGGACGTGGAAATGACAGAACAGAAGCAACGACAAAAGCAAAATACGGCGATGTGCCTACCTGCCGTCGGGGGCGGGAACCATGATGGCGTTGGGGTCGACCTTGGGGATGCCGAAGTGGCCGCTCAGGTGGACTAGATCGAGGGGGCGGAGTTCGCAGGTGACCTGGATGACGCTCATGTCGCGGGGAGAGCGGTTGAGGACGGTGATGCCGGTGATGTCGGGACCGGCGAAGTGGAGCCAGAGGTCGGTGACGGTGGCGTGAGGCTGGGCCGTGTTGGCTGGGGTCTGGTTGGCGTTGACCAGGTGCTTCCATCCGGCGGCGTGATAGCCGGCGATGATTGATGCCATGGTCTCAGGCGTGTAGAAGGCGGGGTGGGGGTAGCGGTAGTTATCGACAGAGATGCCGGTAAGGGCGGCGGCGGCGTGGTTTGCGTCCAACCCCCCTGAGGCGAGAAGGTTCTGGGCAATCTGAAGCTCGCTGCGGTCAAAGCTGAAGGAGGTGTGGGTGGCGGGCTGGTCTGCCAGGTTCATCAGCGCGCCCTGCAGTCCTGGGGGGGTGCCGGCGGGGGGCTGGGCGTATGCGAGAACAAGCGTGGCGGAGAGCAGAGTAGGGAGGAGGAGTTTGCGGACACGGTTGGTCATCTTGGCCTCTTTCGTGTTAGACACGGATTTTAAGGCAGAGTTATGCCGGGTGGGAAGATTTTGGCGGGGAACCGAAGGGATCCGTTCAGCGCGTCCGTTTGGGACGGGTCGAGGTGGAGAAGCAGATTTCTCCACTACGCTGCTCACAAAAGCGTGAGCAGCTTCGGTCGAAATGACGGGTTTTGAGGTTAGGAGAAGAGAACGAGAAACCTACTGGGCCGGGCGGGGGGCGAAGTAGCCCTTCTGGGCGCGGACGTGGTAACGCGGGTCTGTGGCCTGGAGGTAGATGGTCCGGAAGGAGCCGTCCATTTTAAGGTTTGCCGGGCGGTAGACGAGGTGGTACTGGCTGCGGAGCTCCTCTTCTACGTTGCGAAAGCCGACGGCGACGTCTTCGAGTTTGATGGGGTAGAAGGCCTGTCCGCCGGTGGCCTCGGAGATGGCCTTGAGGACATCGTCACCTTTGTCTTTGCTGGGGCTGATGTTGGTGCTGATGGAGTAGACGATGGTGTCGGCGCGCTGGCACATCTTGATGGCGTCGGACTCTTCGACGCGGCTGTAGTTGTCGTCGCCGTCGGAGACGAGGATGAGGGCGCGGCGTACGGCGCCGGTCTCCTTAAGGGTGAGCATCTGGTCCCTGCAGGTCTTGTAGAGCGCGTCGAAGAGGGCGGTGCCGCCGCCGGGCCGAAGTTTGCGGATGCCCTGGTTGAGGAGATCGACGTTGTTGGTGAAGTCCTGCGCGAGATCGGTCTGGATGTCGAAGCCTTCGACGAAGGCGCGGTCGTTGAGGTGAAGGATCTGGAGGAGGAACTCGATTGCGGAGTCCTGCTCGAATTGGAAGCGCTGGCGGATGGAGCTGCTGGTGTCGAGCATGATGCCGACGCGCAAGGGGAGATTGGTCTGCTGGGTGAAGCGGAGGACGGCGAGTGGAGGACGGCCGTCGTCGAGGAGGCCGAAGTTCTCACGCTTGAGGCCGGTAATGAACTTGCCCTTCTTGTCGGTGACGGTGAAGATGAGATTGACTTCGTTGACCTGGACGCGGATGGTCTCGGTGGGTTGGTCCTGATTGGCGGGCGGCGGCGTGCCAGGCTGCTGCGCGGGGGGTATGGTGGGGGGCAGCGCAGAGGACGCCGCGGGTGTCTGCGGGGCCGACTGGGGGGACGCAGCTGGCTGGGACACGACCGATGTTTGCGCGGCGGGTGTCTGGGTAGCGGGTGTCGACGTGGCCGGGGCAGCGGGCTGCGGGGTGGGCGCGTCGGCGAGAGGAGATGTGCTGGTTTGGGCGCAGAGAGGCGCGACTGCGACAACCAGAGAGAGCAGGAAAAGGGAGCTTAGGGGTCCCAAAGCACGGTTGGTTCGATTCAAAACGTTCACTCCGGTAATTCTACTCAATCGGGGGTGAATTCGCGCGAATTGCTTTGAGGAAGGTCTCCAGTTGGGCAGGGAGGGGGGCGTCGATGTCGAGGGGCTTGTGAGTCTGAGGGTGGGTGAAGGAGAGGTGAGCGGCATGGAGGAAGTTGCGGTCGAGGTTGAGGTCCGGGTCGAGGCCGGGAATGGCGTGGGGGGCGCCGTAGAGAGTGTCGCCAACGACGGCGTGGCCGAGGGACTGGGCGTGAACGCGGATCTGGTGAGTGCGGCCGGTTTCGATGCGGACCTCGACGAGGGTGAAGGGACCATACGGGGTGGTGAGACGTTCGAGAACGTGAAAGTGTGAGACGGCGGTGCGGCCGTCGGAGCGGCGGGTGGTCATGCGGGTGCGGCGGACGAGGTCGCGTGCGATCGGAAGGGTGACGGTGGTGTCGTCTTTTTTGAGGTGGCCGTGGAGGAGAGCGAGGTAGGTCTTGGCGACCTGGCGGCGGGAGAACATCTCGCCGAGCTTGCGATGGGTGCTGTCGTCCTTGGCGACGAGGACGAGGCCGCTGGTGAGCTTGTCAAGGCGGTGGACGATTCCGGGGCGTAGGTCTCCCCCGACGTCGGAGAGCTTGGCGAAGTGGAAGAGGAGTGCGTTGACGAGGGTGCCGCGGTTGCGGGAGTCGTCAGTGGTGCCGGCGCCAGCGTGGACCATCATGCCGGCGGGCTTGTTGATGACGGCGAGGTGCTGGTCTTCGTGGAGGACCTCGAGGGGGATGTCTTCGGCGACAGCGTGGAGAGGCGCGGGTTGCGGGGAGCCTTCGATCTCGATGGATTCGCCGCCGTGGAGCTTGTGCTTCGGTTTGGCTGGATGGCCGTCTACGCGGACCTGGCCGGCTTCGATGAGGAGCTGGACGCGGGCGCGGGAGATGTCGGGGAGGGCCTGGGCGAGGTATTGGTCGAGGCGGAGGTTCGCGGCGGCAGGGTCGGCGGTAAAGGTGCGGACGTTGGTCGCGTTTGCGGCGTCGGGGTCTTCTTCGATCTCGTCGAAGTCGATGACGGGGACCGGGGGTGGGAGGGCCTCTTCGACGCCACGGGTGGCGACGTACTCGGGACGGACGGTGCGGCGGCGCTGGCCCTTGGGGAGCATGTTCTTAGACGGCATGGGTGACCAGCTTTCGAGGTTGCAGGAGAAGGACGATGCCGGCGAGAGTGATCATGCCGAGGGCGATCCACTGGATGGGGTCGAGGAGGCCCGAGTCGGGGAACGGTTGGCGGAAGAAGGTCAGGAGGAATTGCGCGGTGCCTGAGGCGGCCAGGGCGAGGGCGAGGGTGTTGCCGGGATGGTGGCGGCTAGGGAGTTGGCGGAGGAGAACGATGGTGAGGACGGTCGCGGCAATTGCGGCATAGAGCGCGACTGGGTGGAGGCGGGTCGTGCTCGGCGGGATGGCTATGCCCCAGGGGAGGGTCGTGGGGAGGCCGGCGTCGGTGCCTTCGGCGAGATGGCCGAGGGCGAGGAAGGCCCAGGCGAGGGTCGCGCAGGGAGACCAGGCGTCGAGGGTGTCGAGCAGAGGGAGATGGCGGAGACGGAGGTAGATGGTCGTCGCGAGAAGGGTGAGAAGGATACCGAGGCCGTTGAGCGAAGGCAGCGTGAGCAGAAGGACCGGATAGGCGATGAAGCTGCGTGGGTTGGCGACGATTAGCAGGAGCCGGGAGAGTACGAAGGCAGAGAGGAGGGCGACGAGGCCGGCGCTCCAGAGCTTGTCGGGGTCAAGGCCGACGATGGCGGCGGTGCGGAGGCTGAGGCTGAGTGCGGCCATGAGTCCCACTGCGGCGAGGACGCCGAAGGTGGGAAGGAGGAGATGGCCGGAGTGGAGAAGATAGGGATGCATGAAGAACGGTGAGCTCTGGTTGTGAGCTTTGAGGCCTTAAGAGTGGTTCGGGCCTTGGGTGCGCGGACGAAAAACGAGAAGACCGACCGGCGTTAATGCAAGAAGACCGACCCACGGGGCCGTACATCGAAGCGCTGGTGAACCCGTCCTAAGACGGCGGGACCTAACCGTGGTTCTTTAGGCGTTCCTGACTGGAGGACTGCACACCGAACCATGTATACGAGTCGGGCCCCTGTTCAATGAATGTTGGTTCAACCAGCGTTGTTCTAGTACCTGCTTAGCAGGCCGGCTTTCTTAGGTTGGATGCTAAACGTGCGGGTCCTGCTTTGCAAGTTAGGGGCGGCAACGGTTTAGAGGAGGAGGAGCGAATTTCCGGCCGCGGAAGGGTCGAACGGGACTATGGTCTTTCGGGCCAGTCTTTGTCGGGGCTGCGAGGTAGTGCTTGATCGGGGCCAAGGTTATTGGGGGTGATGTCGGCGAAGATGAAGTTCTCGGGCGGGACCGGGCTTCCGGAAAGGCGGCGCAGCAGGGCGAGTTGGCCGGCGTGCGTCATCGCGTCGGAGAAGGGGCCTTGCAGAAGAACCTCGGGGGTGATGCCGTGAAGCTCGGTGCCGACTTCGATATGACGGGCCACGTCGGTGAGGACCTCGTGGAAGTGCTCGATGGCGGCGGGGAAGTCCGGGAATGTTGGCGGACGGTAGGCGCTGCCGAGGAAGAAGGTGCGGGAGTAGCCGAGGACGCTGTCCATGTGGCGGATGAGTTCGTGCGGCGTGCGGACCTGGGGCGCGGCGCGGAAGTCCGCGAACTCGGGTGGGGCGTCGCGGAGGGCTTTCTGAGTGCGGTAGGCGAGGGCCGCCAGAAAGTGCTTGAGGAGGACCCGTTTTTCATCCATAGCGAGTTTTCTTTTTGCGGTTTGGCTAGTTGCCGACCTGGTTTGTCGGTGCGGGGGCAGCGGCCTTTGTCTTGGCAATTAGTTTTTTGAGCTTGCCCTCGACGTCGGAGCCTGAGCCCATCATCTCGGAGGTGAGGACGCCGTCGGAGTCGATGGTGAAGTAGTGGGGGATGGCTTCGACACCGAAGTTCTTGCTGAGGACGTGATCGGCGTCGCGGTATTGGATCCAGGTCATCTCATTCTTGTTGATGAAGTTCTTCCACTTGGTTTCGTCGGAGTCCCAGCTGATGCTGATGATGACGAGAGGCTGGCCGGCGAACTCTTTGGCGATCTTCTTCACGTGCGGGAGCTCCTCGTTGCAGGGGCCGCACCATGTGGCCCAAAAGTCGATGAGGACGACGCGGCCGCCCATGGCGTCGAGGTT